>CAYXAF010000041.1:0-20946 GCA_964463035.1 uncultured Flavobacterium sp.
TTAGTTCTTTTATTTTTATGGCTGTTTCTATGATTAAAGGTTCTAGTATCTTAAAAGGGATATTATTTTCAATGCAAATTTCGTTGCCTATTTGGTATAAATAATTTGTAAAATTGTTTACAAAAACAGCAGCAATATGTAATTTGCTTCGCTGTTCAGAATTTATTTTATATACATTTTTAGAAATTTTTAAAGTAAAGTGTTCTAAAAAAATTTCATCTTTTGTGTTTTCTGCTTCAATACAGATGGGAATTTCTTTAAAATTTATTTTTTTGTCCTTGCTAAAGGTTTGCAACGGATAAAACACGCCTCGTTTGTGCTTTTTATTAAGTATATCGAGGTTTTTACACCCAGAGGTATGTACTACTAAGGTATTTTGATGTATAATTTTGTTTGAAACTTCAGCAATTGCATCGTCTGAAACAGCAATAATAGTAATGTCTACCAGAGGTTGTTGATTATAATCATCTATAATAAGGCAAGGCAAGGGTGCAAAAGTTGCGTTTGCCCTATTCCGAACCAAAACAGAAAGCAACAAAAAATCGTCCGAATTTATAAAAAATTGAACTAAATGTTGGGCAACGTTCCCCGAACCGATTATATTTATGGTTTTCATAAAATTATTTGTTGGTTTTCATTCAAAAGTAGCTTTTACATATTCAAATTGTGAACTAAAGGGTATAAAATTTACAACTTTCTAAACATAGTTTTTGCTTATCTACATAGATTTTAAACATTTTTTAGTTGCATTGGTATTTTGCTGAATGCTATCAAATGGTGCTTCTACGGAGTTAACATCTCAGCCGTTAGAATCAACCATTGCCATTTTACCATTATCTTAACTCTTCTTTTAAGAACCGTGCGGTATGGCTGATTTTGTGTTTGGCTACTTGTTCTGGAGTGCCTTGGCACACCACAGTTCCGCCTCCTTTTCCTCCTTCAGGTCCTATATCTATGATATAATCAGCTAATTTTATTACATCTAAATTATGTTCAATTATTAAAACCGTATTACCTTTTTTTATCAATTTTTGTATCACATCCATCAGCACACGTATGTCTTCAAAATGCAAGCCAGTTGTGGGCTCGTCTAAAATATAGAACGTATTTCCTGTGTCTTTTTTGCTTAATTCTGTTGCTAATTTTATGCGTTGTGCCTCACCTCCAGATAAAGTTGTGCTTTGCTGTCCAAGAGTTATATAACCTAAGCCAACATCTTGTATAGTTTTTATTTTTCGATAAATTTTTGGTATGTTTTCAAAATAAACAACTGCTTCATCAACAGTCATGTTTAAGATGTCCGAAATAGATTTACCTTTGTATCTAATTTCTAATGTTTCACGGTTAAAACGCTTACCCATGCAGGTTTCACACTCTACATACACATCAGGCAAGAATCCCATTTCTATGGTTCTTACTCCACTTCCTTCACAGGTTTCACAACGCCCTCCTTGCACATTAAAACTAAATCTACCGGGTTTATATCCTCGTATCATAGCCTCGGGAGTTTGCGAAAATAAATTACGAATATCTCCAAAAACTTCGGTATAAGTAGCGGGGTTTGAGCGGGGTGTTCTTCCAATAGGGCTTTGGTCAATATCTATAACTTTGTCAATATTTTCTATACCTTCAATGCTTTTATAAGGATGTGGTTTTTTTACAGCATTATAAAAATGTTCGTTTAAAATGGGGTAAAGTGTTCCGTTTATAAGTGTTGATTTTCCGCTTCCCGAAACTCCTGAAACACAAATTAGGGTGCCTAATGGAAATGTTACCGATACATTTTTTAGATTATTCCCGGTAGCTCCTTTTAAAGTTAGTGTTTTTCCGTTGCCTTTTCTTCTGGTTTTTGGAATTTCTATTTTTAATTTTCCACTTAAATATTGAGCGGTTGTGGTGTTTTCTTTTAGTAATTGTTTAGGAGTGCCTTGAGTGATTATTTGACCTCCGTATTTCCCTGCTTTCGGACCTATATCAATAACATAATCTGCACGTTGCATCATATCTTTATCATGCTCAACCACTAAAACTGAGTTGCCAATATCTCGTAAATTGAACAAAGAATGAATAAGTTTTTCGTTATCTCGCTGGTGCAAACCAATACTTGGCTCGTCTAAAATATACAAAACCCCTACTAATTGCGACCCAATTTGTGTAGCCAATCGTATCCGTTGTGCTTCGCCTCCCGAAAGTGTGTGCGAGCTTCGGTTGAGAGTTAAATAGGTAAGCCCAACATCTATCAAAAACTGAATTCGGGTTCGTATTTCTTTGATAATTTCGGTAGCAATAATTTTTTGTTTCTCCGAAATATTTTTTTCTAAATTGGTAAACCAAGCGGCTAAATCTAAGGTGTCTAAATGGGTTAGTTCGGCAATGGTTTTATCGTTGATTTTAAACGAAAGAGCTTCTTTTTTTAGTCGAGTTCCTTCACATTCTGGGCAATCGACTTCGTCCATAAATTCTTTTGCCCATCGTTTGATAGAGGGGGTTTGGCTTTCATTAAATTGATTTTTTATAAAATTTGAAATACCTTCAAAATCAATTTTATAATCACGTGTAATACCTAAAACATCTGACTTTACAGAAAATTTATCATTCCCTCCATTTAAAATTACCTCCATTGCTTCTGTAGGGATTTTTTCGATTGGGTCGGTTATCTTAAACCCGTATTTTTCACCTATATATTCTAATTGTTTAAAAATCCATGTAGGCTTATATGTTCCCAGAGGTGCAAATCCTCCATTTTTTATAGATACCTTAGCATCAGGGACTATTTTTTTAAAGTTAATTTGATTAACCATGCCTAATCCGTTGCAGTGTGGGCAAGCTCCTTTAGGCGAGTTAAACGAAAAGGTGTTTGGTTCGGGGTTCGGATAGGATAAACCTGTGCTTGGGCACATCAAATTACGACTAAAGAACTTGATTTCGTTGCTTTTATGCTCCACAATCATCAAAATTCCTTCTCCATGGTACATAGCCGTATCAATGCTTTGGGTAAGTCGTTTTTGGGCATTTTCATCGTCTTCAACCAGCAGTCTATCAATCACAATTTCAATATCATGTGTTTTGTATCGGTCGAGCTTCATCCCATGAACCAAATCTTTAAATTCACCATCAACCCGAACTTTTACAAATCCTTTTTTAATAATTTGCTGAAATAGTTCGGCATAATGTCCTTTTCTGGAACGAATAACAGGGGCTAAGATGTTTATTTTTTTTTGGTTATATTTTTCGATGATTAAATTTTTAATTTGTTCATCGGTATAAGAAACCATTTGTTCGCCTGTGTTTAGGCTATACGCATCGGCTGCTCGGGCATATAACAAACGTAAAAAATCATAAATTTCGGTAATAGTCCCTACTGTTGAACGAGGGTTTTTGTTGGTAGTTTTTTGTTCAATTGCAATAACCGGTGAAAGTCCATCAATTTTATCAACATCGGGTCGTTCTAAACTGCCTAAAAACTGCCGTGCATAAGCCGAAAAAGTTTCGATATACCTTCGTTGCCCTTCAGCATAAATGGTATCAAATGCCAAAGACGACTTCCCCGAACCTGACAAGCCCGTAATTACAACCAATTTTTCACGAGGGATGCTTACGCTAATATTTTTTAGGTTATGCACCCTTGCTCCGAGTATTTCTATTGTTTCTTCCAAAGTAAGATATAAGTTAAATAAAATTTATGTTTGGTAGAGATGTCGTAGGCAACGTCTAATGTAATAAACCATAGGGGGCTTCTAAAATTCAAAATCGATCTTTAAAATTCTTGAAGTTGGCACCGCTTGACAGGTTAAAATAAGTCCTTTGGCAACGTCGCTTTCTGATAGGGCATTATTTTTTTTCATCTGTGCCGAACCTTTGATTATTTTTGCGGTACAACTACTGCACACTCCTCCTTGGCAAGAATAAGGTGCATCAATATTTTGTTTTAAGATAGCTTCTAAAACGGTTTGGTTGGGCAAAATTTCAAATTCGTGTTCTTCATCGTCTATAAGTATCGAAAGTTGTGTGCTTCCGTTTAAGGTTTCTATTTTTTGTTCGTTTGCAGAGGCAGTAAACAATTCATAATGTATGTTTTGTGGAGCATAACCCTCGTTTTTTAACCCTTCCGATACGTCCGTAATCATTTGTTCCACTCCACATAAATAATAGGCATCTATAGGCTTGTTTTGTGTATAATTTTTGATTAAATTGTAAGAAATTCGTCCAAAAACATCTTTTTCATGTTTTTGTTGACTAAAAAACCATTCAATTGTAAAGCGTTGAGAATATTCCTTATGCAAACGCATTAAATCGTTGTAAAAAATAACATTATCAAGGTTTTTATTACCATAAAAGAGGGTAATTTTACTTTGAAATTCTTCTGATAGAATTGTTTTTATGATGGATAGGATAGGAGTAATTCCGCTACCAGTTGCCACACATACATAGTTGTTTTGTGCCAACGCATTGGGTTTAAAGGTAAAATTACCTTCGGGTAAACCTACTTCGAGTAGATCTCCTTCTTTTAAATTTTGATTAGCCCAAACCGAAAATGCTCCGCTTGGGATGGCTTTTATGGCTATTTTTAGGATGTTTTCTATCGGTGCAGCACAAATAGAATACGCACGTCTGATTTCTTTTCCGTCTAAGGTTAATTTTAATGTTACATATTGCCCAGCATCAAACAAGTATTTGTCTGCCAACTCGTTAGGCACTGAAAATGTAATCGAAATAGCTTCGGGTGTTTCTCTTGTTACTTTTTTTACTACTAATTTATAAAACTGGCTCATATTATTTTTTTCTTTTGGCAAAAATAACATTTTTAGAGAAGAAAAACCTTATTTTTGTTTGCTTAAATTGATTATTTTTCTATAAAATTTCAAAGCAAAAATTGCTAAATTCTAAATTTTATTCGTAAATTTGGGGAATTTTTAATAAAAACTCAATCTAAAAAATGTATACAGATAATTTTTCGCTAAGACACATCGGAATACCTATAATAGACCTTCAAAAAATGCTTACAACTATTGGTGCAGAAAGCATAGAACAACTTATTTACGAAACCATTCCGGATGATATTAAGTTAAAAAAAACCTTACAATTAGACAATCCGATGTCAGAATATGAATTTTTAAAACATATTCAAGATTTAGGAAATAAAAATAAAATTGCAAAAAATTATATTGGTTTAGGATACCATCCTACAATTTTACCTTCGGTAATTCAACGAAATATTTTTGAAAATCCAGGTTGGTATACTGCTTATACACCTTATCAGGCAGAAATTGCACAAGGCAGATTAGAGGCTTTGTTAAATTATCAAACCATGGTTATAGAACTTACAGGTATGGAAATTGCCAATGCTTCTTTATTAGACGAAAGCACAGCTGCAGCCGAAGCAATGGCACTTTTGTTAGATGTACGAAGCAGAGATAAAAAGAAAGCAAATGCTCTAAAATTCTTTGTGTCAGAAGAGGTTTTACCACAAACATTAGCCGTTTTACAAACACGTTCAAACCCTTTAGGAATTGAATTAGTTGTAGGTAATCATCAAACAGTTGAATTATCAGATGATTTTTTTGGCGCTATTGTTCAATATCCTGCAAAACATGGTCAAGTTTATGATTATACCGATTTTATAACCAATGCTCATCAAAAAGACATAAAAGTTGCTGTTGCTGCTGATATTTTAAGCTTAGTAATGCTAACTCCACCTGGAGAAATGGGTGCAGATGTAGTGGTAGGCACTACTCAACGTTTCGGAATCCCTATGGGTTTTGGAGGACCTCATGCTGCTTATTTTGCTACCAAAGAAGAATACAAGCGAAGTATGCCAGGCAGAATAATCGGAGTATCTGTTGATGTAAATGGTAATAGAGCACTTCGGATGGCTTTAGGAACACGAGAGCAACATATAAAACGTGAAAAAGCAACCTCAAATATATGTACTGCTCAAGTTTTATTAGCAGTTATGGCTGGTATGTATGCTGTTTATCACGGAGCTGATGGGCTAAAACATATCGCAAATAAAATTCATCGTTTAACCGTTACCTTAGATGAAAAATTACAATTTGGAAGCATTGAGCAAACAAACAAACATTATTTTGATACATTAGTAGTAAAAGTAGATGTTAAAAAACTTAAAATTTTGGCAGATAATAATGGTATTAATTTCAATATAATTGATGATAAAACTATCTCAATTTCTTTAAATGAAACTACAACTTTTGAAGATATAAATGAAATTTATTCACTTATCAAAGCAACTAAAGGCGAAACTGTATTTTTAACAAAAGACATATCAGAAAAAATAATTTTACCTAAAAGTTTACAAAGAAAATCATCATTTTTAAACTATGATGTCTTTAATAATAATCGTTCAGAAACCGCTATGATGCGATATATAAAGCAATTAGAACGAAAAGATTTAGCCTTAAACCATTCTATGATTTCTTTAGGTTCGTGCACTATGAAACTTAATGCTGCTACAGAAATGTTGCCTCTAAGCATGGTAAATTGGAATAGTATTCATCCGTTTGCTCCTTCAAATCAAGTAGAAGGTTATACGATAATGCTTAAAAAATTAGAACAACAATTATCAATAATTACAGGTTTTGCAGGCACAACACTTCAACCAAATTCAGGTGCACAAGGTGAATATGCTGGTCTTATGGTTATTAGAGCTTATCATCATTCAAAAGGCGATTTTCATCGAAATGTATGTTTGATTCCTGCTTCGGCACATGGCACAAACCCTGCCTCTGCAGCTATGGCTGGTATGCAAATTATAGTTACTAAAACCACCCCAGAAGGCAATATAGATGTAGAAGATTTAAAAACAAAAGCAATTGAACATTCAACAAATTTATCATGCTTAATGGTTACTTACCCTTCAACACATGGAGTTTTTGAGAGTTCTATTCAAGAAATTACTAAAATAATTCATGAAAATGGTGGTCAAGTTTATATGGATGGAGCTAATATGAATGCTCAAGTTGGACTTACCAATCCTGCTACTATTGGTGCAGATGTTTGCCATTTAAATCTACACAAAACCTTTGCAATTCCGCATGGAGGTGGGGGTCCAGGGGTAGGACCTATATGTGTAGCACAACATTTAGTCCCGTTTTTACCAAGTAATCCTTTGGTAAATGTAGGAGGCGAACAAGCAATAACTGCAATTTCTGGAGCTCCTTATGGCTCAGCTTTAGTGTGTTTAATTTCTTATAGTTATATTTGTATGATGGGTGCTGAAGGTTTAACTGATGCTACAAAATATGCAATTTTAAATGCTAATTATATGAAAGCCCGTTTAGAAAATCATTTTCCAGTTTTATACTCAGGAGAAATGGGCAGATGTGCACATGAAATGATTTTGGATTGTCGCTCCTTTAAAGAAAAACATATTGAAGTAGCAGATATTGCTAAACGATTGATGGATTACGGTTTTCACGCTCCTACAGTTTCGTTTCCTGTTGCAGGAACTTTAATGATTGAACCAACTGAAAGCGAAAATTTAACAGAATTAGACCGTTTTTGCGATGCTTTAATTGCAATAAAAAATGAAATTGACGAATTAGAAGCTGAAAATTTAAACAATCCTCTAAAAAATGCTCCTCATACTTTAGAAATGCTTACTTCAGATGCTTGGGAGTTTCCTTATAGTAGAGAAAAAGCAGCCTATCCTTTACCATATTTAAAAGAAAATAAATTCTTTGCAAGCGTTCGTAGAGTAGATGATGCATATGGAGATAGAAACTTAGTATGCAGTTGTGCACCTATTGAAACGTATATGCAATAAAAAAGGCTATTTCACAACGTTGTTGATGAGAGTTGTTCTCTTTCAAGTTTTTCTTTGAAGACGTAGCCAAAAAATAAAAACCCGAAAGAGAAAGATAAAAAAAGTTGATTATTTTTGTTTTGTCGGTTATAATGATAAAAAAATAAAAAAAAGCGAAAACAAATTTGGAGATAAAAAAAATATTTATATCTTTGTACTCGCTAATTGAAATAATAATTACCGCGAAAATAGCTCAGTTGGTAGAGCGCGACCTTGCCAAGGTCGAGGTCGCGGGTTCGAGCCCCGTTTTTCGCTCCATTAACATAAAAATATAATGCTCGAGTGGTGGAATTGGTAGACACGCTGGACTTAAAATCCAGTGAGCAGTAATGTTCGTGCGGGTTCAAGTCCCGCCTTGAGTACAAAATCGGAATTTAGTTATAAAACTACTTTTCGATTTTTTATGTTTTTAACTTTTTGTAGTGAAATATCTAATAAAAAACTGCCCTAAAGGTTCGGAATAAATAATTCCGAACCTTTAGGGCAGTTTTTTCTATATTAAAGGGGGACTTCTAAAAAATGATTTTCTAATGAAAATTTGTAATTTTCAAGAAGTTATAAAGAAAAATTTAAAAAGAACCACAGGTGTAGTTGTAGCTACGATGAGGTCTATTTTAAATTTTAACGAACTAATTTTTAAAAGAACTTTTTGTAATATAAATGAATTTTTAGAAGTCTCTTAAAAAATATTTTTAAATTTTAACGCAATTCAAAAGATGATTTTGAAACTAATTCACTTTTATCAAAAACATGAACAAAATAGGTTCCTTTTTCAAAATTGTCTCCATTTAATTCTTCTGTAACTTGGATGGTTTTATTTTCATATTTTACTTTAGATATAAAACTGAAATTCAATAACCTATCGCCAAACATTACTGATTTTTTTTCGCCTAAAACATTGTTTTTGCTATCAATTACTTGCACGTAATAACTTTTATCGCCCGATTTTGCAATTTGATTTTCTGCAATGGTAAATGAAATTTTTAGTCTATTAATTCGACTTGCTTTATCCGTTTGAACTTCTTTCCCAGAACTTCTTACTTTTAAAGGGGTAACATTTAGGTTTAAAACGCTTAATTTTGATCCTTTTTCAATAGTTTTTGCTAATTTTTGGTTTTGATTTGCCAATGTATCAACGTATGTTTTTGTTTCTGCTAAAACGATGTTGGTGCTATCAACGGTAGTATTTAATTGCTTATTTAAGGCTTTTAATTTTGTGTTTTCGGCTACTAAAATGTCCATTTCACGTTTTAATTTTAGATAATCGTTTTTAAATTTGGCCAAAGCAGTTGGGTCGCCTACTGAATTTTTGATTTTGTTGATCAAATCTTGCACTTTTTCTTTTTCAAGTTGTAATTCTTCTTTTAAAGTTGTATTTGATTCTATTTCAGCATCATACTGAATTTTTAGGTTTTCTAAATCAGCAATAACCGCTTCTTTTTCGGTAAGTGTTTTGTCTAATTTTTGTTCGATTGTCCCCATTTCGGTGTGCATTTTATACATATAGCCTAAACTTGCCAAAAGCAATAAGGCTAAAACTGCCACCATAATTTTTAATCCTGATTTGTTTTGATTGGTTTCCATATAGTATTATTTGGTTAAGTATTTTATGAGGACTTCTAAAAATTCATTTATATTACAAAAAGTTCTTTTAAAAATTAGTTTGTTAAAATTTAAATATTGACCACATCGTAGCTGCAACTACACCTGTGGTTCTTTTTAAATTTTGCTTTCTAACTTCTTGAAAATTACAAATTTTCATTAGAAAATCATTTTTTAGAAGTCCTTTTAATTTTAACGAGTTTGAATTGATAAAATTATATTTTTAATAATTTTAATAAACTATTGCAAATTTATCATTTAAATCGAAATAAGTATATAACATTCGTTATTAATTTAAAAAATTATTTTCAGCCTAATTTTTTATGGTTGTTTTTATAAAAATTTAACAATAAATTTTGAATATATAGAACTCAAAATAAGGTTGATATTATAACTTTTCATTTATATCCTCGAAAACTTTTAGCATAATTTCAAGACCTTCTAAAATTTCATCGTTACTAATTGTTAAAGGAGGGGTTATTCTTATTGCCTTCCCTTCAAACAATAACCAAAAAAGAATTAAACCACGCTTATGGCACTCTAAAATTACTTTGTTTGTAATTTCATCGCTTTCTGTTATGGCTGCAAGCATCAAGCCTCGTCCTCTTATTTCTTTTATTAACGGATGTTTTAAATTTTCTCGTATTATTTGTTCTTTTTCAAGCGTTTTAGCAATTATATCTGTTTCTAAAAGTTCTTGCAAAGTAGCTAAACAAGCTGCTGCAATTACCGGATGCCCTCCAAAGGTGGTAATATGCCCTAATTTTGGGTTTTGATAAAGCAAATCCATTTTTTCAGCACTTGAAGTAAAAGCACCCACAGGCATACCACCTCCCATACCTTTACCCATTACTAAAATATCAGGCACAATATTATAATTTTCAAAGCCAAATAGTTTACCTGTTCGTCCAAAGCCAGGCTGAATTTCATCAAAAATAAGCATTGCTCCTACTGCATTACATCTATTTCTTAATTTTATAAAATAATCATTTTCTGGTTCAATAAAACCTGCTCCACCTTGTATGGTTTCTATAATAATTCCGGCTGTTTTTGTAGTAATTTTATCTAAATCATTAACATTATTAAAGGTAATAAAATCAACATCAGGGATTAGTGGTCTAAAAATTTGTTTACGTTCTTCAAAACCCATCACACTCATGCTACCCATAGTATTTCCATGATAAGCATTATGACATGAGATTAATTGACTTCTGCCTGTTACTCTTCTAGCAAGTTTTAAAGCTCCTTCCGAAGCTTCGGTTCCGGAGTTTACTAAATAGGTTTTGTTTAATGATTCAGGTAAATATTTGGCTAAAAGTTTACAATATTCAACAGCAGGGTGCAGTGCATATTCTCCATAAACCATTACATGGCTGTATTTATCTAATTGATTTTTAATAGCTTGTGTAACTCTCGGGTGCTGATGCCCTAAACTACAAGCCGAAACTCCTGCTACAAAATCTAAATACTTTTTACCACTTGTATCATAAATATAACTTCCTTTGGCAAAGTCAATTTCGATGCCTAACGGATGAGGTGAGGTTTGTGCTTGGTATTTAAAAAAATCGAATAACATTTTAAAATTTTATTTTTTTTTGACCAAGCAAATATAAGGTAACTTCTAAAATATATTATTTTAATTTTATTTTATCCCATTCTTTTTTCAACATTGCAAATTGATATTCGCTACCCCATTTTCCTTTAAAAAAAATATTTTCAACAAAATGTCCTTCTTTTCTAAACCCTACACTATTTAATAAATTAATTGAAGCAATATTTTCAGTATCTGTAATTTCTACAACTCGATGCATTTTTTTTGTATCAAAAAGGAATGATAAAATTCCTATAAGTGCTTCTTTTGCATAACCTTTTCTTTGTTCTGTATGCGAAATTGTTATTCCTATTTTGGCAATTCTTATGTCGTTTTGGTCTAATTTAATTGCACAATCGCCTATAAGTTGCATAGCTTTAATATCAAAAATTCCATACTGAACCCACTCTCCCGCTTTACCAAAACACTTTTTAGCATTGTCAATAATAAACTCTTTAGCTTGTTTTATTGTCATCACATCAAAACCTTGATATTTTGTAACCTCTGGGTTTGAACGATAATTATAAAAATCGTTTAGGCTATAGAGTTCAAGTTTTTTAATTTGTAGTCGTGCAGTTTGTATATTTACTATTTCCATTTTTTTCTTTTTTGTTCATTGTTGTCCGACAAAAAAGAAGCCGACTTAATGGCTTCTTAAAATTTATCGTAATTTTGCATCGTAAAACATAAAATACGATGAGCAAAAGTAATTATTTTTCTAGTAAATCTGTTTTTTGGATAGCTGATTTTTTTTTTTTGAAGAACGAATAATCTAAAAATGGATATTAAGGGGACTTCTAAAAATTGGTTTTCTAATAAAAATTAGTTATTTTTAAAGAACTAATTTTTAAAAAGAACTTTTTGTGATAAAAGAAGTTCCCTTAAATTATTATGCAATGATTTCCAAATTTTAAAGTTTGGAAAACTTAAATAAAAACATAAAATATATGCCTAAAAAAGTTTTAATAATTACCTATTATTTTCCTCCAGCAGGTGGCCCGGGGGTGCAACGTTGGTTAAAATTTGTAAAATATTTACCCGATTTTAATATTCAACCAATAGTTTATGTGCCTGAAAACCCTACGTATCCATTAGTAGATAAAAATTTTGAAGCGGAAATTCATCCTGATTTAACAATTATTAAGCAAAAAATTTTTGAACCCTATCAATTAGCTTCCTTTTTTTCAAAAAAACGAACTAAAAGAATAAGTGCGGGTATAATACCCGATGCTAAAAAGCAAACTATTTTAGATAAATTTTTGCTTTGGATTCGTGGTAATGTTTTTATACCCGATGCTCGAAAATTTTGGATAAAACCATCGGTTAAATTTTTAAAAAAATATATTGAAAAACATAAAATAGAAACAATTATAACAACCGGACCACCTCATAGTTTACATTTAATAGGTTTAGAGCTTAAAAAAAACAACCAAAAAATAAATTGGTTTGCTGATTTTAGAGACCCTTGGACAACAATAGGCTATCATAAAGACTTGAAATTATCGGCTTATGCACAAAAAAAACATAAGCAATTAGAAAAAAATGTTTTGCAACAAGCCGATTGTATTATTGTAACTTCACCTACAACTAAAAAAGAATTTGAACTACTTACTAATAAACCTATTGAATTGATTACCAATGGTTATGATATAGAACAAGTAAAATTTGATGGTTTAGACAAAAAGTTTACCCTTGCACATATAGGTTCATTATTATCCGAACGAAATCCTGAAATTTTATGGGAAGTTTTAAACGAACTAACTACTGAAAATCAATTATTTGCTGCTAATTTTGAATTAAAATTAGCTGGTGCTATCAGTAAAAATGTTTTAGAAAGTTTAGAAAAATACAATCTTTCAAAATATGTAACTAATTTAGGCTATATTTCGCATTCAGAAGCTTTGCTTGCCCAAAGAAAAGCCCAAGTTTTATTACTAATTGAAATAAACCGACCCGAAACCCGATGTATAATTCCGGGTAAATTATTTGAATATATGGCAGCCGAGCGCCCCATACTTGCAGTTGGCCCAAAAAATGCAGATATTGAGCAAATTATAATCCAAACCAACACAGGTATTTTTTGTAATTATACCGAGAAAGATAAAATTAAAACTACACTTATACATTACTTTAAACAATACCTTAATAAAAATTTATTGATTTATGCAATGGGATTGCAATATTATAGTCGAAAAAAATTAACAGAAAAATTAGTAAATATTTTAACTAAATGTTTTTTATTTATTTTTACTTTTTGTAATTTTGTTTAATCTTTAAAGTTAAAACTATATGAAAAAAAGTATTTTGATTTACTTGTTTTTAGGCATATTTAATTTTTCAAATGCTCAAGACCCATATTTTTCTACCAATGACAGGTTAGGAAAATATGGCTATTTAGAAAAAAATGCTACCATAAGTGCTAAAATTAATAGTAATAGTTGGAGTAATGTAAAGCAAATGGCTGCCAGAATGTGGAACGGAAGCGAATATGTTTTATGGGGGAGTGCAATAAACCAATGCAATGGAAATACCAATCAAATACAATTTACTAACGACTACGATTTAAGCTCATATTTAAGCGAAGGTCAAACCGTTTATACAAAAGTTCGTTTTGAAAATTGTTCAAATGTAATTACCGATGTAAATTCTACCGAAAGGCAACATGTGGTTTTTGATATTTCAGATAATCGAGCTTCTGATTTATCAGCTACAATTAGCCCAGTTTCGGGGATTAAAAACGTAGTTTTATCAACAAAAATAACATTTGGAAGTTTGTCAGACAGAAACTTAACCAGATTTTGGATTCAAAATGTTGGGAATTTAGAAGAAACTACGCATATTGCAAATGATGGTTTTAAGATTTATTATGAACCAGCAACAGGCACAGAAACTTTTGATGGGAATGAAAATTTTGCACAAATTTATGGTGATTATAACTCTAATTCTACTTCAAATAACTATTATGGACACGATGCTCTGAACATAAATATACCAGCAGGAGGATTAAGAATTTATGTAGTTTTAGATAAATTTAACGGTTGCACTCTTGACGAAAAAAATGTTCATATAAAAATTATTGATGACGGGTTAAGTTTTTCTCCAAATATAAATTCATCGTTCAATTTAGCAAGAGTAAACGAAGTAGTTTCAAACTCTATAACTAAACCTCTTATTGAAAATTGCAATCTTAAATGGTATAAAACAAAGCAATCAGGAAACTCATCTGACATTTCTACTTGGCTAACAAGTATTGATAATATAAATTGGCACAATGCTTTTCAACCACCTATAAATACTTCAAAAGTTTTAGTTGATAATGGACATACCTTAACCATAAATCAAAATGAAAATTATTTTACTTTAACAATAAACTCTGCTACTGCTTTTTTAACGGTAAGCGAAGGGAAAACCCTTACAATTGAAAATTTTGAAAATTTAGGAACTGCTTCAAATGCAATTTGTAATAACAATTCAAGTTTAATAATTACTAATAGTTCAATAGGTAGTATTACTTATAATAGAAGTATAACTTTAAGCAATACAAATGATTATGTTTATTATTCAAGCCCAGTAACCGGTGGTAGTTTAGCAAATATTCCAGATACGAATAATTGGTTTAAGCATAATCAAATTACAAATAACTGGACAGCCGTTTCTGCTAATGCTGCTATGGATAATGCAAATGGTTATATCGTTCGATACCCAACTTCAGGCACCAAAACTGCTTCTTTTATTGGCACTCCGAACAAAGATAATTATATACTGTCAAATTTATCAAAATATATAGGTGGAGGAACTTCAGGCAGTTTATCAAGTGTTCTAATAGGCAATCCATACCCTGCAGCTATTGATATAAATATGATTTATGAAGACAATCAAAATTTAATAGCACCTACTTTTTATTTCTGGACACATACAACTCAATACGCAGGAGGTGCAACCTATAGTTTTGGTGATTATGCAACCTATAATGCAGTAATTGGAGCAGGAACAGGAACTTCATCAGCTGGTTCTACTTCGGGTTCTACAGTTGGTAACAGATATATTGCAGCAGGGCAATCTGTATTTGTAGATATGGCTTCTACTGCTGATAATACTGCTGCTAATAATACATTAGTAATTAATAATGATACAAGAGTTACAGGTAATAATTCGCAATTTTATAGAACTAATTCAGCAACTACCAATTCAATTGCTTCTGAGAAAATTTGGTTTAATATTACAAATTCAACAGGTTTATTTAAACAAGTTTTATTAGCTTATGCTCAGACGGCTTCTAATTTATACGATTATATAGATGCCGTAAGTTATGACGGACAATCTACAATTGATTTTTATACCATTTCTGATGCTAAAAAAATGGTAATTCAAGCACGAAGTTTTCCTTTTGTTTCAAATGATGTTGTTAATTTAGGTTATAAAACCGCACAAGCAGGAGCCTATCAAATCTCAATCGATCATTTAGATGCAAGTTGGGATAATCAACCAATTTTTATTAAAGATAATTTATTAAATGTTGTTTATGATATAAAAGCAAACCCCTATAATTTTACAACAAATTCAGGAACTTTTGATAACCGTTTTGAAATAGTTTATCAAAGTAATGCCTTAAATACCAATGCTTTTAATAGTTCAGAAAATACAGTTTTTGCATATATAAATAATCAAGAATTAAATATTGGCTCAACTATTGAAAACATAAAAAATATAACTTTGTTTGATGCCTTAGGAAGAAGCTTTGATATACAAAAGAATATATATTCAAAAGAAGTAAACTACACAAAACTCAGCCCTAAAAACCACCTAATTATAGCCGAAATAGAACTCGAAAACGGCATAATAATTTCTAAAAAAATAATATATTAAATTATAGGAACTTCTAAAAATTCATTTTTATTACAAAAAGTTATTTTCAAATTTTACCTTTACTTCTTAAAAAAATATCTATTTTCTAAAACCCCTTTCTGTTGGTTAGGGGTTTTATTTTACTATTTCTCCAGCAATATAAACCTTTTCGATAGGGTTACTACCAAACGAATACGGAATTTCGTAGAACGAATGCAAGGGTTTAGTAATGATAAAATTAGCCAATTTTCCACGAGTAATACTTCCTACTTCAGTTGATAAATTCATAGCAAAAGCACCGTTTAAGGTTGCCGCATTGATTGCTTCTTCGGGGGTTAGTTTCAGCTTGATACAAGCAGTTGCCACCACAAAATTCATATTGCCCGAAGGTGAGCTACCAGGGTTAAAATCGGATGCTAAAGCCAACGGCAACCCAGCATCTATGATTTTACGAGCGGGAGTATAAGGAATGCTTAAAAAATAGGAGCATGTTGGTAAAGCCACAGGCATCGTTTCAGAATCTTGCAAAGCCACTAAATCAGCAGCTGTAAAAACCTCCAAATGATCTACCGAAAGGGCTTGTTCGTGTACACACATTTCAATGCCGTTTAGGCTTGTAAACTGGTTAATATGTATTTTTGGGGTTAAACCATGTTTTTTCCCTGCTTGTATAATTTGTTGAGTTTGTGCTACCGAAAAATAACCTGTTTCGCAAAAAACATCAATAAAATTGGCTAATTTTTCGGTTTCAATTTGAGGTAATAGCTCGTTAATAAGTAGATCTATATAGGCTTCGGGGTTGTTTTTATACAATTTTGGAAACGCATGTGCTCCTAAAAATGTAGCTTTTATAGGAAGTTTAAAATTTTTTGCCATTCGTTGGATGGTTCGTAGCATTTTTAGTTCACCATTTAGGCTTAAACCATAGCCCGATTTAATTTCGATAGCCCCTGTGCCTTGTTCCATCGCTTCTTGCAATCTTTTTACCGATTGAAAATACAAACTATCACCCGAAGTTTCGTTAAGCAAAGCAGCCGAATTTAAAATTCCACCCCCTTTGGTGGCAATTTCCTCATAGGTTAGTCCGTTAATTCTGTCCACAAATTCTTGTTCTCGGTTACCTGCATATACAATATGAGTATGGCTGTCGCACCAAGTGGGCAATACAAATTTACCCGAACAATCTACGATATTTGCAATGTTTTGAGGGCAAAAATCCATCGTGCCAAAATCTAAAATTCGCTCGTTTTCAATCAATAAAAAAGCATTTGAAATACTTGGTAAAAACTTCATGGCATCGCCCGAAACTTTTAATTCGTTCAATGCTCTTATTTGTAATAAACCTTTTATGTTTATGAAAAGTGTTTGCATCTTTTTGTATTAAATTGTGTAAATATACGAACAATTTTTAGGTGTTCAAGTTTCAAAAATCAATAACTATTCGTTGTCTATTCGCTTACAAAAAATCATTATTTTTTTGTTGTTTAAAGTAGTTGTAAAAAAAACATAATTATTATTTCCTTCGTTTATGCTCCATTTCTTACGAAGTTCGGCAACCGAAAGCGGAAAATTTCGGCTATTGATGTGTAAATTTTTATTTTTTAAATACTCGGTTGCTTGGGCTTTATGATAAGGCACAACATGGGTAATCTCAAAGATTCGTCCGTCAAAATTTTGTAAAATTTTACTGGTATAAAGTTGTGTATGTTTATGCAATTTATTCAGTTGAAAAACATAACCAATAGCATCAAAAGCTCCTGTTTTTAATTGTGCAGCATTGGGTTCGTATAAATATTTTTCAGGTTCAGAATAAGTTTTTTCGTAGGTTTTACCAACAATTGTTTCAAAAACAGTTGTTTTATGCTTGTGAATATTGATAGCTTTTAAGACAATAACTTCGTTATAATTTTGATGAATTTCAAACAAAAGTTCTTTTACTTCGTTGTTTAGGGCAATACAATAAATTTTTTTTACATTTTTAAGCTCCGAAATACCTACGGAAATATCGAGCATTGGGGAGGTTTTTACGAATATTTTTGAGGAAAATTGAAAATAAAAATCTAAATTTTGAGGTACGTTTGGTTCACAATCGTTTAATAAAAACACTTTGCCTTTGGCATCATTTCTTCGATAAGGATCTATATAAATAGAGTCAAAATGTTGATTTAAATTCTTTAAAATTTCAGTTCCATCACCAGTATAACAATCTATATTTAAAGCCTTTAGCACTTCAAAATTATGTTTTACAAGGCTTGATAATGCAGCATTAATTTCGCAATGAATAACTTTTGTTGCTGTTTTTGAAAAATAATAACTATCTACTCCAAAACCTCCACTTAAATCTATCAAACGATCGCCTTTAATTAAAGTTGTTTTAAAATCTGCCACTTGCTCATCGGTCGATTGTTCTATTGAAATGGGACTTGGATATATAATATTTTCTTTTGAAAACCACGAAGGTAGTTTTGTTTTTGCCTTTTGTTTGGCTTTAATTTGGTTGATGATTTCGTGCCAATCTACCTCCAAAAATTTATTTTTGGAAAACGACAAAGCAAACACATCTTTATCTAAAGAAGCATTGATAAAATCTTGAATTTCAGGATGTAATAATGCACTATTCAAATGTTTGATTACTAATGGTAAAATTCTAAAAAAATAAAACTCATAAACTTTTAAATTTAGTCCTGATAATTATTAGGGTTAAATTTAAAACCCTTCCACCGTATCTAATTCAACTTTTAGATTTTTGATGATGAATTCTTGTCTATCTGGGGTGTTTTTACCCATATAAAATTCTAAAAGTTTGTCAATACTCATAGTTTTATCAAGCATAACGGGGTCAAGTCGAATATTTTCGCCTATAAAATATTTAAATTCATCGGGGGAAATTTCACCTAACCCTTTAAATCGAGTGATTTCGGGCTTGGGTTTTAGTTTTTCAATTGCATTTATACGTTCTTCATCACTATAACAATAAATTGTTTCTTTTTTGTTTCGCACCCTAAACAAAGGCGTTTGCAAGATGTATAAATGTCCTTCTTTTATCAATTCTGGAAAAAATTGTAAGAAAAAAGTAATCAATAACAATCGGATGTGCATACCGTCCACATCTGCATCGGTTGCAATTACAATGTTGTTATAGCGTAGGTTTTCAATAGAATCTTCAATGTTTAGAGCCGCTTGCAAGAGGTTAAATTCTTCGTTTTCGTACACGATTTTTTTAGTCATTCCATACGAGTTCAAAGGTTTTCCTCTCAAACTAAAAACCGCTTGCGATTCTACATTTCTACTTTTTGTTATCGACCCCGAAGCCGAGTCACCTTCTGTAATAAATAAGGTGCTTTCTAAACTTTTTGGGTTTTTACTATCGGTTAAATGTATCCTACAATCACGCAATTTTTTGTTATGCAGATTTGATTTTTTGGCTCGTTCTCGGGCTAATTTTTGGATACCTGATAGTTCTTTTCGTTCCCGTTCGGCTTGAAGTATTTTTTTAAGTAATACATCGGCAATTGTTGGGTTTTTATGTAGATAATTATCTAAATTTGTTTTGATAAAATCGCCTATAAACGAACGAATTGAGGCTAAATTGGGTCCCATATCTGTAGAGCCTAATTTGGTTTTTGTTTGGCTTTCAAAAACAGGCTCTTCAACCTTTATCGAAACTGCCGAAACAATGGATTTTCGAATGTCCGAAGCTTCAAAATTTTTGTTATAAAATTCCCGGACTGTTTTTACAATTGCCTCTTTAAATGCCACTAAATGCGTGCCTCCTTGAGTTGTGTTTTGCCCGTTTACAAACGAATAATACTCTTCGGAATATTGCGTTCGGCTGTGTGTAATGGCAACTTCAATATCTTCTCCAATCAATTGGACGATAGGGTATTGCATATCGTCTTCGGAGGTGTTTTCTTCTAATAAATCTTTTAAACCATTTTCAGAATAAAACTTTTCACCATTAAAATAGATGGTTAATCCACGGTTTAAATAGCAATAGTTTTTAAGCATCCGCTCTATATATTCGTTCCGAAATTTATAGTTTTTAAAAATAGTTTCATCGGCTATAAACGAAACTTTTGTGCCTCGCCTTTTGGCACTTTCGGTTACGGTATCTTCAGATGTTAAATGCCCTGCCGAAAATTCGGCTGTTTTTTCTTGGTTATCTCGCACCGATTCTACCCTAAAAAAACTTGAAAGCGCATTAACTGCTTTTGTTCCTACTCCGTTTAAACCTACTGATTTTTTAAAGGCTTTGGAGTCGTATTTACCACCTGTATTCATTTTAGAAACCACATCAACCACCTTGCCCAGCGGAATACCACGTCCATAATCGCGAACGGAAACTAATCTATCTTTTAACGTAACTTCTATGGTTTTGCCTGCACCCATTACAAATTCGTCTATGCAGTTGTCTATCACTTCTTTCACTAAAATATAGATGCCATCATCGGGCGATGAGCCATCGCCTAATTTACCGATATACATGCCAGGACGCATTCGGATGTGTTCTTGCCAATCTAGCGATCGAATATTATCTTCATTATATTGCGTTTCTTGCATAAAATTTCAACTTTTTTAAAAAAGTTGCAAGTTATCATTTTTTTATGAGAATTTAAAATTAGGTTTTTTTGTGGCTAATTGGGCAGATTCAACTAGCAAGTGCAATTTGATTTACAAATATGGGACATAAAATTGAAATCAAAATGGCAAGGCTATTTATGTTTTATGGAGCAAGGAATGACACTAAAAGCTACGGCAGAGGAATTAAAAATTTCTATTCAAACTTCTTTTGATTGGCGTCATAAGATATTAAGTTCGCTCTCTAAATTTGTTATAGAAACGCTATCTGGAGTTTTAGAAAGTGATGAGTTTGAAATTGCTTTAAGCCATAAGGGACAACGGAGTATAGATAAGAAACCAAGAAAAATAGGAACTGATTTTAAGCGAAATAAAGCTGAAAAATCAACAGTAGAGCAAGTGGTTACAGCCGTTGAAAGTAAGCGATTGACAACCCAAGAAATAACACAGGCATTTGATGGAAAATTAGCCGAAGGAACGCTTTTAATAACCGATTCACATAAATCTT
>CAYXAF010000042.1:0-20617 GCA_964463035.1 uncultured Flavobacterium sp.
TCTTGAGCAAAAATCAATGAAGTATTTGCTATTATAATTAAAAAAAGTATGTTTTTTATTTTTTTCATATATATATGTATTGTATTAATTGAAAAACTTTATAATGTTTAATGTTACTAATCAACAACCAACAATTATCAAGGTGTTATTGATGAATTTCTTTTTGATTCTTCTGTTTTTAAAAGATTTAATTCGGTTTGTGCTTCGGTTATAACATCAGGAAATTGTGTAAAGTTTTTTACTACATTTTCTAAAATATATATTGCCTGAAAACTATCGTTTAGACCGTAATAATTTTTAGCCATTATCACTAAACTTTTGGCTCCGAAATATTTATAGCCAGAATAATCTTTGGCTATTTTTTCAATTATTTTATTTGAATCTTTATACTTTTTATCTTTGTTTTTAAAATAAGCATCGTAATACAAGGCTTCGGCTGCTAGTTCACCTTTTGCGGTTTTTAATACTTTTGTATATGCTTCTCGGGCTTTAGTTTCGTTAGCCATTTGCATAGCCGAACGTGCTATAATAATTTGAGCATCGGTTTTTATTTTATCATCAATTTTAGGGTTTGTTATTACTTTTTCAGCATATTCAACTGCTTGGTTATAATTTTTAGTTTCATAATAACTTTTCATTAAATTTGATTGTGTATATGTAATATTTTGAGGAAAATTAGCTTCGGTTTCCAATCTTTTTAATACTATGATAGCTTTTTCATTGTTTTTTTGTTTTAAAAATACTTGTGATAGCCTTACTAATGATTGTTCTGTAAACTCTGACCTTGCCTGATTAATTACAAATTCATAATTTACAACCGATTTATCTTCCTGATTATCAGAAAAATAAAGTTGAGCCAAATAAAAATTAGCTTTTAAAGCCGAAGTTCCGTTCGGGAATTGTTTTAAATAATTTACAAAAGCTATTTGTGCTGCTTTTGTATTGCTTTGTAAGTATTGTTTTTCGGCTGCTTCATATAATGTTGTTTCTAACTCATCATCGGTAACGGTAACAAAATTGAGCGTTTTTACCCAAGCGGCATATTCATCAATATTTCCGTTTTCAACATAAATAAGTTTAGCCGTTTGCACTGCTTCTAACGCTTCGGGTGTTTTAGGGTAATCAGCTACTACTTTTTTTAACTTTGTTAAAGCTAAATCGTTTTTATTATTATTAAAGTATAAAAGACCTTGTTTTAAAATTGCTTTTGAAACATACAAACTATTTTTATAATTGGTAAGTAATTTGTCATACGCTTGTATGGCTTGTGTTTCTTTATTATCAATTACAAAAGTATTGCCTAATTCAAACTGAGCATCGTCTGCATATTCCGAATTTGGATAGGTTTGCACTAATTTTTGTAAATCCTCTATTTTTTTATCATTTTTGATAATAAAACCATAGCTCATTGCTTTTTGGAACAAAGCATAATCAGAACTTACGCTTTTTAATTCAATAGCCTTGTTATAATTTTCTAAGGAAGTCCAATACTTTTTTTCCATAAATTGACTATCACCCAAACGTAAATACGCATCGGTTAAACGAATTTTATCAGTAGTTTTATGTGTAAAAGTTGCAAAACTTTGCGAAGAATCTACATAGTTTTTAGTTTTAAATTGTGCATAACCTAAATTATAATAAACATTTAAAAACTCAGGATTAGTAGCACTTTCCGGGCTATTTATAAACGATTGATACAACGGAATGGCTTGTAAAAATTGTTCTAAATTATAAAGTGTTTCGGCTTTCCAAAAGGTAGCACGAGTGGTTATTTTTGAATCTTTATTTTCAATTATAGATTTTGAAAAAAGTGTTAAAGCATCTTTATAATTACCTTCATTAAACATTTCTAAACCTCTAAAAAACAATACTTTTTGATAAACAATTTTATTTTGAGTTGTTTTATTTTTTTCTAAAAGTTCTAAAGCGTCTTTATAATTTTTGGAAGTTAAAAACGAACTCACCAACAAATTTTGAACGGTTTGTTTTTCTGTTGTATTCGGATATTTTTGCAAAAATTGAGTTAAAACTTCTGGCACACTCTGATATACATTTCCTATTTCATAGCTTAATTTTGCATAGTTTAAATGAGCATCTTCTTGCATTTTTATATCAAAATTCATTTCCGAAGCTTGTTTAAAAGCATTTAAAGCCTGAGGTTTTTTATCCGATTTTAAATAACTTTCACCTAGATGATAATACGCATTTTGAGCCAAAGCATCGTTTCCAGAAACTATTTTATTAAACTGAGTGATGGCATTTTCATAATCATATTTTTTATAATATGTATAACCTAATTGATAAAAATCGGTATTGTTCCACTTTCCTTTTTTACCTTTATAAGCAAGTAAATAAGGCAATGATTGGTCGTATTTTTTTAAATTAAAATAACTTTCTCCTACAATTTTTGAAAGTTCTGATTTTTCTATAGCATCAGATTTGGGGAGTTGTGCCAAGCCTATGTCAATCGCTTTTTGAAAATTACCTAATTTAAAATTCATATCTGCCTGAAAATACCCCATTTTTTCTTTGTATTTATTTTGGTCCGATACTTTGTTAAATAGTTCGGTTGCTTCGGTATATTTATCTTGTTCATAAGCAATATAACCTAAATAATATTTGGCTTGCGAACCAAATTCTTTAGAATTGATAACTTTGTTTAAATATTTTTCAGCTTCAGTTTTATTTTTAGCAGTAAAATAACCATATCCTTTTTGAAAAAAATATTTTTCTCTATCTGCTAACGACATACTATTTTCATCAATTTTCTCGTAGTAAGTAATTGATTGTGGATAATTACCTTGTAAAAAATAATACTGAGCAACTTCAAGATATGCCTGATTTTGCTTAGTTGAAGCGGGATAATCTGCTACAAACTGCTCAATAAGTTGGTCAGCTCCATTTTGATTTAATCGAATAGCACAATTTGCTACATAGTAAGCACAATCTGCCTGTATATCAGTATTTTGAGTTTCTTTTTTAGCCTGTTCAAATAGCTTTTGAGCTGCTAAATACTGCTGTTCATTATAATACCAAAGGGCTTTGTCAAACGTTGAATTTTCATGTTGAAAAATAGCCGTTTGTTGGGCGTTTACAAAGAAATTTAGTGTAAAAAAAACACTAATAAATAGTTGTTTACGAAAATTTTTATTTAATAGAATCATATAATTTATTTTTATACGCAATTTTTGAACCGAAAAATACAAAATTATACTTTTTAAAACGTTTTTAAGCCTTAAATAGTATAAAAAAATCAGAATATTTATTTTATATTTGAACCAAATATTTTTTTAAAAAAAAACTATGAATCAATTTATAGAACAAATAAAAATACCTAAAGGCTACGGTTGGCTTTATATTCCAATACCTTTTTTGCTTACACTTGTGATGATTTGGAATTATGCTGAATCGCAAAATATAGATATTGCAACACAAATGAACCTTTTGATTGAACAATTTGGGCGAACACCTTTGTTTATTATTTTGGTTTTGCCCTTGGTTATTGGTTTTTTTATACTAATATTTTGGGTAAAAGTAGCTCATAATCAAAAAATAGTAACCCTAACCACTGCCCGCCTCAAAGTAGATTGGAAGCGTATTTGGTTCTCGTTTTTTTTGTGGACTGCTATCAGTAGTTTGATGGTTTTATTGCAATATTTTATAGAACCAGAAACGCTACAGCTCAATTTTAAAGCTGAAAAATTTTTTCTATTTGCTTTTTTTGCTATTTTATTATTACCATTTCAAATTGCTTTTGAAGAGTATTTGTTTAGAGGCTATTTAATGCAAGGCATTGGATGGGCTACTAAAAGCAGGATTATTCCGTTAGTTATTACGTCTATTATGTTCGGGTTGATGCACTTGGGAAACCCAGAAGTGGATAAAATGGGCAATATTATTATGGTATATTATATTGGAACAGGTTTTTTTTTAGGATTAATAACCCTTATGGACGAAGGTTTAGAATTAGCCTTAGGGTTTCATGCTTCAAACAACATTATAGGTGCCATGCTTATAACAGCTGATTGGACTGCCTTCCAAACTGATTCTATTTTTATAGACAAAGCCGAACCAACTGCTGGACTTGCAATTATAGCTCCTGTATTTGTTTTTTTTCCTATCCTTTTTTATGTTTATTCAAAAAAATATCAATGGAAAAGCATACCCCAAAAACTCACCTTTAACCGCGAAATATAAGCAAACAGCATTTAAAATATTTGATACTATAATTTTTTATAATTCTGTATTTTTGTGTTAAAAATGAATTTTTAGAAGTCCCCAATTATTTTAAACGAAAAAAAACCTTTGACGACAATTATTATGAACAAAATAGAACATATAGGAATTGCAGTTAAAAATTTAGAGTTTTCTAACCGCTTATTTGAAAAATTGCTTGGAACTGCCTCTTATAAAGAAGAAGAAGTAACCTCGGAAGGGGTAAAAACATCGTTTTTTAAAACAGGAATTAATAAAATTGAACTTTTGGAGGCTATAAATCCAGATAGCCCAATTGCAAAATTCATTGAAAAAAAAGGTGAAGGTATTCATCATATTGCCTTTGAAGTTTTGGATATTGAAAGCGAAATAAAACGCTTGCAACTTGAAGGGTTTGTTTTGCTAAATGAAATACCTAA
Organism: uncultured Flavobacterium sp.; assembly: GCA_964463035.1. Taxonomy (GTDB): domain Bacteria; phylum Bacteroidota; class Bacteroidia; order Flavobacteriales; family Flavobacteriaceae; genus Flavobacterium. The sequence goes on from CAYXAF010000042.1 coordinate 4,635, forward strand.
AAAAGGAGCGGATAATAAACTAGTAGCATTTTTACACCCTAAACATACTAATGGAGTATTGATAGAACTTTGTCAGGAAATAGTAAAAGATTAGTTTTTAAGGAGGTTTTAAAAAATTTATATATTTGTAAAAAAACACGATTGAAAAACTATAAAAACATAATTAGCACGTTTTTAGCAACTTGTATTTTAGTTTCTAATATATGGGTTTTAGTTTCTTTACATTTTTGTGAAGGAAACATAAAAAGTGTATCATTATTTGAAACTAAAAAAACAGATACTTGCTGTTCAGATACTTGTTGCGATGAAGATCAAGAAAACGAGGGGTGTTGTGATTCTAAAACAATACTAATTAAAAAAACAACAATTGACTATTTTGAAACTGAAAAAATTAGTTTTTATTTTTTTGCATTATCACAACAAATTTATACTAATACAACGCAAATAATACTTCAACATTTAAAAAGCTTAAAATTAAATAAGCATTTTATTGAAGGTAATGCACCTCCATTATTCATTTTATTTAGTTCTCTTATTTTTTATCAATAAAATTTAAAAGTTATTTATGGGAACTTCTAAAAATTTATTTTTATAACAAAAAGTTCTTTTTAAAAATTAGTTCGTTAAAATTTAAAAATTGTCCTCATTGTAGTTACGGCTACGCCTGCGGTTCTTTTTAAATTTTGCCTTCTACTTCTTAAAAATTACAAATTTTCATTAGAAAACCAATTTTTAGAAGTCTCCTTATCATTATTCTTACTAATTTAAAAAAAATATGTGAGATTATAATCTATTTTTAAACTTTTAAAACAATAAGATGAAAATTAAACTTTTAATACTCTTTTTTATATTTATGAGTTCGTTATCTGCTCAAAATATAATAAAAGGACAAATAACCGATGCTAATAACACTCCTGTTGAAGGAGCAAATATTTATTGGCAAAACACTTCTATATCAACAATTACAGATAAAAATGGATATTTTAAAATAGAAAAAACTACAAAAACTAACAAGCTTATAATTAGTTATGTAGGGTATAAAAATTTAGAAATTGAAATAACAAACCAAGAATTTATTACGGGTATTTTAGTTGCTAATCAAACATTAAATGAAATTGTTGTTGAAAAAGTAAAGAAAAGCACCGAACATTCAAAAACAAAAGTTGCAAATCTGCAAACCTTAGGGCAAAAAGAACTATTAAAAGCAGCTTGTTGTAACCTTTCTGAAAGCTTTTCTACAAACCCAACAATTGATGTAAATTTTACAGATGGAGTAACTGGGAACAAACAAATTAAAATGCTCGGATTAACAAGTCCTTACCTGCTTTTTACGGAAGGAAATATTCCTGTTTTAAGAGGTTTTGAACAAAATTTTGGATTAACTTTTGTGCCTGGAACTTGGATAGAAAGCATTCAAATAACCAAAGGTGCTGGTAGTGTTATAAATGGTTTTGAAAGTATATCAGGACAAATTAACTACGAAATATTAAAACCATACAATGATATTCCGTTCTTTTTAAACATATATGGGAGCACAGATAAAAGGTATGAAATAAACCTACATCAAAATCAAAAATTTTCTGATAAATTAAGTAGTTCAATATTTATTCATGGAAATACAAGACCTATGAAAATGGACAATAATAATGATGGTTTTTTAGATAATCCGATGGGTAAACAAATAAATTTAGCAAACAAATGGCAATATCAAAACCCTGAAACAGGAATTATTAGTTTTTTAACACTTAAATATGCTACAGACAACAGGCAAGGAGGACAAACAAACTTTAACCACACAAAAGATAAAGGAAAAACAAATGTTTGGGGCAGCGAAATTGATACAGAAAAAATCCAAATTTCATCTAAAATAGGCTATTCGTTTAAAGATATGCCTTATCAAAGTATCGGTTTTCAAAATTCGTATAATTATCAAAAACAGACTTCATTTTTTGGCCTAAATCATTACGATAATGCTCAAAAAAGCTTATATTCAAACCTAATTTTTAATTCAATTATCTCAAATACTAAAAACAAATTTGTAGTTGGTTTAAACTTTACATTTGATAGATTAGAAGAACATTTAAAAGTAAATTTTACGAACAATAAGTATTTTAACAACCAATCAATAGGAACTTTTTTTGAATATACGTATGATAATTTAGATAATTTTAGTTTAATTGCAGGGTTAAGAATCGATAGTCATAACAGATTAGGAAATTTTATAACCCCTAGATTACACGCTCGTTATAACCCATGGAATGATGCTGTTTTAAGAGTATCTGCTGGTAGAGGCAAACGATGGGCAAATTATATTGCTGAAAATCAGCACTTATTGAATAGTTCCAGAAGTTTTATAATTGAACATCATACATACAACACAGAAATAGCTTGGAACTATGGTTTTAATTTTATCCAAAATTTCAAAATTGGCAAAAAGAGTATTGAATTTATTGTTGATTATTATGCTACAAAATTTGATAAACAAGTAGTTATTGACCTTGAAAACCCAAGAAATGTAAGTTTTTATAATTTAAAAGGGAAGAGTTTTGCTAAAAGTTTTCAAATAGAATGCGCTATTGAGTTTAACAAACATACAAACCTAAGAACTGCCTATAAATACTATGATGTTCAAACAAATTTTAATGAAGAAGGTTTATTATTGAAACCATTTACTCCAAAAACTCGGATATTTAGCAACTTTGCTTATGAAACACATATAAAAAACAACGGAAAACAATGGAAGTTTGATATTACCTATAATTGGACTGGTAAGCAACGATTGCCAAACACACAAAACAACCCGCTGCCTTATCAATTAAATTCATACTCGGAAAGTTTTGGTATAATTAATGCACAAATTACCAAAAGTTTTTCAAAAAAATTAGAAATTTATTTAGGTGCTGAAAACCTTACAAATTATACTCAAAAAAATGCAATTATTGCTGCTTCTGAACCTTTTTCTAATTATTTTGATAGCAGTATGATATATGCTCCAATATTTGGAAAAATGTTTTATACGGGCTTACGTTTTAAAATTAAATAACTAATTAAATTCTTTAAAATCATGAAAAAATTATTTTTAATGTTGTGCTTTTTTAGTTTTATAAACATAAATTATGCACAAGAAAGATTGAACAAAAATAAATCTGTAGAATTTGCAGTTGCAGGAAATTGTGAAATGTGTAAAAAGCGTATCGAAAAAGCTGCATACAGTGTAAAAGGGGTTAAAACAGCTCAATGGGATATTGATTGCAAAGATATTCATATAATTTATAATGAAACTAAATGCACTTTAGATGAAATAAAAATGGCTATTGCAAAAGCAGGGCATGATACAGATACCATAAAGGCAACAGATGAAAATTACAATAATTTACATACTTGCTGTTTATATAGAAGCTTAGAATAGATATAAAAAAGCTGCCCTTAAATATTTGGACAGCTTTTTTGTTTAATTATTTTTAATAAAGGTATAAATTTCATCTTTTAAATACACTCTATCTTGTCGTAGTTTGTGGAGTTCGTTGTCCATTGCTAAAATCTCATCGGTTTCAATTTTATAAATTTTTTCATCTAATTCGTGATAGGTGTGCATCAAAACTTCAAACTCATTGTTGTTGTGATATAAGTTTTTAATTTTTTCTGCATACTCAGGAAAATCTTGAATAATTGGGTGTTTGCTAATCATAATATTTAGTTTTAAAAATTTGTATATTCAAAGTTAAAAATTATTCTAAAAAAAAGGTATGATTTTTATCATTTTTTATTTTTTTTCTATTAGCCTCGATTACGAAGTAACCATTCCGTATAAATCAAATTCAGTAGCATTTGTTATGGTTATTGTATAAAAATTTCCTTGTTTTAGATAGGTTTTTGAGGCATCGATAAGCACTTCATTATCCACATCTGGGCTGTCAAATTCGGTTCTTCCTACAAAATATTTACCTTCTTTTCTGTCGATGATACAATGATAGGTTTTACCTATTTTTTTTTGATTCAATTCCCACGAAATTTGTGCTTGTAATTCCATAATTTCATTGGCTCGTTGTTGTTTTATTTCTTCAGGAATGTTATCTTCAAGGGCATAAGCAGGTGTATTTTCTTCGTGCGAATAGGTAAAACAACCTAAACGGTCAAAGCGCATTTCTTCTACCCATTGTTTTAAGGTTTGAAAATCTTGTTCGGTTTCGTTCGGATAGCCTACAATTAGGGTGGTTCGGATAGCCATTGTTGGCACATATTTTCTAAAATTGTGTATCAATTGGGTGGTTTTTGTGTATGTTGTGCCTCGTTTCATCGATTTTAAAACATCGTCTGCAATGTGTTGTAATGGAATGTCTAAATACTTACAAATCTTTGGTTCTCGGTTCATTACATCCAGCACGTCCATCGGGAAGCCCGTTGGAAATGCATAATGCAACCTTATCCATTCAATTCCTTCAATTTTTACTAAATTTTCTAGTAGTTCGGCTAAATTTCGTTTTTTATAAATATCTAAACCATAATAGGTAAGGTCTTGTGCTATTAAAATAAGTTCTTTAACGCCTTGTTTGGCTAAGTTTTCGGCTTCGGTAATCAATTTTTCGATGGGTTGCGATACATGTTTACCTCGCATCAATGGGATGGCACAAAAACTACACGGACGGTCGCAACCTTCAGCAATTTTTAAATATGCATAGTGTTTTGGAGTTGTGGTAAGTCGTTCGCCTAATAATTCATGTTTATAGTCGGCACCTAAGGTTTTTAATAACAAAGGTAAATCGGTAGTGCCAAAATAACTATCTACATCGGGTATTTCTACTTCCAAATCATTTTTATAGCGTTCGGATAAACAGCCAGTTACAAAAACTTTGTCCACTAATCCTTGTTCTTTTTTATTTACAAATTCTAAAATAGTGTTGATTGATTCTTCTTTGGCATTATTGATAAACCCACAAGTATTGATAACCACAATGTTACCTTCTTGTTCGTGTGTTACTTCTTTGCCCGAGGCTTTGAGTTGCCCCATCAGCACTTCACTATCATATACATTTTTTGAGCAACCAAGGGTTACTACGTTTATTTTATTTTTTTTTAGGGTTTTTGTTCGCATTTTATTTATGGATTGAGGCTTTTAATCGTTCAATTTCTGTTTTAATTTCATCAACTTCGGACTGAATCACTTCTGTAATCTTAATAAATAATTTTTTCCAAGTTCTTCTATGTGTTCTTTGCTTCTTACATTTTTAAAATAATAATCTTTCCAATCGTCAAGTGTTTTTGGTGAACACTTTCTTATTGATTCTGAAGTTGCACCAACATTTCTTTTAAAATTTAGTTGGAAACGATTCATTACACTATTTAAAATCCATTCTTTAGCCATTTATTATTGAATTAAATTTGTTTTTATATTTAAAATCAATTGAATTATCTACGAATGCTAAATTTTCTTTTAAAAGGTGTGCATTTATAAAAGTTTTATTTTCAAGATATAGGTAAACCATCAAATTATTTTCTGTATCATGTTTTATTTCATCATATTTTAAATATACTTTTTCCACTTTTAGTTTATTAATTAAAAATTCGGTTGCCTTACCTTTAATAATTGGGTTTTGTTTTATTCCAATAAGCCGTATGAGTAAATCATTATTTAACCTAACTAATTCTGGATTTATAATTTTTTTAATTGTAAAATATTTTTCTCGTTTTCCTGTGCTTTTAGCATCTATTTTGGAGCCAAATTGATTTTTTTTAACATCAATTTTTTTATCTAATTTATGAGTATCTATAAATTTATAAGGTAAATTGTTAATACGTTCTTCAAAATTTGTATTTATTTTGTTTTGGTTTATTAGTTGAGTTTCTACGCTCATAAAAGCATCGTCCGTTCCAATTTTATCTTTGATAATTGGTATAAAATCAGGATTTATTTCATAACCAACAGAATTTCTATTTAGTTTTCTTGCAGCTAAAGCTGTTGTTCCGCTACCCATAAATGGGTCTAAAATGGTTTCACCTGGAAATGAAAACATTTTAAGTAAACGATGAGGCAATTCTTCAGGAAACATTGCTAAATGTTTGTCTTGTTTAGCTCCCGAAAAATACCAATGACCATTAAAATAGGTATTCCACTCTTCATTGGTCATCTTTGAATTTTCTTTTTGTTCTAAAGTTGGTTTAGTTGCATTACCTTGTTTTTTAAACAATAAAATATATTCAAAATCCAGTTTTACAATTCCGTTTCTTGGATACGGAAAACTGCCCATAATGCTTGCCCCACCCGAAGTATTCATCGTTGTTGCTTTTTGCCAAATAATTTGACCCATAAAATCAAGACCAATCATTTCGCAAAATTTAATAATTTCGGTATGTATAGGTATGATTTTATAGCGTCTGTAATAGGTTGAACGGGCAAATTGATCTCCGATATTGATACATAATCTACAACCTTCGTGCAAAACTCGAAAACATTCTTGCCAGGTTAAATTCAAATGATTGATATAGGTTTCATAATCATCATGAAAACCTATTTGATTTTCAGTTCCATAATCTTTTAATTGCCTGTAGGGCGGTGAAGTAATTATCAGATGAATACTTTCATCTTTTATTTCCTTCATTTCTCTACTATCACCATTGATGATTGTATGCTTGGTTTTGTTTACCATTTACTTTTTTTTTACTATTTTATTCCCCAAAAACCTGTATGGCAGGCACTGCTTTGTTTTGAAAATCCCAAAGGGCTTGGTTTTCCCAAGGCGAACCGTTGGTAGCTGTGTTGCCTTTGTAACTGATCCATTCGGCACCCCAATAGCAAAAACCTATGGCTTTTGGCACATTTTTAGTAATGTTTTTGATGGATTCTAAAAACTGTTTTTGCCCTGTTGTAGTGGGCTCAAATTCGGGTAAAATTTGACTATTTAGTCCCAAAATATTGTTAGTATAATCGTTCCAACCTAGTGTAAACGGATACGATGTTTCGGCAATAAATATTGGTTTATTAATCGTGTTCGAAATGCTGGTGAGTTGTGTTTGCACGATGGATAAACTTTTTCCGTGCCATTGTGGGTAATAACTGATGCCAATGATATCAAAATCAACCCCTTGTATGTAATTAAAAAAACTTTCAGCCCCATCTACACCTGCATAATGAATAATAATTTTGGTGGATGAATTACTTGCTCGAACGGCACTTGCCCCAGCATTTAACAATTGTTTAAACTGATTTTGGTTGTTATAACTTCCCTCGGGGTAGATAAAACCATTGTTTATCTCGTTGCCAATTTGGATGTAATGTGGGTTAATTTCATTGCATATTTTTTTTGTATAAGTAAATACACTGTCTTTTAGTTGGTTAAAATTAATACCTTGCCATTGAGCAGGTTTTACTTGAGAACCTGGGTCTGCCCACCAATCGGAATAATGAACGGTTAGCATCACTTTAAAACCTTTGCTTTTTAGTTCGTTGGATAATGTTTTTACACTTTCAAAACCAGAAACGGCATCGTTTATCGAAGGATTTTTCCATATACGTAGCCTGATAACATTAACTCCAGCATTTTTAAGTGTTTGAAGCATATCTTCGGCTTGGTTGTTTTCGTTTTTAATAATTAAACCACTTTGCCTAACTTCGGGCAATAAAGACATATCTACTCCTCTGATTTCTAATGTTTTATTAGTGGGAATGGCACAGCAAACCTCGTCGGTTTTGTTACACGAAAGAAATAAACTAAAAAATATTAGTAGTAAAATAGTGTGTTTAGAATTCATTTTTTATTATTTTTTGCCTACAAATATCTTAAAAAAAACACTGAAAGACTTGTTTAAGTAGCATATAAATTTATTAAGGAGATTTTTAAAAATTGTTTTTTTACCCCGATTACGCATTAGAGTTTTATTACAAACTAAATCTGATGCGTAATCTGGGTTTAATGAAAATTTGTAATTTTTAAGAAGTAGGAGGTAAAATTTTTTAAACATTTTATATAAAAATAAATTTTTAGAAGTTCCTTTAAACTATGATTTGCTTAATTTTTAGGTAAAAAAACTTCAGCCATCATACAACGAGCACTACCCCCTCCGCAAGCCTCGATAGTATCTAAACTGCTGTGTAAAATTTCAGTATGTTTTTCAAGGTTTTTTCGTTGGTTTTTGGTTAAGGAACAATAGGCAATGGTGCTCATCACTACATATTTTTTGTTGTTTGTGCCTATAACTTCTAGCATATTACCGGCAAAATTATTCACTTGGTCTTCGGTTATTAAAATAAGCTCTTTGCCCGAACTACGAAGTTGTTGCATTACCATTTTTCGTTCTTTTAAATCATCAATTGCTTCGGCACAAAGCACGGCAAACGAGCTGCCAATACACATCAAAACATTGGTATGGTAAATGGGTTTTCGTTGATTTTCAACAGATTGAAAAGCATTAAAAATTATAGGGAAATATTCTAATTCTTCACAAAACTCTATAAATAATTCTTCGTTGGCTCTGGGAGACAAGGCACAATAGGCAATTTCGTTGGTTCTGTCTAAAATAATGCTACCAGTTCCTTCTAAAAATAAATGATCTTCTTCGGCTGAGGTAAAATCATAAATATTTTCGATTAAAAATCCTTTTTCTTCAAGTGTGTCTAAAACATCTTCTCGTCGTTCTAAGCGTCTATTTTCGGCAAACATAGGGTATAAAACTACCGAACCATCTTGATGAAATGAAATCCAATTATTTGGGAAGATACTATCGGGAGTATCGGGCGAAAGGGTATCATTTACCACAAGAACATTTACTCCAACAGCTTTTAATTTGTTTACAAAGGTATCAAATTCGGCTTGAGCTTTTGCATTTACAGTTTCGGGGGTTAAATTGTCTAAAATTTTTTGATAATAATTATTGATTGCGGTTTGTTCGTTCATCCGAAAAGCAACAGGGCGAATCATTAAAATGTTTTGTGTGGACTGCTTTTTCATTTTTATTTAATTTGATTTTATTGTATTTTTGTATGACTTTTTGTGTCTTTTTTAGGTAGTGTTATAGCACAAAGAATGCTTTATTATTGAATGTTTGTGAAAATCAGTCAAATCTGTGCATTTGTGTTCCATTTAACCCAGATTGCCTATTAGATTTAGTTTGGAATAGAACCCTAATGCGTAATATGGGTTTAAAAACATCTTTTCTTTTTTTTACAAAAATACAAATAACAAATTTACATTTCTTTCGTTTGTTATATATTTGTTGATATTTTTTTTAAAAATGATATATAAAATTATAAAAGTTATAGTTCTATTGGTTTTTACTCACACATTTGCACAAAATACCCAATGGAAAAGTTATTTTTCGTACAACGAAATTCGAGATATTTCTACAACAGATGACAACAAGGTTATTGTAGCAACCGATAATGCTATTTTCAGCAAAAATACAACCTCGGGAGAGCTTAAAACCTTTACTTCGGTAGATGGTTTTAAACCTTATGATATAACAACTTTGTATTATAGCGACTCAAAAAAAATGATTTTTGTAGGCAATTCAAATGGTCTTTTTCAAATTATCACAGCTGATAATAAGGTAATTAACAAACAACATATTATTTCAGAAATTCAGGTGAGCCCGGTTAAGAAAAAAATTAAACATATTTTTGAACATCAAAATAAAATATACCTTTCGTGCGATTTTGGAATTGTGGTTTTTAATACCGATACCTTAGAATTTGGAGATACGTTGTTTATTGGTAATTCTGGGGGTGAAATTATTGTGAATCAAACGGCTTTCTTAAACGGGAACTTATATGCAGCTACTGCCGAAGGGATAAAATACTGTTCTATTACCGATTTTTTTATCAATGATTTTTCGCATTGGACGACTATTCATACAGGCTATTGGTTTGCAGTGGGTTCTATAAACAATATGCTGGTTGGTATCAATAGTAATGGAGAATTAGTGCAACTAATTAACTATCAAGTAGTTTATAATCTAAATGCAACTTATAAAAGTTTTAAAGTTATTGATAATGAAATTGTTATTACTACAAATTCCTATTATAGGGTTTTAAATAATTTACTACAAACAACCTATCAAGTTTCACTAATACCTAATATAATCGATACTTTTACATGTGCATCAAAAATAGGAAATCAATTATTTTTAGGCACCTTAAAAAATGGTTTGTTTGAAAATTTCACTATAAAACCAACTGAATTTACAAATATTTCGCCTAATGGGCCCATCCGAAATTATATTTTTAGAGTGAAAACCAATTCTGAAAAAATATATGCTTTGCATGGGGCTTATAATCGTTACTATAACCCTCATAACCCTGAGCCTTGGGAAGAAGGAATTAGTATTTTTAACGAACAAAAGATGTGGGAAAACATACCCTATTCACAACTTTTAGGAGCTGTATCCCTTTCGAGTTTGGCGTTTCATCCTACGAAAAAAAATAAAATGTATATTAGTTCATATCATCGGGGTTTATTAGAGATTGATAATGATGTAATTACACTTTTTGACCAAACCAATACAGGAGTTAATGGTTTAGAGTCCTTAGATGTGGGGGGAGGCTATATAAGTGTTCGAGTAAATGGACCTGCTTATGATAAAAGTACAAATCTTTGGATGACTGTAAATATGATAAAAAAAGGAATAAAAGTGCTTCGAAACAACGGACAATGGCAATCGTATAACCTTGAAAATAAAACCACGAACCCCGAAACTGAAAGTTATGGACCACTTTTAGTTGATAAAAACAATACCAAATGGATACCTACCTTAAACAACGGAATTATAGCCTTTAACGAAAATTATAATAATAAATTTATACTCATAAAATCGGACACCGAAGGCAATTTGCCCGATACAGACGTGCGAACCATTGCTATTGATAAAAATAATCAACTTTGGATAGGCACTTATAAGGGTTTACGAATTTTGCAAAGTGTAGATAGTTTTATTAATGAAACAGCTTTAACCACTAAAAATATTGTGATAGATGAAACAGGCGATGGAGTAGGAGAGGAGCTTTTTTATCAACAAAGTATTATAGATATTGCAGTGGACGGAGCGAATAACAAATGGGTTTCGATAGCAGGAGCAGGTATTTTCCAGATTTCATCGAACGGGCAAAAAACTTTAAAACGATTTACTTCTGAAAATTCCCCGCTGCCGAGCAATAACATTAATGATATTGAAATTGACCCCCTTTCGGGTGAGGTTTTTTTTGGAACCGAAAAAGGATTGATTTCATTTTTAGGCTCGGCAACTCAAGCAGCTAATGATTTAAGCCAAGTAATTGTTTATCCAAATCCCGTGAGACCCGCTTATGCAGGTGAAGTTACCATCACAGGACTGATAGACGATGCCAACATAAAAATAACCGATATAGAAGGTAATTTAGTCTATGAAACCACATCGGTTGGAGGATCTGTAAGCTGGGATACCACTGCTTTTGGCAAGTATAAAGTAGCCTCGGGGGTGTATATGATTTTTATTTCTTCGAAAGATGGAGTAGAAACAACGGTTAAAAAAGTAATGATTATACGATAGAAATCCACTTAACTATTTATCATTTATAATTAATTTATTTTAAACTATTTTGATAACATCTAAAGCAATTGTTTTTCAAACCGTAAAATTTCAAGATAATCATTTGATTGTAAAATGTTTTACGGAAATTGATGGGCTAAAGTCTTATTTTGTTCGAGGGGTTTTAGGTTCTAAAAAAGGGCAAAACAAACGAGCAATGTTTCAGCCACTTTCGTTACTCGAAATAGAAACACAACATAAGAACAAAGGGCAATTAGAGTATTTTAAAGAAGTAAAACTTGCCTATCCTTATCAAACCATTCCGTTTGACGTGCAAAAAAGCAGCATTCTATTGTTCCTGTCCGAAGTTTTGCATCAAAGTATTAAAGAAACCGAAAACCCAAACTCAACCATTTTTCAGTATATTTATACACAGCTTTGTTTGTTTGACCAAACGATTGATTTTTCACATTTTCATCTTACTTTTTTACTACAACTTACTAAGTATTTAGGCTTTTATCCTTCCGAAGAAAACTTGCAAAACCCTTATTTTGAAATGATTGAAGGCATTTTTATAACCGAAGAAACCCTCAGTTGCCTTACGCTTGAACATACCAATTTAGTAAAAAAACTAATTGAAACCCCAGTACAAATTACCCATAAAATATTCAACAATGCCGAAAAAAAATGGTTGCTGCATTTTTTAATGGAATATTATGCCCTCCATTCCGAAGGTTTTTATAAACCAAAATCATTAGAGGTATTATCAGAGGTATTTATGTAGGTTCGTAATTTAATTTAAACACTTCTTAAAACCAATTTTTAGAAGCCCCTAAAGTTGATTGATAATTATTAAACCCAGATTACGCATTAAAGTTCTATTATAAACTAAATCTACTTTAAAATTAAGTACTTACTTCTATTTTTAAATTCAAAATACAAAAGTATTGCTCATCTAAAAATAGTCTGTGAGCCCTTAATTTTATTGTATCATCAGTTTTCATAGCAAAATCTAATGTGTAATCTGGGTTAAACGATGGGTTAAAATTTTATTTTTCAACAATTAAAATTTCAACTCGTCTGTTTTCTGCTCGTTCCGTTTCGTTTTGTTCGGGTATGGTAAAAATAGGTTTTGAACTTCCAAATCCTTTAAACGTAACTCTATACGATTCGATTCCGTAGGCAAGTAAAAAAAGTTTGATTGCTTTGGCACGTTCGGTAGATAATTTTAACGAGTGTTTATCGTCTGGATTTGGATTGCAGCACACATGTCCTTGAATTTCGATGCGTAGCTTAGGATTTCTATGCATTACATCAAATAGTTCGTATAAATTTTTTCGAGAATCATTTACAATTGCAAAAGTATTCAAATGAAAATTTATGTTTTTTAAAACAATGGTTTCTCCTATTTTTGTATGCTCAATTTTTTGTTCTAATGTTGCATTTTCAGGAAGTTCATTTTTCGTTTTGGGTATTACAGAGGTTGTATCGGCTGGTGATGTAGCTAATTTTATCAGTTCTGTTTCTTTGGTTAAATTTTCTTTGGTTAAATAATAAATAACTACTCGTCTGTTTTCGGCTTTTATAGCTGATTGTTGATGATTTTTACCAAAATTAATGGTTTTAAAATCGTCTCTAATTTTAACGGAATTTTTTATTAAATTATATACAAAATCAACCCTTTTTTTTGCTAAACTATCATTATAAACCACCGAGCCATCTTCGTCGCAATAGCCACTAATGGAGAGTATTTTGCTGGTTTTATTGTTCAAAATCCATTGGTTAAGCCTTGTATTTTCTGCCTTAGTAGTTTGATAATCATTACTATTAAAGAATATTTTAAACTCGTCTTGAGCAAAAATTTTAGATGATAAACCGATGAAAAAAATAAAAATATAATTTCGCATAAAGAAAAATATTTAAAAATGTAAATATAAATTATTTATACAAAAAATATGCCTTTTATTATTTAAGTTTTGATTGTAAGTAGTATATTTGCATCATAAAAAAAATAAAACGAAAAAACTATGAAATTTATAGTAACGAGTACGTATTTGTTAAAACAATTACAAATTTTAGGTGGAGTTATCAATAGTAATAACTCATTAGCAATATTAGATAATTTTTTGTTTGAACTAAACAAAAATGAACTAAAAGTAACCGCTTCTGATTTAGAAAACAACATGTCTGCCTTGCTTGAAATCCAATCAGATAGTGTAGGGAGTATTGCTGTTCCTGCCAAGTTATTATTAGAAATTTTAAAAACATTTCCAGAACAACCCCTTACTTTTTCTGTAGATGAGGGTAGTACAACCATCGAAATTAGTTCAGAATCTGGAAAATATACCATTGCCTTTGCCGATGGAGATGAGTATCCAAGAGCAGTAGCTTTAGAAGAGCCTTCAAACACAAAAGTATCTGCCGAAATTTTATCAACGGCTATTAGCAAAACTATTTTTGCTTCAGGAAATGATGAGTTGCGACCTGTAATGTCGGGTGTTTTATTTCATTTTTCAACCGATGGGCTTACGTTTGTGGCAACAGACGCTCATAAATTAGTAAAATATACCCGAACCGATGTATCGGCAACCGAAGAGGCAGATTTTATTATGCCTAAAAAACCATTAAATATTTTGAAAAATATCTTAGCGACTTCAAATGCTATAGTAAGCATTGATTATAACAACTCCAATGCAACTTTTTCGTTTGAAAACTACACCTTAACTTGCCGATTGATTGATGGTAAATATCCTAATTATGAAGCTGTTATACCAAAAGAAAATCCAAATCGATTGGTTTTAGACCGTTCAATGTTCTTAAATTCGGTTCGAAGGGTTGCTATTTTTGCTAATAAAACTACCCATCAAATAAAACTAAAAATGGCAGGTACAGAGTTGAATATTTCGGCAGAAGATGTAGATTACTCAAACCGTGCAGATGAGCGTTTAACCTGTGATTATCAAGGAGAAGACCTTCAGATTGGTTTTAACTCACGTTTTTTAACTGAAATGCTTACCAACCTTACCTGTAATGATATTATGCTTGAAATGTCTATGCCTAATAGAGCTGGTATTTTAACGTCTATGGATGGTTTAGACGAAGGCGAAAATATTTTAATGCTTGTGATGCCTGTAATGGTGAATAGCTAAGATAATTTTATAAGTTTTTTTAAACTTTATGACTTAAAAATCCCTATAAATTATACAGTTATAGGGATTTTTTTCTGCCTTAAATTCCATTATTATTAAATTTGTATTTAAACCACTATGGTTATAGCCTTCTGCAAAAGCACTACTCGCTATACTACTCAATGCTCCGCTTGCAAATCGAAGGTTCATCGAACTCCGTTATAAAATATTATTATTGTGAAATAAAACCTGTCCAAAGGTAATATATTTTATTTATGTGTTCATTTTTTTATCAAAACCCAGCTGTGAAGTTGGGTTTTGTTTTGTAAATTAATAAGATAAAAACTATTTTTTTATAAATTTTATTGAGTCGCATATTTTGTTTTGCTTTTTTATTACAAACTGTACTGTATCAACTCTATTAATTGATTTTTTATCAAAAAAAATCCTATGTTGAGAGTCGCTTATACCCACTCTTTTATCAAATAAAACATCTTTGTTTTTACATTCTATTAAACCTATTAATTCTATATCGGGTTCTCTATTTTTTAAAGAATCTTCCAAAATGAAAGTAAAAGCAAAAATATCTTTGTAAATTTCTTTTGACCCTCGGCTTTTGAACTTATATGCAGTCCACGCTTCAACAATTTTATATTTCTTATTTCCTATAACTATTTCAGGTTTATTAGACTTATATTCATCTATCAATAAACCGTTTTCTTTAGATTCTGATATACTGTCATGATAAAAAGATAAGTCGTTAATACAACCAACAACAAAAAGTAAAGACAGTAAGCATAATATTTTTGTGATTTTTGACATAAGTTTAATATGCTGGTTTATACTTTATCTGTGAAATTGTTTTAAAAGATTGATTTGGTATCATATTATAATTTTTAACATTTAAAATACCCGCATTTATTAAGCCAGCCTGAACAATAGTAGTACAAGAATTATTCATCAAGTCATAAGGCATTTTCGCCCATCGTATGGCTGTTTTAAGAGCTGTTTGCATTTGTGCTTTTGTTACTTTAAAAGTCAATTTAGAATCATAATGCTTTCCTGGAGAAACTTTAGTAGAATAATAATTATCAATTGCTTCAAAACTTTCAAACGTTTTAATGGTATATTTAGCTTCACCATAAACGCCACTATTTTCATTTGTCCCATCTTTTGAAACATATAACAAATCCCCGTCAACATCTCCAACTAATGCTTGATGACCTGCTCCATTAGCACCTTCATAATCTTCTAACACATGTAATTTATACTTTTTAGCAAAGCCTCCGTGAGCCGCATGATTCAGTCCACTAACTATCAACCCTGTTACGGCTCCTTGCCAAAAGTTGCCACCTGTAAGGT
>CAYXAF010000043.1:0-20484 GCA_964463035.1 uncultured Flavobacterium sp.
TTTGCAAACTTTTTATAGGATTTATGTGAATCGGTTATTAAAAGCGTTCCTTCGGTTAATTTTCCATCAAAAGCCTGTGTTATTTCTTGGGTTGTTAATCTTTTACTTTCAACGGCTGTAATCACTTGCTCTACTGTTGATTTTTCAGCTTTATTTTGCTTAAAATCAGTTCCTCTTTTTCTTGGTTTCCTATCTATATTCCGTTGTCCCTTATGGCTTAAAGCAATTTCAAATTCATCACTTTCTACCACTCCTGATAGTGTTTGTGGAACAAATTTTGAGAGTGAACTTAATATCTTACGCCTCCAATCAAAAGAAATTTAAATACATATTTTTAATTCCTCTGCAGTAGCTTTTAGTGTCATTCCTTGCTCCATACAACGCAAATAGCCTTGCCATTTTGACTTCAATTTTATATCCCACAAAGGAGTTCCAGTGGTTTCACTATACCATTTTTTGCACGTTTCTGATTGGCATTGATACATCTGAACACCTTTCTGTTTTCCTCGTTTATAAACTTTTTCAGAAGAACAATAAGGACAAGGCTTCTTTCCTCGTTCTTGAATAACTTCTGCTCGTGCTGATTCTATAACCTTACCTTGAAGTTCATATTCTTGTAATAATTCTTCTAAAACATGTTCTTGCTGATAACCCGCAAAGGCTATTATAATACTAATTTTTTATCGTGTATTGTTCCCATTTTACAAAGAAAATATATTTTGCTGTATTATTTAGAATTTAGCCGTTTTTTTGACAAAGACAACATAAATTGTGTAATTATTAAACGGAATTTATATAATATAGAAATTGAATAATATATCAAGTTTGTAATTTAAAGACTCATATAAAATTCAAAATCACCAATGGAACAAAAAGTCATCAATAACGTTGTGAAACAAAACAAATAAGTATTTTCTATTTACAGGCGCTATTTTGGGTTTAAACAATTATTATAAATCCCTATCTTTTAAAAATCCAAAGGTTTTTCGTGCTTCCTCTTGTGGTTTTTTGTGAAGTATAATTGTTTTAATTTCTTCATTTTCAAAAGGTTCAACTATGTAATTTCCTACATAATCAACAACTTGCGAATGCCCGTTATACAATTCGTTTGGGCACTTCCCTATTCTGTTTACTGCCACTACATAACACATGTTTTCAATGGCACGAGCTTTTAAAAGCGTATCCCAAGCCAATAGTCGTTTTTGGGGCCAATTAGCCACATAAAGCAACACATCATAAGCTACTGTATTTCTACTAAAAACAGGAAATCGTAAATCGTAACATATCAACGGGCAAATTTTAAAACCCTTAAAATCAAAGGTTAAGCGTTCGCTTCCGGCCGTATAAATATGGTTTTCGCCTGCATATGAAAACAGATGACGCTTGTCATACACTAAAACTTCATCTGTAGGCAGTGCAACAATTAAGCGGTTATAAAATTTATTATTTTCAATAATTACAAGGCTTCCAATCAAGGCAATTTGTTTTTTTTGAGCCATTTCTCGCATCCAAAGCACAGTGTTTCCTTGCATCGTTTCAGCTACTTTTTCAGGTTGCATGGTAAAGCCTGTTGTAAACATTTCGGGCAAAACCACCACATCCGTTGGGAGTAATTGGTTGATTTTTGGGGTTAATTTTTCTAAATTTTTAAGAGGATTTTCCCAAATAATAGTTGTTTGAATGATGGATACACGTAGCATTATTTTTTTCTAATAAAAGTTTTATAGGTAAAATCAACTATATGTTTTTCGTCTTTTGGATGATGCTTTTCAGCTACTATTTGCCAAAGTTTAGGATCAATTTCTGGAAAAAAAGTATCAGCTTCAAAGGTTTTGTTTACAAATGTAAGTTCTAGTTTATCTGCAATTTCGATGCTTTGGTTATAAATTTCGCCTCCTCCAATGATGTAAA
The DNA here is from genome assembly GCA_964463035.1 of uncultured Flavobacterium sp. Classification (GTDB taxonomy): domain Bacteria; phylum Bacteroidota; class Bacteroidia; order Flavobacteriales; family Flavobacteriaceae; genus Flavobacterium. Next base: position 1,912 of record CAYXAF010000043.1, read on the forward strand.
TATCTTCGTTTTTAGGGCATAACTCAAGAGCTTGATCTATGTTTTCGGCTATAAAACAGCCTTCGGGTGACTTGTATTTTTTATTACGGGTGATAATTATATGCGTTCGATTGGGCAATGGTTTCGGAAAAGTTTCAAAGGTTTTTCTGCCCATCACAATAAAATGCCCCGACGTTAAGGTTTTGAAATGCTTAAAATCATCGGGTAAATACCAAAGAAGCTGGTTGTTTTTACCAATAGCATTGTTTGTTGAAAGAGCAGCGATTAATATAATCATTTATCGAAGTTTAAAATTGATAGGAAAATTAAAACAAACATTTACGTTTTCACCTTTTTGTTTTCTATGTGTCATTTTTGGTAGTTTATTAATGGGACTTCTAAAAATTCATTTTATTACAAAAAAATTTTTAAATTCTAAACCGCTACAATTCCTTTTATATGTGGATGTGAGTCGTAATTCTCTAAGGTAAAATCTTCAAATTTAAAGCTAAAAATATCTTTTACATTTTGATTTAAAATCATTTTTGGCAATGGTTTTGGCTCTCGGGAGAGTTGTAATTTTACCTGTTCAAAATGGTTGCTATAAATATGTACATCACCAAAAGTATGCACAAAATCACCTACTTCCATATCACAAACTTGTGCTATCATCATGGTTAATAAAGCATAGGATGCAATGTTAAAAGGCACTCCCAAAAAAACATCAGCACTTCGTTGGTAGAGTTGGCAGGATAATTTTTGTTTACCTTGTGTTGTTTCCGACACATGAAACTGAAAAAACGCATGGCAAGGAGGCAAAGCGGCTTTTCCGTTGGCAATATTTTTGGCAAAGGATTGTTTGGTGTTAGGCATCACGCTTGGGTTCCAAGCGGTTACGAGCATTCGTCTGCTGGTTGGGTTGGTTTTTAGGGTGTGGATAAGTTCTGCAATTTGGTCGATGTTTTCGTTGTTCCAATTCCTCCATTGATGCCCATAAAGAGGGCCCAGATTACCGTTTTCATCTGCCCATTCGTCCCAAATTCGTACCCCGTTTTCTTGTAAATATTTAATGTTTGTATCGCCTTTTAAAAACCAGAGTAATTCATAAATAATTGATTTTAAGTGTATTTTTTTGGTAGTTACAAGCGGAAATCCTTCTTGTAAATTAAACCGCATTTGATAACCAAACACACTTTTGGTGCCTGTTCCTGTTCGGTCGGCTTTAAAATCTCCGTTGTCGAGAATATATTTTAAAAGAGTTTGATATTGAATCATTTATAAAATTGAAAGATTAAAATATTTAATGATTGAACGATTTAAAATTTAAAAAATATTGATATACTGAATACTTGAATATCGAATACAACAAACCAAAAACGATCAACTATCAAATAATATTAATGTTTAATTTCCGAAATTTCGTTTGGGTTGTGCTTGTGTTTAAAAACAAACATAAATATAATTGCTATTACAAGTGCATAGGTAGCAAACATTAGCCATATATTATGCCAATCTTTAGTTTCGTTTTCGCTTGTAAAATATTTTGTAATTAAATATCCGCTACCTAAACTACCAATAATTGCTCCAAATCCGTTGGTCATCATCATAAATAAACCTTGTGCTGATGACCTAATTTTAGCATCAGTTGTAGTTTCTACAAATAATGAGCCTGATATATTAAAGAAATCAAAAGCCATTCCGTACACAATATTTGAAAGTATAATAATTGTAAAACCTATAATTGTGGGGTCTCCATACGCAAAAAGTCCAAAGCGTAACACCCAAGCTATCATACTGATAAGCATTACTTTTTTAATACCAAATTTATTTAAAAAGAATGGAATAGCCAAAATAAATAACGTTTCAGAAATTTGAGAAATAGACATTACAACGGTTGAATACTTGCTTAATAAGTTGTTTGTATATTGAGTCATATTTTCAAATTCGCTTAAAAACAAATCTCCATACATATTGGTAAGCTGCAAGGCAGAACCTAAAAGCATTGAGAACAAAAAGAATATCGCCATTTTTGGGTTTTTAAACAACGAAAATGCATTAAGCCCAATCATTTCAATAAAAGTAGCATTTTTTGAGGTTAAATTTTGTGGTGGACATTTTGGTAATGTAAAGCTGTAAATTCCTAAAATAATTGCAAATACAGCAGCTAAATAAAATTGATATTCGTTTGCTTTACTACCTGTTAAATTTGTAATCCACATGGCTACAATAAACCCGACTGTTCCCCATACTCGTATAGGTGGAAATACTTTTACAACATCAAAATTATTGTTTTTTAAAATTGTGTAAGATATAGAATTTGAGAGTGATAATGTTGGCATATAACACATCATAGCTGCTAACATTACTCCAAAAAAGGTAGTTGGATTATCAATTTGTGGGATATAAGCGATAAAAAAACCATATAAAACATGTAATATCCCGTAAAGTTTTTCGGCATTCAACCATTTGTCAGCAATGATACCTGTAATTGCAGGCATAATTATAGAAGCAATTCCTAAGGTTGAAAAAACAGCTCCAAATTCAGTACCTCCCCATTGTTTTGTTCCAAACCAATAGTTTGCAATTGTGATGAGCCATGCTCCCCACACAAAAAGTTGTAAAAAACTTAAAATGGTTAATCGTAATTTAATATTCATATTCTTTTGTATTTATTATAGTTTAAAGTTTATGGGTTTAAAAGTTAGCAATTTAAAGGTTGTTAAATTAAGCAAATTTTAAAATAATTTAATTGTTAATGATTCTTTTAGGGTTAGTTTTCTTTTTTTGAAATTTCGTCTCGTATTTTGGCAGCAAGTTCATAGTCTTCGTTTTGAACGGCTTTTTCGAGCATATCATATAATTCTCGAAGTTTATAATGATCTAAATTTCCGTTTTCAACAGCCTTATTTCCCACTACTTCGTGGGTTTGGGTAGCATGATTTTCAAGAATTTCATCGGGCGATTTATCGATTAATTTTAAATAAATTCCTGCTTTTTCTAAGATGTTTTTATAGGTAAAAATAGGTGCTTGAAATCGAATGGCAAGGGCTATAGCATCGCTGGTGCGGGCATCAATAATTTCTTCGATTAAATCGCGTTCGCAAATAATAGTGGAATAAAAAACACCATCTACCAACTTATGGATAATAACTTGTTTGAGTACAATATCAAACCTATCAGCAAAATTTTTAAACAAATCGTGCGTTAAAGGACGAGGTGGACGAATGTTACTTTCTAAGGCAATAGCAATAGATTGTGCCTCATAAGCCCCTAAAACTATGGGTAAATTACTATCCCCCTCTACTTCCGATAGTATTAAAGCATAGGCACCATTTTGTGTTTGACTATAGGATATTCCTTTGATGGTAAGTTTAACTAAACTCATATTTATATTGTAAAAAAATATTTTTCAAATATACATATTTAATTTGAAATTTTAAAAGGAGAGCTTAGAAGGTAGAATTATTTTAAATTTGACTCTTTCGAGTAATGATGCCAATAAAATATCTCTACAAATGTTGAGGGTTTACCATCTTAAACCACAAATATTTAGGTAGTTAATTTGCTCATCTCTTTTTTCTTTGACATATTTAACCCGGATTACACATTAGAGTTCTATTACAAACGAAATCTAATACGTAATCAGGGTTTAACAAATAAATTATTTTTGGGCTCTATGTTGAATAATAGAGGGGAGTTAAATTTGGAATAGCTTAAAAATCGCAAGTGATTTTCTTGCATACTAAAAATACTTTTTTATGAGTTTTTTTAATAGTTTTTTTTTGATGATTTTTAATGTTTGTAAGATAAAACAACTATTTGTGTTTATACAAAACACAAGTTTCCCCACCTAAGTTAACGAGGAATTTGTATATTCAATAATTTTTTGATTTCTAATTTTGAAGATGCTTATAAATGGTATTGCTAGTTGAATGTACCCGTAAAAAAATAATCCTCCGTAAGGTGTAATATTCGATTTTTTATTTGTAATTTTGCATACTTATATAGTATTGTGTCACTACAAATACACACAAAATGGGTAAAACCCAAAAGTCTTAAAACCCTTTATTTTTAAAGGGTTTTAAAAATTTCAAAACTAGCAGTTGCGAATTTTTGAGAAACTTCTAAAAAAGAAATTTTTGCAATAAAAATGAATTTTTAGAAGTCCTCTTTAGAAACCCCTTTAAGTATTTTTACATACAAATATTTAAATTATGAATTTAAAAAACGCACAACTCGAAGTAGATACGTGGATAAAAGAACACGGAGTTCGGTATTTTAATGAACTAACCAACATGGCTCAACTAACCGAAGAGGTGGGCGAAGTAGCCCGAATTATAGCCCGACGATATGGTGAACAATCTGAAAAAGAAAGTGATAAAAACAAAGATTTAGGCGAAGAATTAGCCGATGTGGTTTTTGTTGTTTTGTGCTTAGCCAACCAAACAGGAATAGATTTACAAGCTGCTTTTGATAAAAAAATGGAACTTAAGACTAAAAGAGACCACGACAGGCATCAAAATAATGAAAAACTTTTGAATAACGATTGATGAACAATGATTAACGATTTTAGAAATCTCCTTTTAAAAAAGAAACTCTCCTAAAAACAATTTTACCGCTTAAAATGAAAGGTTTTTTAACAATTGTTTTATTGATTTTTTCCAATATTTTTATGACATTAGCGTGGTATGGGCATCTTAAATTTAAAGAATGGAAATGGTTTGAACAAGCGGGTTTATTAGTCGTTGTGCTCATTAGTTGGGGTTTAGCCTTTTTTGAATACTGTTTTCAAGTGCCTGCCAATCGAATGGGTTTTCACGAGAATGGAGGTCCGTTTTCGTTGTTGCAACTCAAAGTAATTCAAGAAGTTATCACGCTTATCGTTTTTATATTTTTTTCGATTGTGGTGTTTAAAAATCAAGAATTTAAGTGGAATCATTTCGTGGGGCTTATTCTATTAGTTTTAGCGGTCTATTTTATTTTTAAACGATAAAAAAAATAATTTTACCTTTCTTCTTTGAAAATTCTTATTTAAAATATTATCTTTACCTTTTCAATACTTTTTTACTAATTTAATATCCAACTAAGCCTATGTTTTCAAAATTTGCATTCCAAATATTCGAGCAAAGTATCCATGAGTATCACATAAATGATGATGTGTATCAGCCTTTCGTAAACCCTTATTCAAAAGATAAAATTGAACATTTGTTATACCTTAAAAATTGGATAGACACCGTTCAATGGCATTATGAAGACATTGTTAGAGACCCCAACATAAACCCAATAGATGCCTTAGATTTAAAGCGAAAAATAGACGCATCGAACCAACATCGAACCGATATGGTTGAATATATTGATAGTTATTTTTTAGAAAAATTTAAAAATGTAACGCCCAAAACCGATGCAAAAATAAATTCAGAAAGTCCCGCTTGGGCCATTGATAGGCTTTCTATTTTGGCTTTAAAGATTTATCACATGCAACAAGAGGTAACCCGCCCCGAAGCCTCAGAAACGCATAAAAACAACTGCCAAACCAAGTTAAATGTGCTTTTAGAACAAAAAAAAGACCTTACGACAGCCATAGACGATTTGTTGTTTGACATTGAAAACGGAACGAAAATTATGAAGGTTTATAAGCAAATGAAAATGTATAACGACGAAGATTTAAACCCTGTTTTATATCAAAATAAAAAATAATTTTTTCATCGCCTTATAAATGCCTTTATTTCAAGACCTAAAAACATATTATAAACAAGCAGATGTGGTTCAAAAAATTATTTTTTGGAACGTTTTTTTGTTTGTTATTCCTATGCTTATCAATGTTTTTGCTTATTTTTTTAATACAAAAATTGATTTTTTAAATTGGGTGGCTTTGCCTTCTCATTTTTGGAATTTTGTGGGCAAACCCTATACCTTGCTCACCTATCTTTTTTTTCATAGCGATTTTTTACATTTGCTTTTTAATTTAATTTGGTTATACTTTGTAAGTCAATTATTTAGAACCTTTTTTAGTGAAAAAAAATTGATTTGGATTTACTTTTTCGGAGGTATTTTTTCAGGGATTTTTTATGTTTTTTTACACACAGTTATACCCTTTTTAAGCACCCAAAACAACTGGTTAGTGGGGTCTTCTGGAGCTGTAATGGCAGTATTTTTTGCCACGGTAAGCTACAACCCGTCTATGAACGTTCGGCTAGCACTCATCGGGACGGTAAAAATTTGGCACATAGCTGTTGTGTTTATCATTCTTGATGTTTTACAAATTCCGAGTTCGAATACGGGTGGGCATTTAGCACATTTGGGAGGGGCAATGTTTGGCTATTTTTATGTTAAATTATTGCAAAACGGAACCGACATAAGCCAGCCTTTTCAAACAATTATTAGTATATTTTTAACTATCTTTAAAGCTAAAAAGAAACAGCCCTTCAAAAAAATATATAAAAATACAAGCCAAAAAAAAACACAAGAAAACTCCACAAAAGATCAACAAATCATCAACGATATTTTAGATAAAATTAGTCAATCGGGGTATGAAAGTTTAACGCAAAACGAAAAAGATTTTTTGTTTAAATTTGGAAAATAAAAAAATGAAACACAACGAAACATGGTTCAATAAAGTTATATATGCCTTCAATATTTTGTTGGTAGTGCTTACTTTTTTCGCCTATATTTTGCCTTTTTTAGCCCCCAAATTATTTCAGTTTTTGTCGGTTTTATCATTATTTTTACCCGTTTTTATATTTTTAAATGTATTGTTCTTTGGTTTTTGGTTGCTACAGTTTAAAAAAAAAATGTTGCTATCTGGACTTGTTTTGTTGTTAGGCATCACGTTTATAAATAAATTATATCATTTTTCGAGTCCATCTTTTAAGCAAGAAAAAACCGATATAAAAATTATGAGTTACAACGTTCGGTTGTTTAATTTATACGAATGGTTGCCCAAAACCGATGTGCCGGAACAAATTTCAACTTTTGTAAAACAAAAGAACCCAAATATCCTTTGTTTACAAGAGTTTTCACCTGTTGAAACCATCGATTTTTCTTCGTATAAATACAAATATATAGCCACCAAAGGCAAAAAAAACAAATACGGACAAGCCATTTTTTCTACCTATAAAATTGTAGATAAAGGCACTATTGATTTTCCAGATACAAGCAATAACGTTATTTTTGTAGATATTAAGATAAAAAACGATACTTTTCGTGTGTATAGTATGCACTTACAATCAATAAAAATAACCCAAGATATTCATGAAAATATAGACGAAAACAAATCAAAATTATTGTTCAAACGAATAGGTAAAGCCTTTGCCAAACAACAACAGCAAGCCGAACTCATCAAAAAACATATGGATAGTTGCTTATACCCTGTCATTTTGTGTGGGGACATGAACAACAGTGCTTTTTCGTATGTTTATAGAACTCTAAAAGGCAATCTAAACGACACTTTTGAAGAAGCAGGGGCAGGTTTTGGCAAAACCTATCATTATAAGTATTACCCCGCCCGAATTGATTATATTTTTGTAGATAAAAAATTTACAACTAAAAGTTTTATCAATTTTGACCGCTTTTTTTATTCCGACCACTACCCTATTTTAGCAACTTTAAACTTAGAAAAGCAGGAGTAAAAAAAAATCAAAAAATAATTTTTTAAAATCAATTTTAAAATCTACCTTTGCAGGGTTCTTATAAATATTGAAATTTGTTATCACGAAAGGCAGAGGGATTAGACCCAACGAAGCCTTAGCAACCTCCAAACCTATGGGAAGGTGCTACATTCTACTCAAATTTATTGAGACAGATAACCCATAATAATCTCTCTAAACTTACTTGATAACCAAACGACAACTCTAAAAATATTTTTTTAAGGTAAGAACTCTTGTTGTAATTATTTTAAATTTTAAGTTTAAAACACAAATTAAAACATACTTGAATAGTTGTTGGTATCAAAAACTGAATACTGAATACTTTAATACTGAATACTTGAATACATTTTTCACATGAATATAACCGAATTATTAAAGACCAAAACCCTTGTGCTTGACGGAGCTATGGGGACTATGCTTCAGCAATTTAAGTTTGAAGAAAGTGATTTTAGAGGCGAACAATTTAAAGATTTTGCATATCCATTAAAAGGGAATAACGATTTGCTTTCTATCACCCAGCCCGAGGCTGTAAAAAGCGTTCATAGAGCTTACTTTGATGCAGGTGCAGATATTGTTGAAACCAATACTTTTTCGAGCACAACCATTGGTATGGCAGATTATCACTTAGAAGATTATGTATATGAACTAAACTATCAATCAGCTAAAATTGCTAAAGAAGTAGCCCTTGAATATGCCTTAAAAACTCCTGAAAAACCACGCTTTGTAGCAGGTTCTATTGGTCCTACCAACCGAACAGCAAGCATGAGCCCCGATGTGAATAATCCGGGATTTCGGGCGATTACTTTTGATGAACTTCGGGTGGCTTATAAACAACAAGTAGAAGCACTTATTGATGGAGGAACAGATTTATTATTAGTAGAAACTGTTTTTGATACCCTTAATGCAAAAGCAGCTTTGTTTGCTATTGAAGAGGTAAAACAAGAACGAAATATAGAAATCCCAACAATGCTTTCAGGAACTATAACCGATGCTTCGGGCAGAACACTTTCTGGGCAAACAGTTGAGGCTTTTTTAATATCTGTTGAGCATATTCCGTTGCTTAGTATTGGTTTAAACTGTGCCTTAGGTGCCGAACAACTAAAACCCTATTTAAAAAGGCTCAAACAAAACACAAACCTTTGTATTTCGGCACACCCAAATGCAGGTTTGCCCAATGCCTTTGGAGAATACGACCAATCAGCCGAAGAAATGCAAAGTTTTATAAACGATTATCTGAACGAAAATTTAGTTCAAATTATAGGTGGTTGCTGTGGCACTACACCCAATCATATTAAACGAATTGCTGAGGCAGTTGAAAAATATAATTTAAAAAATGAAAATGAAAAAACTCTTTCAAAATAAAATAGATATACTCCTCAAAAACCTAAACGACCCAAAACTAAAAAGCCAAGTATTACAATCGTTGCCTTTTTGGTTTGCTTCGTTGCTCACAGGTTTGGTGGCTTATTTGTATTATGTTTTATTCTCATACACCGAAGATTTATCAATATTCATCATCCAACAAAACAAATATTTTATTTTTATACTCACCCCCACCACTTTTTTACTTTCTTGGTTTTTGGTTAAAAAATACGCCCCAAATGCCAAAGGAAGTGGTATTCCGCAAGTAATGGCAGCTATTGAACTTTCAACTCCACAAAAAAAACATCTGGCAGATTATTTACTTAATTTTAAAATCATTATTTTTAAAATACTATCCAGTTTAATTAAAGTTTTAGGAGGCGGAATTTTAGGACGAGAAGGACCAACCATTCAAATATCAAGCTCAATTTTTATGACGGTTTATAAATACCTACCTGCTTCGTTCCCAAAAGTTTCGCAACGAAATATGATTATGGCAGGGGCAGCTTCGGGCTTGGCAGCAGCTTTTAATACACCCTTAGGAGGGATTATTTTTGCCATCGAAGAGCTATCAAAATATCATATAAAATATTATAAATCGTCGCTTTTTACAGCTGTAATTATTGCTGGTTTAGCTGCACAAGGTTTGGCAGGTTCTTATTTATATTTAGGCTATCCAAAACTCCAAACCGAAGGAATATCCGTAGTATTTGGAGTAATTTTAGTAGCTGCAATTGCTGGTTTTTTAGGCAGTTATAGCAGTGTTTTATTGTTAAAACTTATGAAGTTTGTTTCGTTAATAAAAAGCAATACAAAGCAACTTTATTTTATATTTTTCTGTTCGATGATTGTAGCCTCGTTTATCTATTTTTTTGGTACCGATGCTATGGGTTCGGGTAAAGAAATTATGGAACGAACCCTTTTTACAGCCGATAAAAAAGTAGAATGGTACATTCCTTTTGTAAGGATTACGGGCTTGCTCTCCACTTTTAGTTTTGGAGGTGCAGGAGGTATTTTTGCCCCTTCATTAAGCTCAGGAGCCAGCATAGGTTCAGTAGTAGCAGGTTTCTTAGGCTTTACAGGGAGCAATGCTAATATGCTTATAATCATCGGGATGACCGCTTTTTTAACAGGTGTAACCAAATCGCCTTTTACATCTGCCATTATTATTCTAGAAATGACCGACCGACATAGTGTTATTTTTTTCTTAATGATAGCAGGAATTATAGCCAACATAACCGCTAATTTAGTAGATAAAAAATCGTTTTACGACCACCTAAAGGAAGTTTATATACACGAAACCGAAAATAAAGAAAAAGAATCGCAATAAATTTTTTTAAGAGAAATAGAAAAATGGAACATAAAAATATACTTAAACTTTCGGGTTTAGAACCTTTACTTGTAGATACAACATTTTATAAAGATAAAAGCATAAGCACATTTATAAACATAGGAGAACGAACCAATGTTACAGGATCTCGAAAATTTTTACGCCTAATTAAAGAAGAGAAATACTCCGAAGCACTCGAAATTGCAAAAAATCAGGTGGAGGGAGGAGCACAAATCATCGATATAAATATGGATGAAGGGATGCTTGACGGAGTATATGCTATGACTACTTTTCTAAATTTAATAGCCGCTGAGCCTGATATTGCACGTGTGCCTGTAATGATTGACAGCTCTAACTGGGAAATTATTGAAGCCGGTTTACAATGTTTGCAAGGCAAAGGAGTCGTAAATTCTATATCTTTAAAAGAAGGTGAAAAAAAGTTTATTGAATATGCACAAAAAATAAAACGATACGGAGCAGCCGTAATCGTTATGGCTTTTGACGAAGTAGGACAAGCAGATACCTATCAAAGGCGTATAGATATTTGCAAACGAAGTTATGATATATTGGTTAATCAAGTGCATTTTTCTCCACAAAATATTATTTTCGACCCCAACATTTTTCCAGTCGGAACAGGGATGGATGAGCATAAAAATAATGCAGTAGATTTTTTTAAAGCAACCCTTTGGATACGAGAAAATCTACCGTATGCACACGTTTCTGGAGGTGTAAGTAATGTTTCGTTTTCGTTTAGAGGTAATGATAAAGTTCGAGAAGCGATGCACTCCGCTTTTTTATATCATGGTATAAAACATGGTTTAACTATGGGAATTGTAAACCCCGAAATGCTCGAAATTTATGATAAAATTAATCCTGAACTATTAGTTTTTGTAGAAGATATTTTGCTTAATAGAACCGATGATGCTACCGAAAAACTTTTAGACTATGCAGAACAATTAAAACAAAGTGGAAATGCTGATAAAAATATCATAAAAATAGAGGCTGAATGGAGAAAAGGAACCGTTCAAGAACGATTAACACACGCTTTGGTAAAAGGAATAGACGAATTTATAGAACCCGATGTAGCAGAAGCAATTCAAGAAACTAAAAAACCAATTGATGTTATCGAAATTTACCTTATGAACGGAATGAACGTAGTAGGCGACCTTTTCGGAAGTGGAAAAATGTTTCTTCCACAAGTGGTAAAATCAGCACGAGTAATGAAAAAAGCAGTGGCACTAATTACCCCACTGCTGCATAGTGAAAGTGATGAAAAGCATTATGCAGGCAGTGTGCTGATGGCAACCGTAAAAGGTGATGTGCACGACATTGGTAAAAACATAGTTTCGGTAGTTTTGGCTTGTAATAACTTTAAAATTATAGATTTAGGGGTGATGGTGCCACCCGAAAAAATTATTGAAACAGCAGTCAAAGAGCAAGTGGATATTATCGGATTGAGCGGACTAATAACACCTTCGTTAGACGAGATGGTTTATTTAGCTAAAGAATTAGAAAAAATAAATTGCAAAACACCAATTATGATTGGTGGAGCAACTACCTCAAAGGCACATACAGCTGTAAAAATTGCCCCTGAATATAATGGAGCAACAGTGCATGTAAACGATGCTTCAAAAGCGGTAACTGTAGCATCAAATTTGTTGCAAAATGAAACATCTGATGTTTATAAAAATAATATCAAACAAGAATATGACTCAATCAGGGAAGGGTATTTAAACAGAAGTAAAGATAAAAAAAATCTTAGCTTAAATGAAGCCAGACAAAATAAAATTAAAATAAATTGGGACAATTATAAACCTATAAAACCAAAAATTTTAGGCACACAAACTATAGAAGTTTCTACGAAAAATTTAATTGATTTTATTGATTGGACTCCGTTTTTTCAGGCTTGGGAACTGCACGGAAAATATCCAAATATTTTAACAGATGTAGTTGTAGGCGAACAAGCAACAGAGCTTTTTAACGATGCTCAAAAAATGTTGGACCAAATTTTAAATGAAAATTGGCTTAAGCCCAAAGCAGTTTTTGGGTTGTTTCCTGCTCATCAAATAAACGATGATGATATACAAGTTTATGATGAAAATTATAAGCCTAAAAAAGTTTTTTTAACCCTTAGGCAACAATCAGAAAAAGCAGCTAATAAACCAAACATAGCTTTATCCGATTTTATAATGCCTAAAAATGATAACTCTTATGACTACATCGGATGTTTTTGTGTTACCGTAGGTTCGGAGGTTGATACTATTGCTCAAAATTTTAAAAACCAAGACAATGATTACCTCGAAATTTTAGTAAAAGCCCTCGCGGATAGATTAGCCGAAGCATTAGCCGAATACTTACATTTAAAAATTAGAAAAGAATTTTGGGGATATAATTCAACCGAAAATTTAACAAACAATCAGCTAATTAACGAAGAATATCAAGGCATAAGACCTGCCCCTGGATATCCTGCTTGCCCAGACCATCTTGAAAAAATTACAATTTTTAAACTATTAGAAGTAGAAAAAAATATAGGGGTGCAGTTAACCGAAAATATGGCAATGACACCTACTTCGTCTGTTTCTGGGTATTATTTTGCACATCCAGAAAGTAAGTATTTTGGGTTAGGAAAAATCACAACCGAACAAGTAAAAGACTATGCAAACAGAAGAAATATAAGCGAAAAAGAAGCTACAAAATGGTTAAGCCCAGTAATAAGTTTATAAAAAATAAAAAACAAATGAAAGTAACCGAACATATAAAAAATGCCAAAGAGAAAACCCTTTTTTCTTTTGAAATTATACCTCCTCAAAAAGGCTCAAGCATCAACGAATTATATAAAAATATTGACCCACTAATGGAGTTTAAACCTCCGTTTATTGATGTAACCACTTCTCGAGAAGAATATCTTTATATTGAAAAAGAAAACGGCCTAATTGACCGAAAAATAACCCGTATGCGACCCGGAACCGTTGGCATTTGTGCCTCTATAAAGCACAAATATGATGTAGATACTGTGCCACACGTGCTTTGTGGAGGTTTTACAAAAGAAGAAACCGAATACTTATTGGTAGATTGCCATTATTTAGGGATACAAAATATTATGGCACTTAGAGGTGATGCTATGAAAGAACAAAAATACTTTGAACCAACTGCAGGAGGGCATCTATTTGCATCTGGATTAGTTAAACAAATAAAAAATTTAAACAAAGGGAAGTATTTACACAATGTTATTGAAACCGAAAACAATGCAAATTTTTGCATAGGAGTAGCGGGTTATCCCGAAAAACACATAGAAGCACCCTCGTTACAATCTGATTTAAAACGCTTAAAAGAAAAAGTAGATGCTGGGGCAGATTATGTGGTAACTCAAATGTTTTTTGATAATAAAAAATACTTTAAATTTGTAGAAAAAGCAAGAGAAATAGGTATAAATGTTCCTATAATTCCGGGCATTAAACCCATTGCTGCCAAAAAACATTTACAAATATTGCCTCAGGTTTTTAAAATTGATTTGCCCGAAGCACTTATCGAAGCCATAGAATCTTGTAAAGGTATTGAGCAAGTTAGACAAGTAGGTATCGAATGGGCTATTGCACAATCAAAAGAACTGTTAGCAGCAAATGTGCCTGTTTTGCATTATTATTCTATGGGGAAATCAGACAATATATATGCAATTGCAAAAGAATTATTTTAAAGCCCTCTTAAGCATGAAAAAAATTTTTTTATTTCTACACTTTTTATTTAGTCAATTTACTATTAGCCAAACGGTTAATTATTTACCGTCGGACCAAATAATTGCTAACCCAGAGCGAGGATTACAAAAATACTCTATAACAAGCAATAACTATGCAACAACTAATGGGGCTAATAACCTTTCGGTAGCAACTTTAAATAGTTGGAAAAACAGTTCGGACAAAGTTACGATTGTATATAGATATTTTATGTTAGATGCATTTATGACCTCAAATATCAACTCAATATATCTTAGCAATATCCAAACCGATTTTAATAATATTAGAAATTCTGGATTAAAAACTATTGTCAGATTTGCTTATACAAATAGCTATAGCTCAAATGCTCAACAACCTTCAAAAAATCAAATACTAAATCATATAACACAACTATCTTCTGTTTTGAATAACAACAAAGATGTAATTTTAACACTTCAGGCAGGCTTTATTGGCACTTAGGGCGAGTGGTATTATACAAACTCTACTGAATTTGGAACAAACGGGAACATATCTACCCTATAATGGGGCAATAGAAAAGAAATTTTAGATGCATTATTAAACAACACACCATTAGAAATGCCTATCCAGGTTAGATATGTAGGGATAAAGCAAATATTGTATGGTATAAATCAACTAACAGAAACAACAGCATACCAAGAAACACCCAACGCAAGAATAGGTTTTTATAACGATGCTTTTTTAAATAATTATGGAGATATGGGCACTTATAACACAAGCGAATGCACAAACCCAGTTGGCACAGCGGACTATGTTTTTTTGTCTAACGAAACAAAATATTTGCCCATGACAGGCGAAACAAATGGTATAAATCCTTGTGATAATGGTTTTAGAACAACAGGAGAAAATGCAATTTTCGAAATGGAATTAACTAATTGGACAACCTTAAACAGAGATTATCATCCAGATTTTTGGAATCAAATAACCGCAAATCAATATGATCAGATACTTAAAAAACTAGGATATAGATTTGTGTTAAACAACTCAACTATTACCTATAATACTAATGGTTTTAATTTGAACCTCAACATAACTAATCAAGGTTTTGCAAGACCTTTTAAACAAAGAAATCTTTTTTTGGTAATGAAAAACACTACTACAAACGCTATAACGACTTATTTGATAAATACAGATATTAGAACATGGGAAAATCAAATAAATATCTCTCAAAATTTTAATCCCGAGTTATCCGGTATTTTCCAGTTATATCTTTGGATGCCAGACAAAGAATCGGTATTAACATCAAATACTGATTATAGTATAAAATTTGCTAATAATAATATTTGGGAGGCTACTACTGGTTATAACGATTTACAACAATCGGTCAACTTGTCTAATCTTGCAGTTGATAAATTTTCTTTTTCTAATTTTTTTTCTGTACATCCAAACCCTTCATCTGATATAATTAGTATTAATTTTAATGATTCAGAATTATTAGATTTTGAAATTTATAACTCATTGGGGCAATTAATAAAAACTTACAAAATTTCAAACAATGATAAAATAGATGTTACTGGATTATCAAAAGGCATTTATTTTATTGTTCGAAAAGACAATAAAAAGGGTGTTAAATTTATTAAAATTTAATAAAAAAAAACATACCTCAAATAAAATTTATATCTTTGCCTTACAAAGAGAGTTTCTAAAAATTCATTTTTATCACAAAAAGTTCTTTAAAAAAATAGTATGTTAAAATTTAAAAATAGCCCTCATCGTGTAGTTACGGCTACGCTTGTGGTTCTTTTTAAATTTTACCTTCTACTTAAAAATTATAAATTTTCATTAGAAAACAAATTTTTGAAAATCCTCTAAAATCATAAGCTTTATGAAAGGTCCGTTGTTTTACTCAAAAATATTACTTTTTGGCGAATATGGTATCATCGAAGACTCTAAAGGGTTGGCAATTCCTTATAATTTTTATAAAGGAGCTTTAAAAACTGAACCTTTCCAAAAAGAAAATACCCTTGCCGAACAATCAAACAAATCCTTACAAAAATTTGCTATCTATTTAGGCTATTTACAGAGCCAACAACCTATGTTAGTTAGTTTTAATTTGGAACAATTTAACCAAGATATTGCCAAGGGGATGTACTTTGATTCGAGCATTCCACAAGGCTACGGAGTGGGGAGTAGTGGGGCTTTGGTGGCTGCTATTTACGACAAATACTCCAATGATAAAATTACGGTTTTAGAAAATTTAACCCGAGAAAAACTTTTAAAACTGAAAAATATTTTTAGCCAGATGGAATCGTTTTTTCATGGAAAAAGTTCGGGTTTAGACCCCCTAAATAGTTATTTAAGTTTGCCTATTTTAATCAATTCTAAAGATAATATTGAAGCTACAGGTATCCCATCACAACAAATTTCAGGTAAAAGTGCTGTGTTTTTGTTAGATTCGGAAGAAGTAGGTGAAACCGCCCCTATGGTTCAAATTTTTATGGAAAACCTAAAAGATAAAGGTTTTAGAACCATGCTCAAAACCGAGTTTATAAAATATACCGATGCATGTGTTGAAAACTTTATAAAAGGGGAGGCTAAACAGTTGTTTTCAAACATTAAAGAGCTTTCGAAAGTGGTTTTGCATAATTTTAAACCGATGATTCCTGATCGGTTTCATCAGGTTTGGAAAAATGGTTTAGAAACCAACGATTATTACTTAAAACTTTGTGGTTCAGGAGGTGGAGGTTATATTTTAGGCTTTGCTCCCGACTTTGAGAAGGCTCAAAAAGTTCTTCAAAACTATAAATTAGAGGTAGTTTATAGGTTTTAAAAGGCTGTTAAGCTACAAAGGGTAAACTTATTCTATTATACAAGTTTATAATGTAAAAATTATGTTCTCAAAAAAAAAACTACAATGGTTTTTGCTTAAAACTTTCGGGATATTTTCGGTCGTAAGGGGGTATAATATTTTAGTTATTATTTTAGCACAATATTTTTCGGCTATTTTTATCTTCGCACCTCATAAATCACTTTACTCGGCTGTTTTTGATTGGCAATTATTTTTAATTGTTTTAGCCTCAAGCCTTTCTATTGCTTCGGGTTATATTATTAACAATTTTTACGACGCTAAAAAAGACCTTATCAATCGACCCAAAAAATCAATGATTGACCGCTTGGTAAGCCAAAAAACAAAACTTACCATTTATTTTAGCTTAAATTTTTTGATTGTTTTCTTTGCTTTCTTCGTTTCTGTTCGTGCAGTTTTCTTTTTTTCGACTTATATTTTTTTGTTATGGTTTTATTCGCATAAACTAAAAAAGATAGTTATTATTGGCAATATAACTGCTTCATTATTAGCTATTTTACCATTTTTTGCAATACTTTTATACTACAAAAATTTTTATGAAGTTGTTTTTGCACATGCTACATTTTTGTTTCTATTGCTTTTTATTCGTGAAATTATTAAAGATTTAGAAAACATCAAAGGCGATTTAGCAACTAATTATAAAACGATTCCTGTTGTCTTTGGTGAAAAAATTGCTAAAAATATAATCATTTATTCCGTTGTTTTTACCCTTATTCCTGCTTATATTTTGATTGATTATTTTGACATAGGATATATGGATATATATTTCTATTTCAGTATGTTAGTTCTTTTGTTCTTTGTTTTTAAACTTCAAAAATTTCAAACCAAAGAAGAGTATTTAAAATTACATTTTTTATTAAAAGTGTTAATTTTTATTGGAATACTAAGTGTTATTTTAATCAATCCAAAAGAATTCGCTGGTTTTTAAGGAGACTTCTAAAAATTCATTTTTAGAAGTCTCCTTAAAATTGCATTTCTTGGATTTCTCCTTCAATGATAAGTGTTCCTTCGGTTGCCTTTTTAATTTCTTCAACGGATATTCCTGGTGCTCTTTCTAATAGTTTAAAACCATTTGGTGTAACTTCTAAAACAGCTAATTCGGTAACAATTTTTTTTACACAGCCAACTCCCGTAAGTGGTAAACTACATTTTTTTAATACTTTTGATTCGCCTGCTTTATTTACATGCATCATAGCTACAATTATGTTTTCGGCAGAAGCTACCAAATCCATAGCTCCACCCATTCCTTTTACCATTTTTCCGGGTATTTTCCAGTTGGCAATATCCCCATTTTCTGAAACTTCCATAGCTCCGAGTATTGTTAAATCTACATGTTTACCACGTATCATACCAAAACTAAATGCAGAATCAAAAAAACTTGCTCCGGGCATAGTGGTAATGGTTTGTTTACCAGCATTTATAATATCAGCATCTTCTTCGCCTTCAAAAGGAAAGGGTCCCATTCCTAAAACTCCGTTTTCTGATTGAAATTCAACCGAGATATTTTTAGGAACATAATTGGCAACTAATGTTGGGATACCAATACCAAGGTTTACATAGTAACCATCTTTTAGTTCTTGTGCTATGCGTTGTGCAATTTGTTCTTTAGTAAGAGCCATATTTTAATTTATTTTAAATGATAAATTTTTATTACAAAAAGTTCCTTTTAAAAATTAGTTCGTTAAAATTTAAAAATCGTCC
>CAYXAF010000044.1:0-20266 GCA_964463035.1 uncultured Flavobacterium sp.
GACATCAAGTCGCGTTACCGCCGCTTGCAACGATTCTTTGCCGGGGTGTGT
The DNA here is from genome assembly GCA_964463035.1 of uncultured Flavobacterium sp. GTDB lineage: Bacteria > Bacteroidota > Bacteroidia > Flavobacteriales > Flavobacteriaceae > Flavobacterium. The sequence goes on from CAYXAF010000044.1 coordinate 52, forward strand.
TTTTTGATGGTATGCGAAAAGAAAAAATATTTTTTATTTGGTATAAGCTCTTCAATTGGAACTTCTTTTACACCTATTAAAACATCGCAAGTTGTCATATTTGTAACTACTTCAAAACCAGCATTTTGATAAGTGTCATCTGAAAAAACTCGAACATTAGAGCTTTCAATTTTAAAAGTAATTTCAGGGAATTTTTCTTTTGCAATTTTTAATACTTCTGGAGAAAATACTACACGCCTGTCAGGTGGATTTTTTCGTTCTTTTATCAGTCCAATGATCATTTTGATTTTTTTTTACAAAAATATCATTTTGCATCATTTTGAGCAAATTATTTTATACCTTTGTGGCATATTATTTGATTGTAAAATACTCTTGGGGGTCGACTGGTTTTGACAGCGAGTGGAATTGAATAGTAAGCATGTCGAGCATTGTATTTTTGGCTCGTAAATATTAATAATACGACCTTATAAACGGCGAAAATAACTACGCTCTTGCTGCTTAATCTGAATCATAGTAAGATTTGCCTCGTTCCTACAAGGTAGGGAAGCAAGATTCTTCTCAAAAGTCTTGGTTTATGACGTTTGATATAGAAGAACCGAAAAAATAAACATAGAAAAGGTAATGCTTTAAATCCTTTTTGAAGTTAAAAAAGCTAAGTTTTGTGTGATTGTTTTTGGTCGATCACAAAATCGAAAAACTAATCAAAAACTAAACATGTAGAAAGCTTTTTGATTGCTTGTTTGGACGAGAGTTCGATTCTCTCCGACTCCACAAAAAAACCCTGTAAAGTATTTATTTTACAGGGTTTAAGATTATTTATGGGGACTTCTAAAAATTGGTTTTCTAATGAAAATTAGTTGTTTTTAAGAAGTTAGAAGGCAAAATTTAAAAAGAACCGCAGGCGTAGCCGTAGCTACGATGAGGGCGATTTTTAAATTTTAACGCACTAATTTTTATAAAGAACTTTTTGTAATAAAAATGAATTTTTAGAGTCCCCTTATTTTAGTTTTACAATTCTAATGCTTTTTTAGGATCGTTATTCATTAAAATTTCTGTAGGATTTTCTAAAGCTTCTTTTACGGCTACTAAAAAGCCTACAGATTCTCTACCATCAATAATTCTATGGTCGTATGAAAGAGCTACATACATAACTGGTGCAATTATAATTTGTCCGTTTTTAACAATGGCTCGTTCCACTACATTGTGCATCCCCAGAATTCCTGATTGAGGAGGATTGATGATAGGCGTAGAAAGCATACTCCCAAAAACTCCTCCGTTTGAAATGGTAAAGGTTCCGCCTGTCATTTCATCAACGGTAATTTGTCCGTCTCTGGCTCTAATTGCTAATCGTTTAATTTCTGCTTCTACTCCTCTGAATGATAAATTTTCTGCATTACGAACCACAGGAACCATTAAACCTTTGGGCCCCGAAACGGCTACTGAAATATCGCAAAAATTATAGGTTATTTTTTCTTGCCCATCAATCATAGAATTAACATCGGGGAAAAGTTGCAAAGCACGAGTAACTGCTTTGGTAAAGAAACTCATAAACCCTAACCCTAGTTGATGTTTTGCCTTAAACTCTTCTTTATATTGGTCTCTCAAGGCATAAATTGCACTCATATCAACCTCATTAAAGGTTGTTAGCATTGCTGTTTCGTTTTTAGCACTCACCAGTCGTTCGGCTACTTTTCTGCGAAGCATTGATAATTTTGATTTTTCTGAACTTCTATTTCCTCCTGTTGGTGTTCCCATACTCGGAACTGCATTTAGTGCATCTTCTTTGGTAATTCTACCTCCTTTGCCAGTGCCAACAATGCTTGTGGGTTGGATATTTTTTTCTTCTAAGATTTTTTTTGCTGCTGGTGAACTATGCCCTGTAGCTACTGATGGTGTAATTGCTTCAATGGGGGCTGGTTTTGTCTCTACTTTTGGAACAGTTTTGGTATCTTTTATTTCTGTTTTTGGAACTTCTTTAGGTGCTGAAGTGCTTGGTGCATTCGCATCTGTATCAATTAGGCAAACTACTTGCCCTACTTTTACTGCTTCGCCTTCTTCTGCTTTTAGGGTTATAATTCCGCTCATTTCGGCAGGGAGTTCAAGGGTTGCCTTGTCAGAATCTACTTCGGCAATGGCTTGATCTTTAGTTACATAATCTCCGTTTTTTACTAACCATGTAGCAATTTCTACTTCGGTAATTGACTCGCCTGGTGAAGGCACTTTCATTTCTAATATCATATCTTTTTATTTTTATTAGTTTTTAGTTGTTTTATAAAAAATTAAAAAGCAGATGAATGTAAATTACATTATTCATAAATTATTCTATTTCAGATTTTGCTAATTTAATAAATTTTCAATTAAAATATCTTATCAATTTCATCTTAGATGTATCCCTTTCTCCATTGCTAATAAATATCTATTTGTTTATGGGAATTTCAAAAAAAAACATTTTTAAAATTATTGTATATCTTTAGTTCTCAAACACTTTTTCTATGGCTTTCGCATGCCTAGCTTTTGAACGAGTATAACTACCAGAGGCTGGTGCACTATAAGCTTCGGGTGATGCTACTCGTAGTTTAACTTCTGTAAAATTCATAAGCATATAACTATAAGCCCCCATATTTTTTGGTTCCTCTTGTGCCCATACAAAATCGATTGCATTTTTATAACTTGAAATAATATTTTTTAATTGCTCAATTGGCAAAGGGAATAATTGTTCAATACGAACCAAAGCTATATCGTTTCTGTTTAATTTTTCCCGTTCGGCTAACAAATCGTAATAAAATTTACCTGTGCAAAAAACTACTGATTTTGTTTTTTTCTTATCCACATTTGTATCATCTATTACTTCTTGGAACTGTCCGTTTGCAAATTCTTCAACTGTGGAAACTACTAACGGATGACGAAGCAAACTTTTGGGTGTAAATACAACTAATGGTTTTCGGAAATTGGTTTTCATTTGTCGTCTTAACAAGTGGAAAAAGTTGGCTGGTGTGGTGCAATCTGCTATATACATATTGTGCTTTGCACACATTTGTAAATAGCGTTCCATACGGGCTGATGAGTGTTCTGCGCCTTGATTTTCGTATCCATGAGGCAGTAGTAATACTATTCCGTTTTGGTTGTTCCATTTGTCTTCTGCTGCCGAAATGTATTGGTCTATCATAATTTGGGCGCCGTTTGAAAAATCTCCAAATTGTGCTTCCCATATTGTTAAGGTTTTGGGTGATGCTAATGCATATCCATAATCAAATCCTAAAACTCCATATTCTGATAAAAATGAATTATAAATATAAAATTTACCGTTTTTAGTATTTTCTTGGCTTACTTTTTCTAATAATATAACTTCTTCTTCTGAATCTTCAACCTTTATAACTGCATGTCTATGTGAAAATGTTCCTCGCTCTACATCTTGCCCTGAAATACGAACATCGTAACCTTCTGAAAGTAATGAACCATAAGCTAAAAGTTCTGCCATTGCCCAATCTAAAGCATTGTTCTCGAAATACATAGCTTTTCTGTCGGTTATTAGTTTTGTAATTTTACTGATGAATTTTTTATCTTTAGGAAGTTCTGTAATTTTTTTTGCAATGTTTGTTAAAGCTTCTTTCGGGTAGGTTGTATCGTATTTTTTAAGCATTTCAGCATCTGAAACTTGCTTAAATCCTTGCCATTCATTTTCCATAAACGGAGTAATGATGGTTAAATCTTTTTTACGAGAGGCTTCTAAATTTTTTTCTAAATTTTCTTTATAATCTTTTTCGATTTGGCTTATATAAGATGCTTCGATAATACGTTCAGAAATTAGTTTTTCTGCATAAATATCTCTCGCATTTTGATGTTTAGCAATTAGTTTATACAGTTTGGGTTGTGTAAATCGAGGTTCATCTCCTTCGTTGTGCCCATATTTCCGGTAGCCTAACAAATCAATAAAAACATCGGTTCCGAACTGCATTCTATAATCTAAAGCAAAAATCATCGCATGCACAACTGCTTCTGCATCGTCAGCATTTACGTGTAATACAGGTGAAAGTGTTACTTTTGCTACATCGGTGCAATAGGTTGATGAACGAGCATCTAAATAATTAGTAGTAAACCCTACTTGGTTATTTATTACTATATGAATGGTTCCTGCTGTTTTATAACCATCTAATTTTGCCATTTGCACAATTTCATATACTATGCCTTGCCCTGCTATTGCAGCATCTCCATGAACTGCTATTGGTAATACTTTTGAAAAATCGTTTGCAAAATATCTGTCTTGTTTTGCTCGTGCAATTCCTTCGATAACGGCACCTACGGTTTCAAGATGTGAAGGATTTGGGGCTAAATTAATATTTATTTTTTTACCCGATTTTGATGTTCTATCAGCAGTTAAGCCTAAATGATATTTTACATCTCCGTCAAAAAGGGAATCATCATCATAATCTTTTCCGTCAAATTCTGAGAAAATATCTTGTGTTTTTTTGCCAAAAATATTAGCTAAAACATTTAGCCGACCTCTATGAGCCATACCCATTATAAATTGTTCTACACCTCGTTCGGCTGCTTTTTCAATTAAAAAATCAAGTGCTGGGATTGCAGCTTCACAGCCTTCTAATGAAAAACGCTTTTGACCAACATATTTGGTATGCAAAAAGTTTTCAAACGATACTGCTCCGTTTAGTTTTTTTAAGATATTTTTCTTTTCATCAACTGAAAAATTTGGTAAATTATCATTAATATCTAAACGAGTTTGAATCCAATCAATCACTTTTGGGTCTCTGATATACATATATTCAATTCCGATAGACTGGCAATATACGTTTTCAAGATGTTTGATAATATCTTTTAAGGTGCTGGGTTGCATGTGCACTGTTTTTGCTGCTTCAAAAACAGTATTTAAATCGTTTTCAGATAAGCCAAAATTTTCTATTGCAAGTGTTGGATGATACGTTCTTCTGTCTCTTACTGGGTTTGTTTTAGTAAATAAATGCCCTCGAGTTCTATAAGCGTCTATGAGTTTAACTACCTGAAACTCTTTTTGAATTTTAGATATATCAGATTGATTTGAAAGATTATTTTCTAAAGCATTATCATTAGTACTCTCCGAATACTCGTTTGCAAAATCAAAGCCTTGAAAAAAACTTCTCCAACTTGGCTCTACACTATCTGGGTTTTGTGTGTATTGGTCGTATAAATCAGCAAAAAACTGTGTGTGTGCTGCATTTAAAAAGGAAAACCTATCCATTTTTTTAATTGTTAATTGTTAATGGTCAATGGTTAATTTATTTTTGTTTAAAGTTTAACGTTAAGAGATTTTTAAATTTTAACAAACTAATTTTTAAAAAGAACTTTTTGTAATAAAAATGAATTTTTAGAAGTTCTCTTAATAGTTTTTTACTATCTCTCTATTTTTCTATTTCACTATTTCTCTTTATAACTTTATGATTTTTTACTTACTGGCTGCTGCTATTAAATTAAGTGCCGAACCAGCTTTGAACCATTCTATTTGGCTATCGTTATAGGTATGATTTGCTATAATTATATCTTTTGAACCATCAGTATGTATAAATTCTAAGTTTAAAGGTTTATTCGGTTGAAAAGTTGTTAAATCTAAGAAATTAATGATGTCATCTTCTTGAATTTTATCATAATCCGATTCGTTTGCAAAAGTTAGGGCAAGCATACCTTGTTTTTTAAGGTTTGTTTCATGAATACGGGCAAATGATTTTACCAAAACGGCTTTAACCCCTAAATGTCGAGGCTCCATTGCTGCATGCTCTCTTGATGAACCTTCTCCGTAGTTATGGTCTCCTACTACTATTGATGGGATATTTGCTGCTTTGTAAGCTCTTTGAACTGCTGGGACTGCTTCATAAGTTCCGTTTAATTGATTTTTTACTTTATTAACCTCATGATTAAAGGCATTTACAGCACCTATTAGCATATTATCAGAAATATTATCTAAGTGGCCTCTAAATCTTAACCAAGGACCAGCCATTGAAATATGATCGGTTGTGCATTTTCCGAAAGCTTTTATCAACAGTTTTGCGCCTGTGATATTTTGACCATCCCAAGGGGTAAAAGGGTCTAATAATTGTAATCGTTTTGAATTTGGAGATACCACAACTTGCACTGCCGAACCATCAGTAGCAGGTGCTTGAAAACCAGCATCTTCAACATCAAACCCTTTAATTGGAAGTTCATCTCCTATAGGTGGCAAAAGTTTAACTTCTTCGCCTTTATCATTGGTTATTGTATCTGTAATTGGGTTAAAATCTAAGCGTCCTGCTATTGTCAATGCTGCTACCATTTCGGGTGATGTTACAAAAGCGTGTGTATTAGGGTTTCCGTCTGCTCTTTTTGAGAAGTTTCTATTAAACGAATGAACAATAGTATTTTTTTCATTCTTTTCAGCTCCTTCTCTATCCCATTGACCTATACAAGGGCCACAAGCATTTGTAAAAATTTTTGTTCCCATTTTTTCAAAAGTTGCTATAATTCCGTCTCTTTCAATTGTATAGCGTATTTGTTCAGAGCCTGGGTTGATGCCAAACTCTGCTTTTGGAGTAATTCCGTGAGCTAAAGCTTGCTCTACTATTGATGCTGCTCTACTCATATCTTCATACGATGAGTTGGTGCATGAGCCTATAAGACCCCATTCTACTTTAAGAGGCCATCCATTCGTTTGTGATTCTTCTTTCATTTTAGAAACAGGCGTTCCTCTATCGGGAGTAAATGGTCCGTTTATATGAGGTTCTAATTCGGATAAATTTATTTCAATTAATTGGTCAAAATAATTTTCAGGGGTTGTATAAACTTCTGGGTCTGCTGTTAGGTGTTCTGCAACTTTGTCTGCTGCATTTACAACATCTTGCCTTCCTGTTGCTGCTAAATATCTTCTCATTGAATCATCGTATCCAAAGGTTGATGTTGTTGCGCCAATTTCGGCTCCCATATTACAAATAGTTCCTTTGCCTGTGCACGATATAGCTAAGGCACCTTCACCAAAATATTCAACAATTGCACCTGTTCCTCCTTTTACGGTAAGAATATCTGCTACTTTTAAAATTACATCTTTTGGGGACGTCCACCCGTTTAATTTTCCGGTTAGTTTTATTCCTATTATTTTAGGAAATTTTAGTTCCCAACTCATCCCAGCCATTACATCTACTGCATCTGCCCCTCCTACTCCAATGGCAAGCATTCCTAAACCACCTGCATTTACAGTGTGCGAATCGGTTCCTATCATCATTCCTCCTGGGAAAGCGTAATTTTCTAAAATTATTTGATGAATAATTCCTGAGCCGGGTTTCCAAAAGCCAATTCCGTATTTATTTGATACTGAAGAAAGAAATTCAAAAACTTCGCTACTTTGGTCTTTTGCAACGGCTAAATCGGTAGTTGCACCTACTTTTGCTTGTATTAAATGATCACAATGAACGGTTGTAGGCACGGCTGCTTGCTTTTTACCGGCATGCATAAACTGCAAAAGTGCCATTTGTGCTGTTGCATCTTGACAGGCTACTCTATCAGGGGCAAAATCTACATAATCAACACCTCTTTTATAATTATTTTTAGGTGTTTCGTCCCATAAATGGGCATATAGTATTTTTTCGGTTAAGGTTAAAGGTTTTCCAACAATAGTTCGTGCTTTGTTTACACGTTCAGCCATGGTTGCATACACTTTTTGAATCATTTCGATATCGAAAGCCATAATATTTATTAGTTGTTAATTGTTAATTATAAGTGATAAATTTTTAAAACATAATTAAGGGTAAAAACTCAACAAATGTATGTTTTATTAAATTTTTTTCTGCAAAGTTATAAAAACGTTATATTATTTTCAATAAAAATTACTTTAGGATATTATTTTTCATAAATTAGTAAAAAAAAACAATTCAAAATACAAAATTCATAAAAAGAATAGAGTAAAATTATGAAATTGATGATTAACAATTGGTGATTGATGATTAACGATTGAGGATTGTTTACTCCCGATTATTCGGGACAGGTTATCAGGAAACGATTTAAAATTTCAACGCTTCAACAATTCAACGCTTCAACAATTATTTTATTTTTTCTCTTTTACAAACATATTAAACAATAATCCTCCCATAACTGCTCCATATAAGGTGCTATTTAAAGGTTTAGAGGTAATGGCACACGTTCCTGATGCGCAGCCTATATAGTGATAATAGGCATAACCACCCACAGCACCCACAAGCACCCCTATACCTGTAATTATAATTGATTTTTTATTCATAAATATTTGAATTAAAGATTAGAAATTAAGTTTTTCAAACTTTAAAAGTTTGAAAAATTAATCATTAACGAATTTAGATTTAATATTTTAGATGTTTCGACAAGCTCAACATGACATTAACCTTTAAAAATTAGTGCCTTGGATTGCCAATTTCTTTAAATTTATCGCCTGTTTTTTCGATTATTGTTTTGTAAAATTCTTCACTGTATCCTGGGTGTTCTACTTTTGGCATTGGTTCTCCGGAAGGTGTTTTAACATTTCCGTCTATATATTTGGTGAACAAAAACCCGTATAATTTTTTCCATTCTTTAAAGGTATTATCTCCTTGTTTTATAGAAAATTTAGTAAGATATGTAATCGCTTCAGCAGGATTTTTTTTATGCAATATTAAAGCTTTTTTATCGGTTTCAGCAATTGCATTTATATATTTTTGTTCTAATTCTTGTTGTTTTTTTTGTATATCAATAATCATATCTTTGTATCGTGTATAAGCAAAATTTGACACTTGATTAAACAACCAAAAGGCAGAGGTATCGCTAAAAGTCATAATGTTTCCGTTGCCTACTTTCATTGAATTAGGAACGGTTGTAATTGAACTATACATAGGAGTATAAACTGTAGAGTATGTATCATCTAAACCAAACCATAAAATTCCTCCAATATTATTTGGCAACCAACTTCTCGATTGCGCAATAAGCGAAAAACCTGTTTGCTGTGTTGATACTGCACGCTCGTTGAAATAGGTTTCTCCGTTTACTTTCCAAGTTAAAGGTCTCCATCGAACAATAGAGCCGTAGGGTCCAGCTCCATAATCTTGCGTCATATCCATCGGAGTTCCTTGGTAATAATCTCGCATCATAGCATATACATCTTGCAGAGAAAGTTTTTTAGTTGGCTTTACATACAAAGGCATTCTATGTGTTAAATTTTTTCCCATAACATAGTCTAAATATTGGTTCATATCTCCACAAACTTTGTTAAAACCACTCCAAACGCGTGCTTCACAAAAACGTGCAGCTCCAAAATCAAGCGGAGCATAGGTATCTGAAAAGCTAAAATCTTTATCTTCGCCTGTAAACCAGCCTTTAGCTTTGGCAAAGCTAATAACATCTGGTGCATATAGACATTCGTTAGAATTGTTTAAAGGGAATTGCATAATACGAGCCTGATTTGCATGCCCAGAAATATACCCATCAGGAATTTTTACTGCCACCCAAAGAGCACCTTTTTGTCCTTCACCTTTGCCTATCATTTCCATAATCCAAACTTCATTAGCATCAGAAATTGAAAACGATTCTCCTGAACTATAATAACCATATTCATTTACCAAATCGGTCATAATTTTTATAGCTTCACGAGCTGATTTTGAGCGTTGTAGGGCTATATATATTAAGCTTCCATAGTCTATAATTCCTTTTTTATTTTGTAATTCTTCACGACCTCCAAAAGTAGTTTCGGTAATGGCTACCTGAAATTCGTTCATATTTCCTATTACATTATAAGTTACAGGGGCTTGTTTTATTTTTCCTAAAAATTTTCCTGTATCCCATTCAATCACATCGAGCATGGTTCCTGCTTTGTGTTTACCAGCTTTCCAATGGTATAATTCACCATATAAAACGTGTGAATCTGCCGAATAAGTGATCATAGTTGAGCCATCTTTGGTTGCACCTTTGGTAATAACAAAATTAGTGCATGCTTTATTTTGTAAAGGAATAAAGGATATAATTCCTACTAAAATTGCGAATATTTTTTTCATATTTTTTGTTTTTTTTAGATTAAAGTTCAAATATATAAAATAATTTTAAAAGTTGAATGTTTAGGGTTTGAACGATTATTTTATAAGCTATAAGCAATAGGCTTTAGGCACTAGTTAGTTTTTTTTAAGTATAATTTAGTTTGGTTGTATGTTTAAGTTTTCCAAACTTTTAAAGTTTGGAAAACTTAATATATAGCATTATGCAAAATTTCTTTCTCTTTCTAAACTCCTAAACTCCTAAACATCTAACCATTAAGCATTAACCATTCACCATTAATGAGTCGCTATCATTGATATTTCGATGTTTACATTTTTCGGTAAGCAGGATACCTGAACGGTTTCTCGGGCAGGTGCCGTGTTTTCATCAAAATACTGTGCATAAACTCTATTAATTTGTGCAAACTGATTCATATCTGTAATAAAAATAGTCGATTTTATAACGTTTTCAAAGCTCATTTCGGCAACTTTTAACACTTCTTGTAGGTTTTGCATTACCTGATGAGTTTCCGCTTCGATGGTATCTAAAACCAATTCGTTGGTTGCTGGGTTAATTGCTATCTGCCCCGAAGTATAAAGTATATTGTTTACTAAAACTGCTTGGCTGTAAGGGCCAATAGGAGCAGGGGCTAAGGGGGTGTTAATTATTTTTTTCATTGTTTTTATACTGAAATATTTAGTTAAATAATGTGAATATATTTTTAACCCATATTACGCATTAGATTTAGTTTTCATAACAAAACATAATGCGTAATCTGGGTTTAATTTTTTTTAAAAAATTTATTGTGATAAATTGTTGCTTATTATATCATTATAATTTACTATTAAGAACCAACACTTAACCATTAACCATTTATAATTAATCATTAAAAAATTATCTCCCTCCAAAAATACTACTACCAATACGAACCATAGTACTACCACATTCAATTGCTATTTGATAGTCGCTAGACATACCCATAGAAAGTATTTGTAAATCAAAATTAGTAATTTTTTGATGTTTATAGGTGTCAAATATAGTTTTGAGGGCTTTAAATTCGGTTTGTATTTGGGTTTTATTATCCGTAAACGATGCCATTGCCATTAGACCTACAATTTTTATATTTTTTAACGCTTTAAATTCATTACTTGAAATTAACGATATAAATTCAGGCTCCGATAGTCCAAATTTTGTTTCTTCTTGGGCTATATATAGTTGTAATAAACAGTTGATGGTTCGTTTATTTTTAAGTGCTTGTTTGTTTATTTCTTGTAATAGTTTTAAACTTTCAACTCCGTGTATTAAATGAATAAATGCTGCAATGTATTTTACTTTGTTGCTTTGCAAATGCCCTATCATGTGCCATTGAATGTTTTGAGGTAATTTTTTGTATTTTTCTACTAATTCTTGTACTTTGTTTTCGCCAAAAATACGTTGCCCAGCCTGATAGGCTTCTAAAATATCTGAAGTTGGTTTTGTTTTAGAAACCGCTACTAAAGTTACGTTTTCAGGGATTGATTTTTTTAGATTGTGTAGGTTTTCGGTTATTTTCATTCGTATAATTGAATTATAAATTATTTTTATATTTCAAAATTATCAAAAATTTACAATTTTTACTCGCTTTGTTTTTACAAAATCTTGAATAATATTAATCATATCTCGGTTTGATTCCATTGGGGTTATGATGTTTTTTAAGACTTCGATATGTGTTATTTGGTGGTTTAAATCATAAAAACAATAGCCTTTTAGGAGCCCGTTTTCAACCAAAACAGCACTTTTTTCTTCGATATTTCTACCTTTGTCTATCAAAACAAAATTTTGTTGTTCAAAGCTATAGTTTTTAATACAATTTTTTACACGTTCGTTATATATTTTGGGATGTTCTTGCCTAGAACATGCCCCTATGCATTGCTTAATTTTATATTGAAAACAACTGTCTCCAGAAAAGTAAAGCCCGTTTATTTTTTGACATAGTTGATATTTTTCGGTTAGTTTTAAAAGTAAATTTTTTCCTTCTTCGAGGGTCGTAAACGAGGTTATTTCTTTTTTTCTACGGTCTATTTTTTGTAGATTTAGGGCTAAAAATCCTTCTGTATTTTTAGAATAATATAAACCCCAAGCAAAAATACTACGTTTTAATTGTTGATTGTAAATAGGTTTGTTTATTTTTATTTCTTCATTCTCTTTAAGCAATGCAATGAGTTCACTACCTGTTTCTTCATATGTTACGGCAAAAACATCTCGCTGAATTTTCTTACTTTTATGTGTCTGTCCTGTAAAATGCTGGTTCACTCTTTTTTTTATATTCTTGCTTTTACCTATATATATAAGGTCGCCTTTTTCATTATGGATGTAATAAATCCCTGTGGTAGTGGGCAGTTTATCTAAAATATCTAAAAGTTTAGGAGTTATACCTGCTTTTATTTCGGTTTTTATGAGGCTATTAACAATGTTCTTTTCAACATCTTTTGCCAGTATCATTTTAAATAGTTTGAGGGTTGCCATAGCATCACCCGTGGCTCTGTGCCTATCTGCAATAGGTATACCTAAGGAACGTACGAGCTTGCCTAAACTATAAGAGGGCTGGTTGGGGATTAGTTTTTTAGAAAGTTCTACGGTGCAGAGGGTATTTTTAGTAAAATTATAGCCTAAACGATTAAATTCGGTTTTTAAAATTCGGTAATCAAAGGAAACGTTATGAGCCACAAGGATACAACCTTCAGAAATTTCTACAATTCGTTTGGCAATTTCATAAAATTTAGGGGCATTTCTAAGCATCGCATTGTTAATACCAGTTAAATTAACTACAAAAGGTTGAATAGGAATTTCTGGGTTTACAAGACTGATAAATTGGTCAATAATGGTGTGCCCATCGAACTTATAAATAGCAATTTCGGTAATCCCTTCTTGGTTATATGCTCCTCCGGTGGTTTCAATGTCTAAAATTGCGTACATATTTATACAAAATTACGAACAAAAAACCTCCTGATTTAAGGTGTCTATATATGTTAAAACTTCCGTTTTACCTGTTTGTTCCGTTGCCGAAGTGATGAAGTAGGGGGGGAGTTCTTCCCAAGCGGTGGCTAACAAATGTTTACAATAAGCAGCCACGTTTTGTTGGGCTTTTACTTTGCCTAATTTATCAGCTTTGGTAAATATTATAGAAAAAGGAATCTCAAATTCACCTAAAAATTGTAAAAATTCTATATCTATTTTTTGAGGTTCTAAACGAATATCTATCAACACAAAAGCAGAAACTAATTGTTGTCTGTTCAAAAAATAATCGGTAATAAATTGTTGAAAAATACTTTTGGTTTGTTTAGAAACTTTTGCATAGCCATAACCCGGCAAATCTACCAAGTGCCAGTTTTTATTAATTAAAAAATGATTAATCAATTGTGTCTTACCAGGCCTTGCACTAGTTTTAGCAAGGTTTTTGTGGTTGGTTATCATGTTTATTAAAGATGATTTTCCTACGTTCGACCGTCCAATAAAGGCATATTCAGGTAGATTTGTATTAGGGCATTTGATAGCGTCTGAATTGCTAACCACAAATTCGGCAGTTGAAATTTTCATAAGGCAAAAGTATAAAAAAAGTTTATTAGTTTATCAGTTTGTTTGTTTAAGAATATATTTGTTTAAATAAAATTAAAAAACAATAAATATTTTATAATAAAAAAACTATTTTTGCCAAATTACCATGACAAAAATAGAAAACATCAAAAAAATACTTTTAGAGCCTAAAAAAATAACCATCATTTCGCATAGAAACCCTGATGGAGATGCTATGGGTTCATCCTTAGCGATGTATCATTATTTGGTTCAAAAAAAACATTCAGTAACGGTTGTTATGCCTAATGATTTACCCGATTTTTTAACTTGGATGCCTGCTGCTGAAAATATTTTAATTTTTGAGAACGGAACAAAAAAGGTTGGTAAAATTATAGCCGAAGCGGACTTAATTTTTACTTTAGATTTTAATGCTTTGCACAGAACAGGTGATAAAATGGAAACGTTTTTAAAAACACTTTCTATCCCAATGATTATGATTGATCATCATCAACAGCCTGAAAATTATCCACTTTACACTTTTTCTGATGTTAATTATGGTTCTACAGCCGAGATGGTATATGATTTTATATGTAATTTAGATGATAAACATTTGATAAACAAAGAAATAGCAACTTGTTTATATGCAGGAATAGTAACCGATTCAGGTTCGTTTCGGTTTCCATTAACTACTCCAAAAACACATAAAATTGTAGCCGAATTATTAGAAAAAGAAATTAACCATTCCGAAATCCATAATCAATTATTCGATAATGGAAGTGTAAATAGATTAAAAATATTAGGAAAAGCATTAGAAAATTTAGTAGTTTTGTCCGAGTATAAAACATCGTATATAACCTTAACACAAATAGAATTAGACAAATTTAACCAACAAAAAGGTGATACGGAAGGCATTGTAAATTATGGGTTGATGCTTAAAGATATAGATTTTACAGCAATTTTTATCGAAAATAAATATGAAAATTACATAAAAATATCGTTCCGTTCGCAAGGTATTTTTGATGTAAACAAGTTTGCTAGGAACCATTTTAACGGAGGAGGACACATCAATGCAGCTGGAGGTAAATCGTTTATTTCAATGGAAGAAACGATTGAACGATTTATTTCGATACTTAAACAAGAAAAAAATAATTAGTAAATTTGTTTTTCATAGCAAAATTTGTATACATTTGCAAAGTTAAATTTATAAAACCACTATGTGAACTGACGAATAAATCCTTAAAATCTTAATGTCTGTAAAAAAAATGTTTATGTTACAGTCGCTAGTATATTTTCAAAACAATTCTATTTTTAGCATTATTAATTCGTAGGTGGTTTGTTTCTCTTTTATTTTTTTTTAAATTGTTCAGTTTTACTTAAGCCTGAGGTAAATTATTTTTCACTCAATAGTTCTATAGAATCATGAAAAAAAACATCTTTTTATTAACACTAATTTTAGTCTCTTGCTCACAAAATAAAGAAATCAGACGGCCTATTTCACAAACTTCAGGAACTTTTATAAAAGAATCAATTGATAGAAATAAAAAACTAATAAAATTTGAAGAAAAACAAATCGATTCAATAATTAAAAGTAATCCAGAAAAAAAATATATAAATTCAGCTGATGGTTTTTGGTACACGTATCAAACTCAAAATACAACCGATACCTTGCACCCAAAACGAGGTGATATTGCTTATTTTGATTATGAAATTAAAGACCTCAAAGGTGCCATCATTTATAGTAAAGATGAACTGAAACCAAAAACGTATTATGTTGATAAAGAAGATATTATCATCGGTTTACGAAACGGAATTAAACTAATGAAAAAAAATGAAACCGTTACTTTTTTATTTCCTTCACATAAAGCTTTTGGTTATCATGGAGATAGTAAAAAAATTAAACCAAACGAACCTTTGCAAATTACAGTAAATTTACATACTTTTAACCCCGAAAAATAAAACAAATATTAACAAATAAATAAATATGAAAACTATGATTAGTTTATTTTTAAGCATTTTTACTTTTTTTGGACTAACTTCTTGTTCATCAGACCCATACAAAACATTACCCGATGGTCTATATGCAGATATTAAAACCAATAAAGGAACTATAATTCTTAAATTAGAATACAAAAAAACCCCTGTAACCGTTGCAAATTTTGTGTCGCTTGCAGAAGGCAAAAACCCTTATGTATCACAAAAAATTGTAGGTAAACCTTTTTATAACGGCTTAAAATTCCATAGAGTTATTGCTGATTTTATGATACAAGGTGGAGACCCAGCAGGAACAGGCGAAGGTGGACCAGGTTACAAATTTAAAGATGAAATTGTTACAGAACTAAAACATTCAAAACCCGGTATTTTATCAATGGCAAATGCTGGACCAGGCACCAATGGTTCACAATTTTTTATAACACATAAAGAAACTCCTTGGTTAGATGGTAAACATACCGTGTTTGGTGAAGTGGTTTTAAATGGACAAGAAGTTGTTAATAAAATTGCACAAAACGATGTAATTGAAACCATTAAAATTATTAGAAAAGGTGCTGAAGCTAAAAAATTTGATGCTGTAAAAACTTTTAAAAATTATTTTGAGGCACAAGCAGAAGCTCAGAAAAAAGCCGAAGCTGCACAAAAAGAATTTGCAACCGAATTAGAAAAAATAAAAGTAGGAAAAGAGACTTACATTAATCAACTTAAAAACGAAGCAACCAAAAGCCCTACAGGTATAGGCTTTAAAATGATTAAAAAAGGAGAAGGCAAAAAACCAACCGAAGGGCAAACAATTTATGTAAATTATGCAGGTTTTTTAGAAAATGGAGAACTTTTTGACACAAGCTATTCAGAAGTAGCAAAAGTTTTTGGAAAATTTGACGAAAACAGAGCAGCTGCTAATGATTATAAACCTTTTCCGTTCCCTTACGGACAAAAACAAGGCTTAATACCTGGCTTTTTAGAAGGAATTGAACAAATGAATTTTGGAGATAGAGTATTGGTATTTATCCCAGCAGCCTTAGGATACGGAGAAAAAGGAGCAGGAAATCTAATTCCACCAAACGCAAATTTAATTTTTGCTATCGAAATTTTAGAAAACATGCCCTAATAGTGGTTTTTAATTTTTAGAAGTCCCCTATAATTAAAAAAAAACTTAAATCAGTCATTTTAGAATGATTTTTTTTAATGAAAATACCTAAATTAATAATCGTAGTAGCCCAATTTTTACAATTTTTATCGTTAAATTGGGCTACTCGTTTTGTTGCAAAATTATTTTTAACTTCCGTAAAGTTTAAACGACCCAAAAGAGAATTAGAACTATTTGAAAAAGCTAAAAAAACAACTCAGTTGTTTGATAAAATAAACAAAAAAGCAGTAGTTTATACCTCCGGGAATGGTTCAAAAAAAGCATTGTTAGTGCATGGCTGGTGCGGTAGAGGAACACAATTGTTTAAAATAGCAACTATGCTACAAAAGCACGACTATCAAATTATAACATTTGATGCCCCAGGTCATGGAAATTCTCCTAAAAATTTAACAAACATGACCGAGTTTATCTCAATTATTTCAACTTTAGAAAAACAATTCGCTGGCTTTGATATTGCTATTGGACATTCCTTAGGCGGTATGGCAATTTTAAATGCTTGTAAACAAGGGCTTAAAGCAAAAAAAATCATAACTATTGGTAGTGGAGATGTTATAGACGATATTATGAACGAGTTTGTTTTAAAACTAAAATTAAAACCAATTATAAGTTCTAAAATGAAACAATATTACGAAACCAATTACGGAATTATAATGGATGATTTATCTGCCTATAAAGCAGCTGAAAAAATTACGTGTCCAACACTTATTATCCATGACGAAAACGACAAAGATGTGCCTGTAACCTGTGCTTACAACATCCATAAGCATCATAAAAATAGTGAATTATATATTACAAAACATTTAGGACATCGAAAAATATTAGGTGATAAAAATGTAGTTTTAAAAATTGAAGAATTTATTAAAGTCTGAGAGAAAAAAAAGAATTTCTAACAACTGATAACCATCACCATAATGAAAATTATATCGTATCCAATTTCAATTATTTATTATATATTATTTTTATTTTGGCTAATACTTTTCCATCCTATTCAATGGGTTTGTTTACGTTTTTTTGGCTATGATGCTCATAAAAAAAGTGTGGCAATACTAAATTGGTTTTTAGTTCGGAACACACATATTTTAGGCACTCAATATGAGTTTAAAAATAGAGAAATATTGCCTAAAAACAAACCATTAATTATTGTTTGTAATCATCAAAGTTTATATGATATTCCGCCTATAATTTGGTTTATGCGTGCTTGGCATCCAAAATTTGTTAGTAAAAAAGAATTAGGCAAAGGCATACCCAGCGTTTCGTTTAATTTAAAATACGGAGGCTCTGTTTTAATCGATAGAAAAGATACCAAACAAGCCCTTTCAGAAATTCAAAAAATGGGACAATATATCAATAAACACAACCGTTCAGTAGTTATTTTCCCAGAAGGAACCCGTAGTAAAACAGGTAATCCAAAAAAATTCTCTGAAAATGGTTTTAAAACGCTTTGTGAAAATGCACCAGATGCTTTAGTAGTTCCAATAGTTATAAATAATTCGTGGAAAATGCAAAAATTCGGACAATTTCCGATGGGTTTAGGCACAAAAATTACATTTGAAATTATTCAACCATTAGACGTTTCAAATCAAAGTTTTCAAGAGATATTTCAATATACAGAGCAAGAAATTAAAAAAAGAATTAGTCATAATTAAAAAAATCATTATTATATCATAAAATTTATTATACTTTTGCAAGCAAAATTTATAGTTATTTAATACAATTATTATCATGGTTACAGATTTATTTGAAAAAATACAAAAAAATAAAGGCCCTTTAGGAAAATGGGCTTCTCAAGCAGAAGGATATTTCGTGTTTCCTAAACTCGAAGGTGAATTAGGCCCAAGAATGCAATTTCAAGGAAAAACAATTTTAAATTGGAGTATAAACGATTATTTAGGCTTAGCAAATCATCCAGAAGTAAGAAAAGCAGATACAGAAGCAGCCATAAATTATGGAGCTGCTTATCCAATGGGAGCACGAATGATGAGCGGACATACCAATTATCACGAGCAATTAGAACAAGAATTAGCCAAATTTGTAATGAAAGATGCTGCTTATTTACTTAATTTTGGATATCAAGGAATGGTATCAATTATTGATGCTTTGGTTACCCGAAACGATGTAATTGTTTATGATGTAGATGCTCATGCTTGTATTATTGATGGGGTTCGGTTGCATGCTGGTAAACGATTTACATACAAGCATAATAATGTTGAAAGCATGGAAAAAAACCTACAAAGAGCTACAAAATTAGCCGAAGAAACAGGAGGAGGAATACTTTTTATAACCGAAGGAGTTTTTGGAATGCGAGGACAACAAGGTAAGTTAAAAGAAATTGTAGAAATGAAAAAAAAATACAATTTTAGATTGCTCGTAGATGATGCTCATGGCTTTGGAACCTTAGGAAAAACAGGAGCAGGAGCAGGGGAGGAGCAAGGATGCCAAGATGGAATTGATGTATATTTTTCAACTTTTGCAAAATCAATGGCAAATATCGGAGCCTTTGTAGCTGCTGAGAAAGATATTATTGATTATTTAAAATATAATTTACGTTCGCAAATGTTTGCCAAAGCCTTACCAATGATACAAACAATTGGTTCATTAAAACGTTTAGAATTACTCAGAAAATCATCAGAACTTAAAGATAAACTTTGGGAAAATGTAAACGCCTTGCAAGGTGGTTTAAAAACCAAAGGATTTAATATAGGTGACACTAACACCTGTGTAACTCCGGTATATCTTGAAGGTTCTATACCAGAAGCAATGGTAATGGTAAATGATTTACGAGAAAATTATGGTATTTTCTTGTCTATTGTAGTATATCCGGTAATTCCAAAAGGAATGATATTGCTTAGAATGATACCAACGGCTTCACATACCTTGCAAGATATTGATGAAACGCTTACTGCTTTTGAAGCTATCAGAGAAAAATTAGTAAACGGGATCTATGCAAAAATTGCAACAGACAGTGTTCAAAACATTGAATAAACAATAAAAAGGACTTCTGAAAATAACTTTTCTAATAAAAACCAACTATCTTTAAGAAGTAGAAAATAAAATTTAAAAAGAAACCTAGACCTATCCACAGCTACGGTAAGGGCGATTTTTATCGAACACTAATATCTGCAAATCATAAAGATTAGAAACAGATTATTATTTTGTACACCCATATCATAGCCGGGAGAGAGGAAGTAATGAAAATTTTAATGGGCTTTTAAGATAATATGTGCCTAAAAATGAAAAAAATAAAACTATACCGATGAAAAATCAAAAAAAATCAGAACAAATTAAACAATAGACCAAGAAAAAACTTAATTTTTAAAAACCAATAAATGTATTTAATCAAAAAAATGCATTTATAACTTGAATCCGCCTTTAATTTAGTCGGTTTGTAGTGATTTTTTTATAAGCAAAAGATATAGAGTATATTTAATTTTCTCTAATCTATTTGTTTCTAATTTGTTATAATTTTTTTTCACAAATTTTTTCGTAAAATTTGTTTAATTGTTGTTAAAAGTTATATCTTTGCATTCCCAAAAAATCATA
>CAYXAF010000045.1:0-18847 GCA_964463035.1 uncultured Flavobacterium sp.
GTGAAAAACAGGAAGAAAGCATTGCAAAAAAAGAATTGATAAACAAAGTTCACGCAAAAAGCTAAAAACACACAAAAATCAAAAATCAGAGCCAGAGTAGAGCATATATTTGGGTTTATGGAGCAATCTATGAATGGCTTAAAACTAAAATCTATCGGCATAGAGCGAGCCAAGGGCATCATCGGATTAATCAATCTAACCTACAATTTATTTCGATACGAACAAGTGATGAGATTAAATTTAATAATAGTTAAATAATTGAAATACAGACAGAAAGAACTAATTGGTGTGTATTCATTTTATCTACTTCCCATTCTTTTTCTGGATTTTCTAAAAAAATTAATCAAATGGATCTAATTGAAAAGATGTATCTTACAAAAACTAACCAAATTAGAAAATGCCCAGCTTCGTTTGAGTTTCTTTTTAACCCAGATTATGCATTAGATTTTGTTATGAAAACTAAAGGCACAATAAAATTAAGCACTCACGGACTATTTTTAGATAAGCAATACTTTTATATTTTGAATTTAGGCGACTTCTAAAAATTCATTTTTATTACAAAAAGTTCTTCTTAAAAATTACAAATTTTCATTTGAAAACCATTTTTTAGAAATCCCCTTTGCCTAAAACTTCCTATATTTGTAAAAAAATAACCAACAATCAATGCTCTTAAAAATGTGTAAACTATTTAAAAAACGAATCATAATCCCTTTTTTAGCTGCTTTATTTTTGTTTATAGGGGTCAGTTTTAAAAATGATTTTTTTGAAATTGCCAAGCAAATAGAAATTTTTACACAACTTTTTAAAGTGGTCAATCAAAATTATGTAGATGAAACCAATCCTTCCGACTTGATGGATCATGCTATTAAAAGTATGTTAAAAGATTTAGACCCTTATACTATTTTTTTAAACGAACAAGATGTTTTAAAATTTAAAATTAGCAACACGGGCGAATATACTGGTATAGGTGCAAGTGTTACTCGAAAAGATGATAAATTGATTATCAACGAGGTATATAAAAGTTATGCGGCAGACAAAGCTGGTTTAAGAGCAGGTGATCAAATTATTCAAATTGGCGATGTAATGCTAAAAGATTTTAAAGACGATGCCTCAGTTTTGCTAAAAGGTGCCAAAAACACCCCTGTAGAACTTACGTACATACGACAAAATAAAACTCAAAAATTAACCTTATATATTGATAATGTGGACATTAAAGCGGTGCCTTTTTATACGCTTATCAACGGAACAACAGGCTATATTGTGCTTTCGAGATTTACAGACAAAGCCTCTGCCGAAACCAAAGAAGCCTTGCTAAAACTCAAAAGTCAAGGAGCAACCAGTATTATTTTAGATGTTCGAGGTAATCCAGGCGGTTTGCTACACGAAGCCGTAAATATTTGTAATTTATTTGTGCCTAAAAACGAAGTTATTGTAACCACAAAATCTAAAATAGAAAAGCATAACAATGTGTATAGAACGCAAAACGAACCGATTGATTTAGAAATTCCATTGGTAGTTTTGGTGGATAGTCGTAGTGCTTCGGCTTCGGAAATTGTGTCGGGTGCTTTGCAAGATTTAGACCGAGCTGTAGTGATGGGTAGCCGTAGTTTTGGAAAAGGATTGGTGCAACGCCCTGTTGATTTAACCTACGGAACACAACTAAAAATAACCATTTCGAGATATTATACACCTTCGGGACGTTGTATTCAGGAGTTGGATTATTCTAAAAAAGACAAAGAAGGTAAGCCCTTAAAAACCGACGAAAAAAATGTAAACACCTTTAAAACCAAAAACGGACGAACCGTGTATGACGGAGGTGGGATTATGCCCGATGTAGCTTTTGATGAGTCAAAAATTAGTGAATTTACCGATGCTTTGGTTGCTCAAAGTGCTATTTTTAACTATGCAACCGACTATTTTTATAAACATCCAACTTTAAAAACAGAAACTTTTGCAGTTACCGAGGCTGATTTTGCAGACTTTAAAAACTATTTAAAACATGAAAAAAATTCGATAGAAACACAAACCAAAAAAGCCTTGCAAAAAACCTTAGAAACAGCTAAGAAAGAAAAGATAGACCAAAGAATTATCGTTCAATACAACCAACTTTTAGCCGCCCTTGAACAAGCCGAATTAAAAGAAGTAGAAACTCATAAAAACGAAATAAAAACCCTCTTAACCAACGAAATTATTGTACGGTATGCTTATAAAGAAGGACTTTATAACTATTTTATAAAAAACAGCACGGAACTGCAAAGAGCAACACAACTCCTTACAAATGCAACAGAATATAAAAAAATATTAAAACAATTGTAAGTGAAAATTGGATAAAAACAAAAAATTTAAATCAGTCAATATTAAGGGAAGTTCTAAAAATTGGTTTTATAATGAAAATTTATAATTTTTAAGAAGTAGAAGACAAAATTTAAAAAGAACTTTTTGTAATAAAAATAAATTTTTAGAAGTTCCCTTAAATCCTCTTAAAAAAATTTAAAAATTTTTCACGGGCTTCTTTGTGTTCCACTATCGGTTTGGGATAGTTGTTTGTAAACACTTCGGGTACCCATTTTTTAATGTATTTATAATCGGGGTCAAATTTTTTTATTTGTTCATCAGGGTTAAAAACTCTAAAATATGGAGCAGCATCTACTCCGCAGCCTGCAACCCATTGCCAGTTACCAATGTTGCTGCTTTGTTCATAATCTAATAATTTTTCGGCAAAATAGGCTTCTCCTAACCTCCAATCTATTAAAAGATGTTTGCATAAAAAACTTGCCACTACCATCCGCACTCGGTTGTGCATATAACCTGTTTGGTTAAGCTCTCGCATACCTGCATCTACCATTGGGTAACCTGTTTGTCCTTTGCACCATTTCTCAAAATAATTTGGGTTATTTTCCCACTCAATATTTGCAAAAGTATCTCTAAAATCGTTGATTACTGAGTTTGGGAAGTGCCATAAAAAACACATAAAAAACTCTCTCCAAATCAGTTCGTTTAAAAAAGTTTCGTCTTTCTGATGGATAATTTTAGCTATTATCTTTCGGACGCTAACTGTCCCAAAACGCAAATGAACGCTGAGGTTAGAGCCTTCAAATTTAGGAAAATTTCTTCGTTGGGCATATTTTTCTACAAATAAATCATTTAAAACAAAGGATTTAACCATCATTTCAGCAGTTGTAAAACCTATATCATTTAAACTTAAAAAAGGATAGCTATGCTGTGCAAAATTCTGAAAATACAGCTCTGTTTTATGCTCTGATAGGCAGTTTTTGTTAAAATTTTCTTTCCATTTTTTGCTAAAGGGTGTAAAAACCAAGTAAGGTGTGCCATCAGCTTTTACAATTTCGTTTTTTTCAAAAATTACTTGATCTTTATAGCTTTTAAAAAGAATATTTTTAGAGGCTAAAAAATCATATATTTCTTTGTCTCGCTTGCGAGCTTGAGGTTCATAATCTCTGTTTGCATAAATGTTTTTAATAGAATTTTCAGTTGTTAATTTTTTAAACACTTCTATTGGATTGCCATAAAAAACGGCTAACCGCTTGCCGGATTTTTGTAACTCTGTATTTATAGAAGTTATTTGTTGATGTATAAACGCAACCCGAGCATCATTTTTGGGTAATTTTTCTAAAATAGTAGTATCAAAAATAAAAATAGGAAGCACCTGAGGGTTTTCGGTAAGGGCAAAATGCAAAGCTGTATTATCTGCTAATCGTAAGTCTCTTCGGAACCAAAATAATGTCATTATAAAATTGTTTTATAGTTTTCAAATATACGATTTGAAATGATTATTTTTGTAAAAAAATTTAAATGAACTATACACCCGAAACCATTATTGCTTTAGCCACGCCTTCGGGTATTGGTGCCATTGCTATTATTAGAATTTCTGGAGTTAATGCTATCGAAATTACTGCCCAAATTTTTGAATCGGTTTCTGGTAAAAATATCCAAAAACAAAAATCGCATACGGTTCATTTAGGCTATATAAAAGATGATGAATTGACGATAGACCAAGTATTGATAACACTTTTCAAGGGTTCTAATTCCTATACAGGCGAAGAAACTGTCGAAATTTCGTGCCATGGTTCGGTTTATATTCAACAACAAATTTTGCAACTGCTCTTAAAAAAAGGCTGTCGAATGGCACAGCCAGGCGAATTTACACTTAGAGCTTTTTTAAACGGAAAATTAGATCTTTCGCAAGCAGAAGC
Organism: uncultured Flavobacterium sp.; assembly: GCA_964463035.1. GTDB lineage: Bacteria > Bacteroidota > Bacteroidia > Flavobacteriales > Flavobacteriaceae > Flavobacterium. Next base: position 4,215 of record CAYXAF010000045.1, read on the forward strand.
TGTAGCTGATTTAATTTCTTCTGAAAATGAAGCATCACACCAATTAGCAATTCAACAAATGAGAGGTGGTTTTAGCAACGAACTTTCTCACCTTAGACAAGAATTGCTAAATTTTGCCTCACTTATAGAATTAGAATTAGATTTTGCCGAAGAAGATGTAGAATTTGCCGATAGAACCGCTTTTTTAAATTTACTAAATCGTATTGAAATGGTTTTAAAACGATTGATAGATTCTTTTGCAGTAGGAAATGTATTAAAAAATGGCATTCCAGTAGCTATTATAGGCGAGCCAAATGTAGGAAAATCAACCCTTTTAAATGCTTTTTTAAACGAAGAACGAGCCATAGTTTCGGCAATTGCAGGCACTACTCGTGATGCTATTGAAGATGAAATTATCATTAACGGAATTAGTTTTCGGTTTATAGATACAGCGGGAATAAGAGAAACAACCGATGAGGTAGAAAATATCGGGATACAAAAAACATTCCAAAAAATTGAGCAAGCTCAAGTGGTTTTGTTTCTTTTAGACGGGAAATGGCTAACAGAAAATGAAAGTTTAGAAAAAATTATAGTTGAAACCGAACAAATTAAAAATAAATATCCTCAAAAAAAACTTTTGATTGTTGTAAATAAAATGGATTTACTAACAGATGAATTAATTTCAAATTTTAAATTTCAAATTTCAAATTCTTTATTAATTAGTGCTAAGCAAAAAACAGGAATTGACAACTTAAAAAACACCTTAGTATCGTTTGTAAACACAGGTGCTTTGCAAAATAATGGAACAATAGTTTCAAATGTTCGGCATTACGATTCGTTGCTCCAAGCACTGCATGCAATTAAAAATGTTTTTGGGAGTTTACAAACCAATATCCCGACCGATTTAGTTGCTATAGATATAAAACAAGCCTTGTTTCACTTTGGTGAAATAACGGGCGAAGTAACCAATGATGAACTATTAGGCAATATCTTTTCTAAATTTTGTATTGGAAAATGACTATTGAAAACATCGGATAGAAAAAGAAAGAAAAAGCACTGTATATCAATTAGTTAAAAAAAATATTTTTCTGAATTTTTCACATTTATAGTTGTTGTGTCAAAATAATTGTTTAATTTTGGACACAAATTTAATGGTGTGCCATTTTTTGTGACAGTATTGGTTTTTAAAAAACAGCATTGTCCACTTATGTCCCATCTGTATCGTAACTTGTCCGATTCTTATGCTTTTAACTGGCAAAACGTACAATAAAATATGCCTATTCTGTAGGAAAGAATTTGAAGCACAAAAAAGGACTACTAAATATTGTAGTCATCAATGTAATTCAAAGGCGTATAAAGTGCGGAAGCGTGATGAAAAAGATGTTGAGGTTAATTTTGAAGAATTTGTAAAAAGGGAACTACAATACCAACGTGAATTAATGAGTCAAATTCAGGTTACTTTGAGTGAACTTATCAAATCTCAAAAATTTTCTTCAAAAGATTTTATCACACCTACTGAATACTGTAATCATTATGGTATCAGTAGAAAAACTTTAAGCCGATATATAAAAGACAATAAGGTAATCGTACATAAGCTCAGCAATCGGAAATTTTTAATTAAAAAATCATCTTATTATGACAGTAAGAACGTATTACCGTGAAACAAAAGACGGTAAAAAAGTAGTTTATGTGGATTATTCCATTGATGGCAATCGAAAAAGAGAACGAACAGTAATGTTTTATTACTCACAGCCAAAAAACAGTTCGGAACGTGAACACAACAAGGAAACAAAAAAATTAGAAGAAAATTATGTTTCTAAACTGACTTTGAAAATTCAAAGTGGAGAGTTGGGTATTCAAGTTTCAAAACACAAGAACAAAAATTTTATTGAATTTTTCAGCTATCTGACTCAAAAGCGTGAAAATACAGATAAAAATTACAGTACTTGGAGGTCAGCATTAAAACATTTAAAAGAATTTTGTCCAGACGGCTTAAGTTTTAAGCAGATGGATAAACATTGGTTGGAGGATTTTAAACATTTTTTAAGTGAAACACAAGGTTTAAAAAGTTCATCAGCCAATAATTATTTTAATGTGATAAAACATGGTATTCACGATGCTTTTAGAGAACGATTAATTCCTATTGATTTTGCTACTTTGGTTTCTGCACCAACAGTTGAACATGCAATAAGGGTATTTTTAACTCAAGAGGAAATCCAAAAATTAAAAGAAACCGAATGTAAAAATCCAATACTTAAAAAAGCATTTCTTTTTTCTTGTATGACAGGAATGGCTTATGCCGACATCAAAAAATTAGAATGGAAAGATTTTAGAAAAGATGATGAGGGCAATTTCTTTATTGATTTTCATCGTAAAAAAACAAAAGGGTTACAAAATCATCCAATTTCTAAAGAAGCAAGAGAATTTTTGGGTGTTGCAAGTAAATTGCCAAACGAAAAAGTTTTTAAAGAATTGAATTATAACAGTTGGATGAATATGCAATTACGAGAATGGGTTTATAGTGCTGGAATTCAGAAAACCATAACATTCCATTGTGCAAGACATAGTTATGCAACGCTACTTTTACACAAAAAAGCAGATATAACTGTTGTGAAAGAACTTTTAGGGCATAATGATTTGAAAACAACGATGATTTATGCTAAAGTTATGGATATTGACAAGCGAAATGCAGCCGATCTTATTCATTTCGGAAATTAATTTTTTGGGCTTTTTTTACATATAGTTAAATGGATAAAATGAACAAAAAATGAGTCAAGACATAAATAACATTAACAGATTCCTCGATAGCTTATGCTTCGAGGAGTCTTTAATATACAAGTTCCTTTTTAGCGATAAAAGTGCAACAAGTTTTTTTAGTGATGTATTAAGCGATTGCAAAAATGACGTAGAAAGAGTAATTACATTAGAGCAATTACAGACATTATTGAATGAAAATAGTCAGGATAAGATAATTGAATTCTTTTATCAAAATGACTTAAATTTTATTCCAATTCAGCCAAATAAATATTTAATTTCCTCATTTACGATTGAGGAAGAAGAAGAAGCATATAATCATGAATTGATGCTTAAAGCTTTGGCTAATAAAGGAAAAGAACTTGTAAAATTGAAAGATGATTTAATTCCAAGATTGATAAAATCCTATACAAATGACAACAAGAATTCAGTTGTAAAAGGATTAAATTATATTGGAAAAAAGAGAGACCTCTTGATGTTTAAACATTATTTAATTGAAAATGAAATAATTGATAAAATAGATGACAGAATTTTTTGTAATGTTTTTAGTAAAGAATTTACTCCTAATGGAAAACGAATACATTGGAAACAGAATATTAAAGCGTTTAAATATTTTATTTGTGTTATTAAGCACAAAGATAGATGCGATATTCAATACGGAATTACCAATTCATTTGAATTTATGTTTACATATACCAATAAAATGACTGGAGAAGTAGTACCTATTACCAAAAAAAATTATAACAATAATAACGAACCTTTTGAACAAAATATTGGCACTAAAATAAAAGAGTCAATTCGTCTACTAACGGTTTATGTATAATTCTACGGCACTTTGAAAAATTTAAAATAATTTTTTCGTTTAAACTTTAGATTTTTATAGGAATAATCAAAGATTGGAGCTACCTCATAAAAGGGGTAGCTCTTTTTTATGTAGCTTATATTCAAATCTTTGCATCAAATTAAAACAATAAAATTATGTCAAACGAACAATTGAAACAAGAAATGGAAAGTATTAAAACAATGCTTTCAGAAATGAGTCTAAATACGAAAGAATATTTAGATGTCGAGGAAACAGCAAAATTTTTACACCTGTCTGTATCTTCGGTGTATAAATTGACTCACAGGTCAATTTTGCGATATTCAAAGTCAGGGGGCAAAAAAATCCTATTTAGGCGTTCTGATTTAATTGAGTATATCGAAAAGGGATTTTCCTCGACTAGCGAAGAATATCAAAAAGTAATGGATAAAATGATTGATAATACACTCAAAAAGCGTAGATGATATGCTTTGTAAGTCTATTTGCAATTATTGATGATTATAATGATTATTTAAGTAGTAACGAAACAAGATTTGTAGAAGGTATCGTGCATAATTCTCAAAAACCTATAGAATACTTTTGGTATCATAATCCTAAAACTCATGGAAAAACGAAGGTGGGTTATCGTAACTGGTTGTCACACAGAGTTTCATTAGCGAAACATTGGTATCATAATAATGTATGGGATTTAACCTATTCTGACCTTGGTTGTGCAATATATGATTTAAGCGAAACTCTTAAACTACATCCAAAGAATCTTTCTATTAGGAGTTTAGAAACTGGATTAAATATTCCAATGATTTTAGATTTTAATGCTCTAAAATTGACAGAAACAGCGTTAGTTTTTGGTTCAAAACATTTCGAGGACATGACCAATAGTAATTCGGAAACAAGTATAGGTAAAAGATGTAACCTAAATGAATTTGCCATTAAATTATATAGTAAAACAAAGGAATCTTATTTAAAAGAGGAACTTTTACGATACGAAGTTAAGGTAAAGAAGATGAATTATTTAAAAAGGGCGAACATACGAAACCTTGATGATTTATTGGACAAAAATAACCTACTCTACTTAAAGAAAATTTTAATCGAAAATTTAGAAAAAATAGTGTTTTTTGATAATTCCGTTCCTATTTCGGAGTTGAAACCAAGCGAAAGGGCAATTTACATGAATTGGCAAAGTGAATTTTATAGAAAGGGATTGTTTGAAGCCGATTCACGACACCGAAAATTTAATTACCAAAAGCAAAAGTTTGAAGAAATTATTGAAAAACACGGAAAATATAAAATTAAATCAACGCTTATCAATCAAGTTTCAGATAAATGGAACAATTTATTAGAATCTTAAAGTAAAAACATCATGCAACAAATTGACCTTTTTAAAAATTATCTAAACAACCATTACAATTTCAGATTTAATGGAATTAGTAATAAAGTAGAATTTAAACTAATAGGCAGAAGTAATTATAAATATATGACAGACAGATATTTGAATTCATTATTACTCGAAATGAATCATCACGGTTTTAAAATAAAATCTCTTGATTTGAAAACAATTATTGAATCTGATTTTGTTCCAATTTTCAACCCAATTAAAAATTATTTTGAGTCTTTGCCTCAACTGACTGGAAATGAAAACATCAAAAAATTACTCAAAACCATAGACACTCACGATAATGAATTTTTTGAGTGGGCATTTACAAAATGGTTGGTGGCTTGGGTGGCTTGTATGGTTGAAGATAATGCAATCAATCAACAATGTGTAATATTAGCAGGAAATCAAGGTATCGGAAAAAGCACTTGGGTTGAAAAATTGATACCAAACGAATTAATGCCTTATTACTTTGCTGGAAACATCAAATTGGGAAATAAAGACACGCTTGGTTTTCTTTCAGAAAAATGCTTAATCAATTTAGACGAATTGGCAAATATGACCTACAACAATGTAGCCGAATTAAAAGAATTGGTAACAAAAAGTAAAATAAGTTTTCGTAAAGCGTATGGTAAATTCACAGATAATTTTACACGGAGAGCATCGTTTATAGGTTCAGTAAACGGAACAGAGTTTTTGTATGACCTTACAGGAAATCGTAGATTTTTATCTTTTGAAGTAAGTCGTTTTGAAAATTACGGAAATCACAATGTCGATATGAATTTGGTATTGGCAGAGGTTTACAGTCTTTTTAAATCAGGGTTTCAATATTGGTTTGATGCAAACGACCAAAAAAGAGCTGAAAAAAACAATGAAAATTTCAGAGTAATTTCTCCCGAAGAAGTAAAGATTTTAGAATTATTTTCATGCACTCCACTTGAAGATAGTGTTATTGAAAGTATAAAAGAAGAACATTTAAGCAATATAGGAAGAAATAGATTTGAATCGGCAAATAGAATTTCACTCCGTAAAGAGCAAGTAGAAGAAGAAATAAACAATTTAAAAAACCCGAAATTCAAATTACCATTCGAACTTTATCAGCTCACAACCAAAAGAACACCAACACAAGGCGAATTAGTGAAATTTGGTAAAATACTTACTAAAATTGGGTTTAAAAGAAAACGTTCGAGTAGAGGAACTTTGTACGAAGTATATTATTTAAAACCTGACTTATCAAATTTAGATTAGTGTAAGAAGTGTAAGAACTTCAAAGCAACTTTTTAAAAACTCTATTGTTAAACAAAGCAGTAGAGTTTTTTTATAGAGGTTGTTCAGGCAGAAAATCTTTTGGCGAACATTCCAAAACATCAGCCAATTTATTCAAATGAGAAATATTATACTTTGCTCTCGATTTTGGACTTTCAACATCGCCAATAAATCCGATGGATAAATTCAACATAAAAGCAAGGTCTTTTTGAGAAATACCTTTTTCCATTCTTATTTTTCTAACAGTATTAATTACATACTGTTCAATTGGTTCTAACTCAATGTTTTCCATTGTTAAAAAATTTTGAGTTAAATTCCCTTATTAAGTAGAATAATTCACTCGTACAGGTGCGAGTGTTTTTGATTTTTTGTTTAGATTTGCTTCATAAAAAGCAAATTATGACAGTAAAAACCTTAAAATTTCTAATTCTTCTATCGTTTTCAATTACTATCAATGCTCAAAACGATACAATCCAAAGCAACGATTCTATTCAAATTTTAGAATGGAAAGCACCAGTAAAAAAATATGCTCCTTCAATTAAAAAAGAAGAAAAAGAAGCACTAACCGAATTTGTGAAGTTTTGTAAAACTCAATTTGAAATAGATAACCTTTACAAAGACAATCAACATTATTCAGTAATAATTTTGAATGCTTTGGGTTATGATAGTGGTGCTATTAATGTAACAAAAAGTGAGGTTTTCAAAAAATTAGATGAAGTATTAAAAAATGATGAAGCAAGAAAATCATTCTTATCATTCTTTGCAAAAATTGGAAACAACGATTACAACCTAATTTATTTTTCAATAAAACCTGCAACCAATAGTTATTACCGAAGTAAAATTGAGTTAAGTCCAAAAAATGCAGATATATTAACTTCATACATTATAAACCACTACTATTACATTCCAGAAACGCCTAAACAATACGAATCCGAAACTAAAAAGCAAGAATCAATAAAATATATTGCGATTGAAAAAGAAGCGGTTTTTAAAGGTGGAGATAAAAAACTACAAGAATATATTTTCCAAAACCTCAATATCCCTGAATCAGCACAAAACTTTTCGGGCAAGGTTAATGTAAACTTTGTGATAATGGAAGATGGCAGTATTGATAACATAGGTATTAAGCCAAATGTTCCTAATGAGTTACAAACAGAAATTGAAAAGGTTTTTAAGAATATGCCGAAATGGACACCTGCACAATCACAAGGAAAAAATATAAAAATGAAAAAATCATTTCCTCTAACTTTCAGATAATCAATTTAAAATCAATATATATGAAACACTTAAAACTTTTATCCTTTGTATTTATTCTATCATTAGCATTTGGTTGTAGTTCTGATGATGATAACAACAATCAAAATCCTAATCAAACTTGCAAAATTTCAAAAATAACGTACGGTTTTGGTTCTGGTAATGAAACCTTTGATGTGAGTTATAGTAATGGGAATATCTCGCAATTTTTGTCAAGTACAACTAAAGTAAATTTCACATACAATTCAAATCAACTAACTACACGAGAAACTATTAATTTATCCAACAACCAAACAGAATTTAAAAGCGAATTTATTAGCACCAACGGAAAAATTACAGAAGAAAGAACCTATGAATATTTTAGTGGAGCATTGAATTACACAGGAAAAGACACTTTTGAATATTCGGGAAATAATTTGACTTTGATACAACATTTTGATAGTAATAATGTGTATTCGGGTAAAACTGTAATTAATTGGACGAACAACAACACAACTTCCACTTCATTCTACGACGAAAACAACGTATTAGAATGCACGATTACACTAAACCATGATAATACCCAAGTCAATAAATTTAATACTGAATTTACGCTGTTTCTGTTTCAAGATATTTTCGATGAAGATTTTTCTAAATATCTATTTTTAGGAAACAACAACCTTTCAAGTACAGTAAATTCATGTTCGGGAAACACAACTAATTACACCATAAGCAATAATTCTAATGGTTATACAAGCGAAATAAAACAAGGTACAAACTCACTTTATAAGTTTGAATACACTTGCCAATAAGGTTATTTCGTGTAGATGAAGTATAAGAGGTATAGAAGAAATTCTGTACCTTTTTTAGATTAAAATTAATTTAAAAATATTTTTTTAACACGCTTGTTAAAATTTAAAAATCACTATATTTGCGGTTTAGGGTTTAGTGAAAAAATTCCTAAATATTATTCACAAAAATCATTTCAAACTATCCTGAAATGCAAATCAAAAATGAGCAAAAGAATTAATTATATAATTGAAGAAATCGCTGACCAATACTCTATTGACGATAACAATAGACCATGGATTATTGGTTTTAGTGGTGGAAAAGATTCAACGGTTTTACTTACTCTTACTTGGTTGGCTCTATTAAAAATTAAAAACGAAAAAGGAAAATCATTTTTAAAACGTGAAGTATATGTAGTGTGTAATGATACGTTGGTTGAAAATCCAATCATTACAAACTATGTAAATAAAATTTTAGAGAAAATTAAAGAGGGTGCTTTAAAACATTCGCTTCCTGTTTTTGTGCAAAAAACAATACCAAGATTAGAAGATTCTTTTTTTGTTAACCTAATTGGAAAAGGTTATCCAGCACCTAATAATAGTTTCAGATGGTGTACAGAAAGGTTAAAAATAAAACCAACTGCTAAATTTGTAACTGATATTGTAAAAAGTGAAGATAACGACCACCACGAAGCAATTATTTTAGTTGGAACTCGAAAAAGTGAAAGTTCATCAAGAGCAAAATCAATCAAAAAGCACGATATTAAGGGAAAACGTTTAACAAAACACCCATTGCAAAATAATGTTTTTGTGTATTCCCCAATAAAAGAATTACAATTAGAAGAAATTTGGTATATCATCAATACCTTTCAATCGCCTTGGGGTGCAAATAATAAAGAATTGTTTGATATTTATGCAGATGCAAGTGCAGATGATTACGAATGTCCTACAATGGTTTCAGATAAAGAGCATAAATCTTGTGGACAAAGTCGTTTTGGTTGTTGGACTTGTACCGTTGTAAAGCAAGACAAATCAATTTCTGCACAAATTGAAAACGGACAACAATGGTTAATTCCTTTACGAGATTTAAGAAATTGGATTCAAGAAGAAAGAAATAAACCCGAAAATCGTTCTCATTTCCGCAGAAACGGACTTGAAGCAACCATTCCTCACGGTGGCGTTGTGGAATTGAAACATAGAGCTGAAATACTTGAAAAAGTCTTTGAAGCACAAAAACAAATCAATGAATTGGGTTATGAAGTGGAATTAATAAACAAACAAGAATTAATAGCAATTCAAGTTATTTGGTATCGTGATTTATTTTTTCAATACACGGTTTCAGATATTTACAATAAAGTATTTAATAAACATCTTGATATGAAACAGCACAATGAACTCGTAAAAAAAGAAGAAGAACTTCTGTTGTCTGCTTGTGAAAAGGATAAAAAACAATTCACTTTAATACAAGACTTGCTAAAATTAGAAAAGTCTAAAACTATTATGATGAAACGAAGAGGATTGATTGAAGATATTGAAAAACGATATAAACAACATATTTCAGCATAATGACTATTAAAGAAATTGAATTAAATAACTTTAGAATTTACAAAGGTTATAACAAGATTGATTTATCAGTTAACAATGATGAAAATATTGTCATTGTAAGTGGTAAAAATGGTTATGGAAAGACAACATTTTTGATGTCATTGGTTTGGTGTATGTATGGACGACAAATGAGTGATGTCGATGAAATCTATAAAAGAGAAATTGAAAGCAACGGTAACTATAAAAAATATATCAAGAATAGTTTAAATCGTCAAGCAGAGTTTGAAGGCAATACCACATTTTCTGTTTCTGTTACATTTGCTAATGTTACAACAATACCTGATATTACTTGTAACGAATTAAAAATTACAAGAACCTACCACACAGAGGGAAACAAAGAAGAAGAATTAGAAATTCTAATTGATGGTATGGAAAGTGAATTAGCAGAAGAAGTTGGAAAAGAAATATTTATCCGTGATTTTATTATGCCAAAAGAAATTGCGAAATTTTTCTTTTTTGATGCAGAAAAAATAGTTTCACTTGCAGAAATTCATACTGCGGAACAAAGAAAAGAATTAAGTAAAGCGTATGTTGAAGTTTTAGGAATAAAACAATATCAAGATTTAAAAGAAGATTTAGAAAGTTACTTAAATAAACTTAAAGCCGAAACTGCAAGTATAAAAGACAAATCAAATTTAGATAGAATAAAAAGAGAATCCACAGATAAAGAAGAAGAAAATTTAGAAATTCAAAAACAAATTGAAAATCTTAATGAAGATGGTTCTGCTTTAAAGTTTGATATTGCTAAACTTCAAGAAAAATTAATTAAAAACGGTAGTGTAATTACAGTTGATGAATTAAACGAACTTCGCAATAGAAAAGAAGATTTAGGCAAACACGTTAACCAAATTCAAATAGAATTAAAATCTTACTTTGAGATAATTCCTTTTGCTATTGCAGGAAAACTATTGACACAAGTTTTTGAACAAATTATTGATGAAAGAAATTTTATTAACAGAAATTTTGATAAAAACAAAGTCGATGATATTTCTACAAACATTATCAACGATTTAATCAATTTACCAAGACCAAAAGATATTTTAATTACTCACGAAGTTCAAGAATATTATATCAAGAGTTTTAAAGAATTAGTGAAAAAGCACCTTGGAGAAGAAGAAACTCAAAGTAATGAAGATGTTGAATTGATACACAACTATTCAGAGTCTGAAAAAGCTGAATTAGAACAATTTATAAATAATATTAGATTATCATTCAAAGAGAAATTCAGTAGAATAAATACGGATTTTATACGCTCAAAAAATGAATTGAATGATATTAACAAAAAAATAAAACTTGCTGAAGAAAAGTCTGAAGATGCTTTAGTAGTTGCAGATAGAAAAAAGAAAATAGAATTAGAGCAACAATATGAATCAATCCAACAAAAAATTGGGGTTTTGAATCAAAAAATTGATGATAATTCCAACTTAATTATCCAACACAAAAAAGAGATAAACAGAATAACCGAAAGACTTGATTTAGGAAAAGAAAATATAGAAATCGGTAAAGAAGTTGAAAATACAATAAAGACTTTGAAACGATTTATTATTGACTTCAAAAACGAAAAATCAAAATCACTTTCAGAGCGAATAAAAAACGGTTTAGATACTTTATTACACAAAAAATCTTTTATTAAAGATGTAAATGTTGAAATTATTGGGGAAGATATTGATATAAACTTGATAGATTCAAGAGGTAATATCATCAATAAAGATTCACTTTCCAAAGGAGAGCAACAGATGTATGCAACAGCATTATTAAAAGGTTTGGTTGATGAATCGAATATTAGTTTCCCTGTATTCATTGACTCGCCAATGCAAAAATTTGATGTTGACCATTCTAATAGTATTGTGAAACATTTTTATCCGAAAGTATCAGAGCAAGTAATCATTTTCCCATTGCTCAAAAAAGAAATGTCAGAGGAAGAATTCAATATATTATTACCAAATATCAGCAAAACTTATTTGATAAAAAATATTGATAATGAACAATCTGCATTTGAAAAAGTAGAAAATAAAGAAGAATTATTTAAAATATTTGAACGAGATTATCAAGATGCAATTTAATATTAAAACTTCATCAGAACTTGTTAAGAAATTAACGAATAGAATGCAATTAGGCGAAGAAAATCATATCGCCCGAATTTCATTAGCGTATTCATTAGCAAAAGGTGCAACTTACACTTTTGAAAATAATTCAATTTCTGAAAAGCAAAAAGAGTATAAAGACAATACTTTATTTGGAAACTATAAAGAGTATTACATTTCTTTAATTTGTCAAAAATATCAAATCCATAAAGATGATACCGATGTTAGAAAGTATCTGAAATGGCATATTGATAGCGGTTTAGAAATGATTAACCTTTATTTTGAAGAAAACAAAAATGTATCAGGTATAGAGTTTCTATTAGACCATATCGAAATTGGAATTGATGCAATAAATGAAAATGAAACCAATTTTGATTTTGTTAAAAACAAAAATAATTCGCTAAAAGAAAAAGAGAGTTATTTAGCACCTATTAAAGTATTAATTGGAGAATACAAGGGAAAAGATATTTATTTCACTCCTAACAATACATCAATGTATGGAAACTGCCATATTGCCATAGCAGGACAATCTGGAGCTGGAAAATCTTATTTTGCAAGAAAATTTTTAGAAAGAATTATTACAGAATCAAAAGGACAGGTTAATTACCTTTATTTAGATTTTAAAGGAATGACTGAAAGTGATAAATCCAATAAAGATTTTAAAGAATTTTTCAACAATACCAATGCTAAATTAATTGATACGCCAACGGACTCATTCCCAGTTAATCCATTATCATTTATTAACAATGTAAATGAACGAGATAAAATTGTTGGAATAGGTCGATTTGTTGATATTATTGTTAAATATGCTAATTTAGGAAATGTTCAAAAGCAACATTTAAAAGACGCCACAAGAAAAGCATTTGAAGATAAAAAAGACGGTAGTTACCCAACTTTGTCAGATATATTAGAAAATGTATATGAGATTGCAGGAGATAAACCTACATCGTTAACGCAAATATTGATAGGTTTAACAGAGATTGAATTATTTGATAACAATAAATTAGGCGATTTTATTAATGAAAACTATTATTTAAGTCTTTCAGGAGATTTAAGTAAAGAAGTGCGTTTTACAGCTACATTTTTAGTTATTTACTACTTGTATAATATATTTATGAATATGGATAAAGTGCCTATTGAAGACAATTACAGCGGTCTTCGATATGTATTACTTATTGATGAAGCACATAATGTATTCAAGGAAAAAAAATCACAAGAAATATTAGAAAAATTATTGCGTGAAGTTCGTTCACAAGGTGTTGCTGTAATGTTAGTTTCTCAAGGCATTGAAGAATTTAATCAACCAACTTTTGATTTTTCAGAAATGTGTCAATCAGCATTTTTAATGCAAATTAAAGACGGTAACAATTGGAAATCCATTAGTAAATTTTTAGGTGCTGGAGAAAAACAAAGAAGTAAAATAAATCGTTCAATGGAATCCATCAATCCAAGACAAGCAATTTCAAATATTCGTGAGTTTGAGTTTGGGGAAATTTTTAACACGAAGTAAAAATCATATTTTTTTATACCTTTGTGATAATATCAAATGATACTATCATAAATGAAACCACCTTATAACATAACAGAAAAAATTGTAGCGTTAGTGGCTTCTATTTCAGAAAAAATAGGAGAAATTAACGCTACTCATTTATATAAACCTGCCACCGAATTACGAAAGAAAAACCGAATCAAAACCATTCAATCGTCTTTAGAAATTGAGGGTAATACTTTAACCGAAGAACAAATCACGGCTTTATTAGAAAACAAAAGAGTTTTAGCTCCGCAAAAAGATATTTTAGAAGTTCAAAATGCCATAAAAGTATATGAACAACTCAATACATTCAATCCTTTTCAATTAAAAGATTTAGAAAAAGCTCACGCTATTTTATTGAATGGATTAATTGATAATGCTGGAAAATTAAGAACGACAAATGTAGGAATTGTAAAAGGTTCAAAAGTAGAACACATTGCACCAAGCGGAACAATGGTAAACGGACTAATGAAAGACCTTTTTGAGTATCTGAAAAAAGACAACGATTTAATTCTAATCAAAAGTTGTGTATTTCATTATGAGTTAGAATTTATTCACCCATTTTTAGATGGAAACGGAAGAATGGGCAGACTGTGGCAAACATTAATTCTCATGCAACAATATCCTGTTTTTGAATTTTTGCCTGTTGAATCATTAATAAAGCAAAAACAAAGCGATTACTATAGCAAGTTATCCGAATCCGATAAAAAAGGAAATTCGACACCTTTTATCGAATTTATGTTGGAAATCATTTTAGAATCATTAGACGGACTTTTACAATCTCAATCAATAACACTTCATACAGAAGATAGAATACGCTTATTTAAAGAGAAAATAGGCAAAAATACGTTTAGCAGAAAAGACTATATGCAGAGTTTTAAAAACATATCTGCACCCACAGCAAGTAGAGATTTAAAATGGGCAGTTGAACAAAACCTTTTAACTAAATTTGGAGCATTAAGATTAACAGAATATCAGTTTATAAAATAGCAAACGAATGACGACATTTACATTAATATCCTCTCTTATTGGTTTATGTATTCTTATTTTTGGAATATACAGAATTAGTACCATTATTCATAAAAATACATTAAAAGATAAAGATGATGAACTAAAAACAAGTTTAAGCAGTATTGATATTTTTTTACACTACTAACCGACTAAATTAAAAATATAAGCAACAAAGTTCCTTAACCCTTGT
>CAYXAF010000046.1:0-18477 GCA_964463035.1 uncultured Flavobacterium sp.
CGTTGTATTTTTCAAAATAGTATTTTGTAGAATAATAACCACTTCCGGTGTCGTAGGTTTTTGATTCTTCTGTTTCTCCGTTAAAAAGCCCAGCAAAACCTTCTACATAAAAACCTTTGGCTCCGTATTCTTTATTTTCTTGAAAATAAAAACGAGCATAAGGGGTAAAAGAGAATTTATAATAATCGTTTCCGACATCGCTTTTTGGATACCAAAGCAAATTAGCACCATAAGTAAAATCTTTGTTTTGGATATACTCATACGAGAAATCTAAAATAGGACCTGCTAAAAGTTTTGCTCCGCAAAGTTTTATTTCGTGTTTTCCGTCTTGTGCAATAGCTGTTATTGTAAACATAAATGTTATTATTATTGCAATTAAACTTGTTTTTTTCATGTTTTTTTGTTTAAAATTTATTTTTTTATTTATAACTCCGTTGAACTAATTTTATATTTTCATACACTAAATCTTCTTTATGTAAAACTGCTTCTGCTGGGTTTCCTGTATATTCCCAAGCGGCTACATAGGCAAAATTATCATCATCTCTTAATGCCTCTCCTTCTTCGGTTTGATATTCTTCTCTAAAATGACCACCACAACTTTCGTTTCTATGCAAAGCATCTTTTGCAAAAAGTTCTCCTAACTCTAAGAAGTCGGCTACACGTAGGGCTTTTTCGAGTTCGGTATTCATTCCGTTTGCATCACCTGTAACCTTCACATTTTTATAAAACTCTTCTCTAAGTGCTTTAATTTCTGCCATTGCTTCGGTTAAACCTTGTGCATTACGACTCATTCCTACTTTATTCCACATAATTTTTCCTAATTTTTTATGAAAATAATCTACAGAATGGTTGCCATTATTGTTTAAAAGTGTTTCAATTTGATTTTGAATATTTTTTTCCGCTTCTTCAAACTCAGGTAAATCTGTTGAAATTTTACCTGTTCTAATATCTTTTGATAAATATTCACCTATCGTATAAGGCAATACAAAATAGCCGTCTGCCAAACCTTGCATAAGTGCCGAAGCGCCTAAACGATTGGCTCCATGGTCAGAAAAATTAGCCTCTCCAATAGAATAGCACCCTTCGATAGTTGTCATTAAATTATAATCTACCCAAATACCTCCCATTGTATAATGAACGGCTGGGTATATCATCATCGGAGTTTCATACGGGTTTTGATCTACAATTTTTTCATACATTTGGAATAAGTTTCCGTATTTTTCTTCGATAATTTTTTTACCTAATTCTTTCACTAATTTTTCGTCATTTTCATCTAAACCTTTCACATGTGCTTGGGTTTTTCCGTAACGCATAATGGCAGCTGCAAAATCTAAATACACAGCTTCGCCTGTTTTATTTACTCCAAAACCAGCATCACAACGCTCTTTGGCAGCTCTCGAAGCCACATCTCGAGGCACTAAATTACCAAAAGCAGGATAACGTCTTTCTAAATAATAATCTCTGTCTTCTTCTTTTAAATCAGTAGGTTTTAAACGTCCTTCTTGTAAAGCTTTTGCATCTTCTATTTTTTTAGGTACCCAAATTCGCCCGTCATTTCGTAAAGATTCAGACATTAAGGTAAGTTTAGATTGGTGATCGCCCGAAACAGGAATACATGTTGGGTGAATTTGTGTGTAGCAAGGATTGGCAAAATAAGCCCCTTTTTTATGAATTTTCCAAGCTGCAGTAGCATTACTACCCATTGCATTGGTTGAAAGATAAAAAACATTACCATAACCCCCAGATGCAATAACTACTGCATGTGCTGAGTGTCGTTCTAATTTTCCTGTTACTAAATCTCGAGCAATAATTCCTCTTGCTTTGCCATCAACTATTACTAAATCGAGCATTTCGTGTCGGTTATACATTTTTATTTTTCCTAAACCTATTTGCCTGTTCATAGCAGAATAAGCCCCTAAGAGAAGTTGTTGTCCGGTTTGCCCTTTTGCATAAAAAGTTCTAGAAACTAAGGTTCCTCCAAACGAACGATTGTCTAATAAACCTCCGTATTCACGGGCTAAAGGCACTCCTTGTGCTACACATTGGTCGATAATACTACCCGAAACTTCGGCTAAGCGATATACGTTTGCTTCTCTGGCTCGGTAATCGCCTCCTTTGATAGTGTCATAAAACAATCTGTAAACAGAATCTCCGTCACCTCTGTAATTTTTGGCAGCATTGATACCTCCTTGAGCAGCAATAGAGTGTGCTCGTCTTGGAGAATCTTGAAAACAAAAGGATTTTACATTATATCCCAATTCGGCAAGGGTTGCAGCTGCCGAACCTCCTGCTAAGCCTGTTCCTACAACAATAACATCTATATTCCGTTTGTTTGCAGGATTTACTAAATTTACATGTCCTTTATATTCTGTCCATTTTTCGGCTAACGGACCTTTTGGTATTTTTGAATCTAATTTACTCATAATTTTAGATTGTAAATGATTTTTGTTTAATATAATTACTAATGTTGTGTTTTATGTTTTGTTTGATAGAGTCCCAATCGGTTGGTTTAAAATTTAAAGTTTGGATGGTTCTATTAGTTTCTAAATCTGCTTCATGAAAATCTAACAAGTATTTTAAAATTTCAGTATCCGATTGTATGTTATATTTAATTTTGTAAGCGTTTATTAACTCTTCTATTGTGAATTTTTGTAATAAAAAAGCTATGTCAAAAAAATCTTTTTTTGTTCCTCTATTGATAATGGCATTGAGTTTCATTGCAGCAACGTCAATATCAGCTGCTAAAATCCAATTAGTATTTTCAATTATTTCAAAAGGTTTTAGTTGTTGTTTTATAGAACTCCAACTTAAAAAATCAACTTTGATAGTATCAATAGTTGTTCGTAATGTGTTTTTGTTAAGGGCTATTAATTGTAATCTGTTTTTAAATTTTTGTTCTAAAATAGGAACAATTTTATCCTCAAAATTTATGTTTTCATTGTAGTTTATAAATAAATCAATATCTGTTGAAATTCGATGATTATATTTTAAGGCTAAATTAGTTCCTCCTGCTAAATAGAATTTTTTGGTTAATTCTTCTATTTCAAAGAGTTTCGTTAGAACTTTTTTTAATTCAATACTTACTGCTTCATTATTATTCATTGTAATGCCATTTTATAAACTTCTTTTAATGCTGGTGAAATTTCTTTTGATTGTTCAACAACGCTTAAAACTTTAGCATCATTATAAATTGCAAACATTATATCTCTGTCTTTTTTATCACCTCTTAAAATAATTCGTTTTATGATGTAAAAATAGTCTTTTTCTACATCTAATTCGGAGATGTTTATATCCCAAAAGAGTGATTTGTCAAAACTATTTATATCAAAACTTTGTTTCATTATTTCATTATAAAATGAATGTATAAAGGCACTAAGGCAAACAAAAGAGGCACTATCACAGCAAATATTTTACCTGTAATTTTTAAACTTTCGTTGCATTTTGGATTGTTTATACCTAACGATTGAAATGCACTTGCAAAACCATGCCATAAATGAAACCCTAAAATAATCATAGAAAATACATAAGCCAAAGTAGCCCAAAATCCTATTTTTGCATCTTTAAAAAACGCAACGGTTATTTTGTGTAAATCTTTATAACCTTCTGCCATTTTTACATTTGCCTTTTTGTCATAAAAATATTTAACATCTCTTATTTCTAAGCCCATTTGTGCTATTTGAGCAGTATCAGCAGGGATAAATTTTCCGTCTATTGTTGTGTTGTAAAACTCATGTTTCTGCCCCATGTTTTCAACAACTATTTTTTGCAAAGGCATATTTTTATCAAAGTGCATTTTTGCCCAAAAATGGCTCATGTGCATTACAATAAATATTAAAATTAAGCTACCTAAAATTGCCATATTCCTAGAAGCAAAACTGCTATTAGCAGCTGCATTTTCTTTAAAATAGCCAATAGGACGAGCTTTTTTGTTTTGAATTGTTAAAATTATTCCATCAATAGCATGAAAAATAATTGATAAATAGGTTATATACGACATTATTTTTATGAACGGATTGGTTGTCATAAACAATGCATATTGATTGAATTTTAAAGCAGCTTCGGGTGAACTGCTGAGCATTTGCAAGTTACCCACTAAATGCCCTACTAAAAATAAACATAAAAATAAACCGGTAAAAGCCATCCAATACTTTTTTGCTATTGACGACTTTAAAAATGCTGATTTTGCCATAATGTTCTATAAAAAAATGTAAAATGGTGTATAAAAAACGTTTCAAATTTAGTTATTTTAAAACTAAACTACAACGTTTTTTATTATTTATATTGATTTTAAATTAAAGGAAACTTCTAAAAATTCATTTTTATCAAATGATAATATGTCCTCAATTTTCACCCCTTGTAATTCTTTTAATTTGTGTGTCGCTCACGTTAAATTCTTTTACAATCATTTTTCTTTGTTTATAACGTTTTCTTCTCTTGTTTTTATAACTTTTGGATTGTTATTAAAATGCTCTAATTTTTCGCTTTTTGTTACCCATTTTAAGTTAGATGCATTGTCATTTGAAAGAATATGATCTAAATGAATGCAATATATATGTTTATCTGACGGTTTTTCTACAAAATTTTCAGCAATTAATTTATAAGTAGAAAAAGATTTGTATTTCGTTTTTATTATTCTCTATAAATTTAATTCGCATTATCCTAAAACCTTCTGTGATATTTCCGTTTAATTCATTTCCGATATCTATTTTGTCTTTAGAAGTTATTAGTTTTCTTTATTTGAAATTGCGTATCGTAGCTTTAAGCTTGGGTGTAAAAAAGAAAAAACTTTAAATTTTCTTCATAGTATTTCTAATGAGTTGCATATTTAATTAACTAAATTTATAATTTTTCCTGGAACAATAATGGTTTTATTTGGTTGTTTTCCGTCTAATTGTTTTTGAGTTCTGGGGTCGCTTAAAACGATTTCTTCAATTTCTTCTTTTGATAAATTTAATGGAAGTGTAAGTGTAAAACGCATTTTTCCGTTAAACGAAACCGGATATTCTTTTTCATTTTCAATTAAATATTTTTCATTAACTTTTGGAAACGGAACCCTAGCGATAGAATTTTGATGCCCTAATTTCTGCCATAATTCTTCTGCAATATGTGGAGCATAAGGCGAAATTAAAATAACCAAAGGCTCTAAAATAGCTCTGTTGTTGCATTTTAAAGCGGTAAGTTCGTTTACACAAATCATAAATTGGCTTACCGAAGTGTTGAAAGAGAAATTTTCAATATCATCGATTACTTTTTTTATGGTTTTATGTAATGATTTATAAGCCTCATTCAAACCAGTTGTATTTGTATCATCGGAAACAAAAAATGTATCGTTTTTGCCAGAATGGTATAGCTTCCAAAGTTTTTTTAAGAACCCATAAACCCCTGAAATACCTGCTGTATTCCATGGTTTTGTTTGTTCTAACGGGCCTAAAAACATTTCGTATAAACGTAAGGTATCGGCTCCGTATTCTTCACAAATATCATCAGGATTAACTACGTTGTATTTTGATTTTGACATTTTTTCTACTTCACGCTCAACTAAAAATTTTGATTGAATACCCATTGGAATTTCATCATGATATCCTATCCCATTTTCGCAAATAAATTCATAATCTTTATAATCTAAATACAAAGGATGATTTTTGAATTTTTCAATATATAAATGATTGTCTGTTTCATTAATTAACGAAATATCAACATGAATTGGAATAATTTTTTTATCTTTAATTTGTCCTTTTGAATATAATTTATTAGATGTTTCATCTTTGTAAATATAAGCACTCATCCCCAAAATCATTCCTTGATTGATGAGTTTTTTAAAAGGCTCTTCTTCGTTTATATAGCCTTTATCTTTTAAAAATTTGTTCCAAAAGCGGCTGTATAAAAGGTGTCCTGTAGCATGCTCGCTTCCTCCTATATATAAATCGACGTTTTTCCAATAGTTTAACGCTTCTTTATTAGCAAATTCGGTTTGATTTTGAGCATCTGTATATCGTAACCAATACCAGCTACTCCCTGCCCAGCCCGGCATTGTGTTTAGTTCGAGTGGGAATATTGTTTGGTGGTTTATCAACTGACAACTAACAACTAACAACTTTTGAGTGTCCCAAGCCCAATGGGTTGCGTTTCCGAGGGGTGGTTGTCCATCTTCGGTAGGTAAATATTTTTCAACTTTGGGTAAAACTAAAGGTAAACATTTGGTTGGGATAGGGTAGGGCAGTCCGTTTTTGTAATAAATAGGAATGGGTTCTCCCCAGTATCTTTGTCTTGAAAAAACGGCATCTCTCAAACGATAATTTACTTTTTTATGTCCTATTTTTAAGGCTTCGATGGCTGCATAAACTCTTCTAGTTCCGTGTTCATAATCTAAACCATCTAAAAAATCGGAATTTATATAGGTAAAGTTTTGTTTTTTGGTAAAAGCTACTTCTAAAATATCTTTATCAAATATATTCTTAATAGGCAAATTAAAGTGTTTAGCAAAGATAAAATCTCGTTCATCACCTGCCGGAACTGCCATTACTGCTCCTGTTCCGTAACTTGCTAATACATAATCGCTTATCCAAATAGGAATCAATTCATCGGTAAAAGGATGTTCTGCATAAGCACCTGTAAAAACGCCCGAAATTGTTTTAACATCAGCCATTCGGTCTCGTTCACTTCGTTTGGCTGTTGCTTCTATATAAGCATCAACCATTGGTTTCTGCTCAGAAGTTGTTATTTGTGTAACCAATTCGTGTTCAGGTGCAAGGGTAATAAAAGTAACTCCGTAAATAGTATCAGGTCGAGTGGTGAAAACATCAATTTGAAATTTGAAATTTTTAATTTTGAAATTAAGCTTTGCTCCTACGGATTTACCTATCCAATTTCGTTGGCTTTCTTTGATGCTTTCGCTCCAATCAATAGTTTCTAAACCTTGTAAAAGGCGTTCGGCATAAGCAGTAATTCGCATGCTCCATTGCATCATTTTTTTACGGATTACAGGATGCCCACCTCGTTCTGAAACTCCATTTATTACTTCGTCATTTGCTAAAACAGTTCCGAGTGCAGGGCACCAGTTTACTTCGGTTTCTGACAAAAATGTTAAGCGATATTTTAATAATAATTTTTGTTGATATTCTACTGAAAATTCATTCCAATCTTTTGCTGAAAAAATAGGGGTATCATCATCACAAACAGCATTAATTTTTGTATTGCCTTCTGTTGAAAAAACTTTTAATAGCTCCGAAATTGGACGAGCCTGATTGGTGTTTTTACAATAATATGAATTAAAAATTTCTATAAAAATCCATTGAGTCCATTTATAATAATCTGGGCTTGAAGTTCTTACCTCTCTACTCCAATCAAACGAAAAACCTATTTTATCTAATTGTTCTCGGTAACGAGCAATGTTTTCTTTGGTTGTTTTCTCTGGATGTTGCCCTGTTTGAACGGCATATTGTTCAGCTGGAAGCCCAAAACTATCGTAGCCTTGTGGATGCAATACATTAAACCCTTGATGACGCTTGTATCTTGCTACAATATCTGATGCTATGTATCCGAGTGGATGCCCCACATGCAAGCCTGCCCCCGAAGGATACGGAAACATATCTAACACATAAAATTTTCGTTGTTCGTTGTTCGTTGTTCGTTGTTCGGCTTTAAATGTTTGATTTTCTGCCCAATATTTTTGCCATTTTTGTTCAATTTCAGAATAGATATATTTCATTTGCAATTTATTTCATTAAATTTTAGCTGCAAAGGTATTATTATTATACTAATTTTAAAATTTTTCGTTACTTTGCAGTCTAATTAGTTTTAAAAGTTTGAATCTAAAAATATTTAAAAAAATTTGAATTAAACAATCAAAAATCGTTAATTAAAAATACTCATATATATGCCCTCATCATACGACAAATTTCAAAAAAGAAGAGTTCTATCGTCTTACTTTTCGGTTGTTATCAGTGTTTTTTTAGTGTTATTTTTAGTAGGCTCGTTATTGTTTTTTGTGATTAATTTTACAAAAATTTCCAATGAATTTAAAGAAAATATACCGATGACGGTTTTCTTAAAAAACGAAACCACCGATTCTATCATCAATACCTTTGAAACGGAACTTAAAAATGCTAAGTATATTAAAGATTTTGTTTATGTTTCTAAAGACCAAGCTGCTAAAAACAATCCAGAAATTGTAGGAGAAGATTTCATGGAATTTATAGGCATCAATCCGTTGCAAAATTCGTTTGACATACATTTAAAAGGCGATTATTTAAACCAAAAAAGCATTACCAATATTGAATCAAATTTTAAGCAAAACCCCTATATTTCTGAGGTAATTTATGATAAAAACTTAGTGGAAATGGCAAACGAAAACATCAATAAAATTTCGTTTTGGATGCTGGTTTTAAGTGGGGTGTTTTCGGTTATTGCATTCTTGCTTATCAATAGTTCTATTCGATTGTCTATTTATGCCAATCGGTTCATTATCAAAACGATGCAATTAGTAGGCGCAACCAAATCGTTTATCAGAAAACCCTTTATTATTCGAAGTATAAAATTAGGTTTAGTAGGGTCTGTATTAGCCATTGTAGCGGTTTTGTTTTTAATATTTTATATGGATAAAAAATTTCCAACCTTAGATTTAGGGACTGATTATCAATCTATTGCTTTAGTAATAGGAGGTATTTTGTTTATAGGCTTGTTTATCAGCTGGATAAGTACCTTTTTTGCCACACAAAAATATCTTAATTTAAAAACTGATGAACTTTATTAAAATTGTAAATTTTAAATGAATTTTTAGAAGTCCCCTTAATTCGTTTTGCCCAAAGAAAAGCAACTTCCACTTTCTAAGGAACAATAAAAATGGAGTTATAAAAAAAAATATAAAATTAAACTTTACTATGGAAAATAAACAAGATTTTCTTTTTGAAAAAACAAATTATAAAATCTTATTAGTAGGCATTTTAGTGATTGCCTTAGGGTTTTTATTAATGTCTGGCGGGGGTAGCGAAGATCCCAACATTTTTAACGAAGATATTTTTAGTTTTAGACGTATCCGATTAGCCCCAACCACTGTTTTGGTGGGTTTTGGAATTGTAATTTATTCTATTTTAAAAATTAAACGCAACTAATGGCTAAAATTTTAGTTATTGACGACGAGGCAGGGATTCGTAGGGTTTTGGTTAAAATTTTAACCGAAGAAAACTCTACATATATAATTGACGAAGCCGAAGATGGTGCCATTGCCTTATCTAAATTAAAATCAGAAGATTATGATTTGGTTTTATGCGATATAAAAATGCCAAAACCTGACGGTATCGAAGTGCTGGAAACCCTCAAAAATACAAAACCCGAAACACCAATTATCATGATTTCGGGGCATGGTGATTTAGAAACCGCCCTACAAGCCATGCGTTTAGGGGCTTATGACTATATTTCAAAACCCCCCGATTTAAATAGACTATTAACCACCGTTCGGAATGCCTTAGACAAGAAAAATTTGATAGTTGAAAATAAAATTTTAAAGAAAAAAATTACTAAAAACTATGAAATTATAGGGCAAAGCGGGGCAATTGTACACATCAAACAAATGATAGAAAAAGTTGCCCCAACCGAAGCCCGAGTTTTAATAACAGGACCTAACGGAACAGGTAAAGAGTTGGTTGCCCATCAATTACATCAACTAAGTAACCGAAATTTTGCACCTTTAGTTGAGGTAAATTGTGCAGCTATCCCATCAGAACTTATTGAAAGTGAATTGTTTGGGCATATTAAAGGTGCTTTTACTTCAGCCGTGAAAGACCGAGCAGGAAAGTTTGAAGCAGCCGATGGAGGGACACTATTTTTAGACGAAATTGGAGATATGAGTTTGGCAGCTCAAGCCAAAGTGCTTAGGGCTTTGCAAGAAAACATAATTACACGTGTGGGTGCCGAAAAAGACATAAAAGTGAACGTTCGAGTGCTTGCCGCTACTAACAAAGACCTAAAAGAGGAAATTGAAAAAGGTAATTTTAGAGAAGATTTATACCATCGGTTAGCGGTTATTGTGATAAAAGTTCCATCGTTAAACGACAGAAAAGATGATATACCCTTATTAGTCAATTATTTTGCTGAAAAAATTTATGAAGAGCAAAAACTTATGCCTAAAAAATTTACAGATAAAGCCTTAACTATGCTACAAGAATACGACTGGACAGGCAACATCAGAGAGCTAAGAAATGTGGTAGAGCGCTTGCTTATTTTAGGAGGTAACGAAATTACAGAAACCGATGTAACTTTATTTGCATCTAAATAAAAAAGTGTATATTTGAGGTTTAAAAATATAGGAAACTTTTAAAAATTACAAATTTTCATTAGAAAAATATTTTTTAGGAGCCCCCTTAAAGATTTTAAACTCATTGAAATAATAACTATTGAAAATTGGTTTAATAAAAAATAAACACCAACTAACAACTAAAATTATGTTTCATTCAAAAATAATAGGTTTAGGCTATTTTGTTCCCGAAAATGTGGTAACAAACAACGATTTATCTAAAATGATGGACACAACAGACGAATGGATACAAGAAAGAACAGGTATCAAAGAACGTCGTCATGTGGTTAAAGGTACCGAAACCACCACAACTATGGGAATAAAAGCAGCAAAAATGGCAATAGAACGTGCCAATTTAACCCCCAATGATATTGATTTTATCATTTTTGCAACCCTTAGCCCCGATTATTATTTTCCTGGACCTGGGGTAACCGTTCAAAAAGAATTAGGGATGCAAACCGTAGGTGCTTTAGATATTCGGAATCAATGTTCTGGTTTTGTGTATGCAGTTTCTGTTGCCGACCAATATATAAAAACAGGTATGTATAAAAATATTCTGGTAATAGGTGCAGAAACCCATTCACCAGGATTAGATTTTACCAATAGGGGCAGGGGAGTATCCGTAATTTTTGGCGATGGAGCGGGAGCAGCAGTGCTTTCAAGAGAAGAAGATACAACCAAAGGAATTTTATCAACTCATTTACACTCCGAAGGCGAACATGCCGAAGAATTAGCTTTAATAGCCCCAGGAATGGGTAAAAAATGGGTTACAGATATTGTAAAAGACCCCGAAGATATTAGTTATTATCCGTATATGAATGGACAATTTGTTTTTAAACATGCAGTGGCTCGGTTTACGGAAGTAATTAGCGAGGGTTTACAAGCCAATAACTTGCAAGTGTCTGACATTGATATGCTTATACCGCATCAAGCCAATCTTAGGATTTCACAATTTATACAACAAAAATTTAAACTAACAGACGACCAAGTGTTTAACAACATCCAAAAATATGGAAACACGACAGCAGCTTCTATCCCTATTGCTCTTACAGAGGCATGGGAGCAAGGTAAAATAAACGAAGGGGATGTGCTTGTTTTAGCTGCTTTTGGTAGTGGTTTCACTTGGGGAAGTGTAATTATTAAATGGTAATTATTATAAACCTCAAAGGTTCTTAAATACCTTTGAGGTTTGTTGTCGTTTAAAGTTTAAGGAGATTTCTAAAAAGATAAAGAATGGTTTTCAACAATAATTAGCATAGAACTTAATGTGGGTAATCGCAGCCCGACCTGAATGGAGCTCTTTTTTATATTTTTTTTGGCAGTTTTGCGACCAAAAAAATATAAAAAAAGCGGGAATGGAGGGCGGATTAGCTGCCCAAATAAAAAAATTAATAATCAAAATACCAGTTAAACAAATCGGAACGTAAACCAACATTAAACCAAGTGGTTGTAGAGGTTTGATTGAGAGCCGCTAAGGAATAATCGCTACTTAGGTTTCTATAAATAAGATGTGTAAAAAGTTTTAAGTTAGCCGATGGATTGATGATGTAACCAATCTGTAATTCGGCGTTTAGTTGAGTAACTTTTGCCCCTTGTGCTATGCTAACACCTATATCATACGGACGATTTTTGTCATAATCTAAATAGATATTTCCTCCATAATTCAAATCGTTTTTATCTAAGCCTCGTTCACCAAAAATTAGCTTTCCTTCGGCAAACCAACGGTTGTAGGTATAACGTGCAATGCTAATAAATTCTCTAAAATTTGCCCCCCAATTGTGTCCTATGCTTTGATTGTTGTGCCCATAATTAGTAAGAGGACTGCTGTGCGAATACACATACGGTCGTATTTGGTTATACTCCCCCTGGAGGGTTAAATTTTTAACCGAAAAAGCATCAAAGTATTTAAAACCAAGCTGATAACCGTTTTTATTTTTCCAGCTTTGGTTCATTTTTGTCATATCATTTATTGAAAATTCATCTAAAATAAATTGTGAATAGGCATATATTTTATTGGTAAATTTATATTTTGCTGTTGCTCCCATCAAGGCATTACCTGTTTTTGGGGCCGAATTAAACTCTACAGAACGATAAAAAATAATAGGAACAATAAAATTAGCATCAAAACCTCTATTATTAGTATTTGCCCAAACGACCGATTCAAAAAGCCCTATATTTAAACGTTTGTTAAGGTTTAGACTTAAATAATGGCTGGCTATATACTTGCTTCCGTAGGTTTTTTCGAGGGTTGCATAGTCATTTACATCTTTTAAGCTGGTATAAATATTGGTATATTTTAGTTTCCAAAAAGTGGTATTTATTTTAAAATATGGATACGGGCTTGCCCCATCACTCATCAACAACGACCGATAACCATCGCCTATAAAATTTCGACCATAACCCATCTGAAAATTAAAAAATTTGCTGGGTGTATAGGAAATATTTGCATCAGCTGACATAAAATCATAAGCATTTGAATTGAATTCTTTTGCAATTCCTATACCTGGTATTATAGCAGGATTGCCACCCGAAGGCTTTATACTCTCTGCATATTGGCTGTAATAATTGGCAAAACGACCTTGATTTTCAAAAATTGTTGCCGAAAAACTTACTTGTTTTCCAATGGTTCCGTTCACATTTATACCTCTTGTGTTTTGATAGGTAACATCTTTATTACTGCTTATATCTGTTCCTAATCGAACATCAGCAATTGGGTTTAGTATTAAAGTAAAATCTTCGTCAGATAATTCCAACATATTTTCGTTCCAAAATTTGCGTCCCCACCAACCTATTTTGTTTTTGTATAACGATTTTTGATAGTTTTCTAAATCAAAAAAAAACGAAACTTCGTTGGCTGTATATGGCTTTACAGAGGTGTGTGTTTCTATGCCTATTTCGTTGATGTTTTTATCAAATAAAGCATAGTTTTGATGCGTAAACGGAAGCACTTTTTGAGGTTTTGTTTGCGTAATTTTGTATGGATTTACAATTTTTAGGAGCGACTGTCTTTCAATTAAATTTTCAGCGTTTGTAAAAGGAAAAATTGTTTTTATTGATTGTTTATAATAGGTTGTATTTGCGTTGTATTTGGCAGGTTTTATCTGTGGTAGCAAGGCAAAAACCCGGCTCATTTCGTCTTTTAACTTTTGTTCGGGTGCTTCTATATATAAAATTTTAAATTTTCCTACGGTATCAACTTCAAAAAGTGTGATAATTTCGCCCGAAAATGATTGATTTTCAGGAACTTTAAAGTTTTTTTTAATATGATTATGAATTTCGTTTAAAAAACAAATTTCGGTTGTGTTTTTTTGCTGCTCACAAGCCAAAAATTGCGGCACAAGTTCGGCAGTTTGAGCGTTTGAAAAGTTTATAAATAAGAATATAAAAAGCGTTTTTAGAATAGATTTTTTCATGTGTGAATATTTATTTGTTTTTTATTGGTCATGTAGATAGCCTTATCTTCATGGGTGTTCGATGATTTTTAATTATTTACTGATTTTTTATGATACGCATCGCTCCTTATGATATTCCTAAACCTTAAATCTTGCAAAATGCGTTGGCTTATTGGTGTCGGCTTATTCATTAACTGAAATTTTTTTAATTAAGTCAACTATTGCATCATTGCTAAACTGTGTTCTGAATTCAATTTTTACTTTGCCATCAAAAAACTTTTCAGCGTGTTTTATTTTGAATTTTTCTTCTTCTCTTAAATTATTTTCATTTCCTACATTTTTAGTTTCGACAATAAAATGGAGATTCTGTTCGCCATTGGCATATTTGACTACATATGCAAAGTCAGGTGAGTAACTTTTGCCACCTGCAACAGGAATTTTTATTGAATTTTTTGGTATCTTTGTAAATACTATTACTTCCGAAATATTAGTTTGAATATTTTCTTTTTCGAGTTCACTATCATAAAAAAGCTCCTCAAAAAAATAATTGTTTGCAACATCTTCGTCTGAAAACAAAACCCCAACATCAGAAGCAGAAATTTCTTTTAACACATTGCCATTCTCATTAGTTAGTTTGGTTGGGTGAATGTTGTTTGATACCTTTTTATATTCAATTGTGAAATCTGTAAACGCCTTTGCCATTAAATAATTTTCAAAATTTTGTTTGATTACTCTAAGTGTTGTTTGATTCAGGAATTTGTTTATGTCTGTTCCTGACTCAATAATTGATTGATGAAGTGTCTTGATATTGATGTTCAAGATTTTTGAAAGTTCTTTCAGAAAATCACTGTATTTCATAGTGACAAGAGATGTATTTCTCTTTCTAGCAGCACTCACACTTTCTTCTATGGTCGCTTTTCCATCTTTTATGGCAATTTTCTTCATCATTTCAGTGATTCCTCCAGCTTCAAATTGGCTATTTTCTATCGTTAGATAATTAGCAAATAATTTTTGAAATTTTGCTTCATCGTCAAACTTATATTCAAGAATTACTTTTTCATTCAGTTTTTCCCAGAGGTCTTTCAGCTCATGATATTTCTCTGTCCTTACTACCACTTTCTTTTTTGGGTCGGTCGCTTTGCGGACTTTATTTGAATTTACCCCTTCAAAAACAAGCGGATAATTGTGTTTGATAAAATCAAAACCTCCTTTTAAAAACATTCTTGAGAAGTCAATTACTTTATCTTCCATTATTAGTTTTTGAAGTAAAACATTTTCATCAGTGTAATCATATTTCAGAAGAATTTGCCGAAGCATTATATCAGACAGTTTATCAGGAACTTGCTCAATGGAAATTGCTCCAGATTTTTCGTTGATTTCATTCACCAGCTTATCTACAAAATCGCTTTCGGTGAAGTCCACAAAATAGTTGAGATAAAATTGCTCATCTTTTACCCGATTTCCATATTCATTGACAGGCAGACGGAGTCCTCGACCCACTTCTTGGAGTTTTGATATTTCACTTCCGCTGCTTCGCAGTTTACAGATTTGAAATACATTCGGATTATCCCAACCTTCTCTTAAAGTCCATTTTGAAAAAATAAATCGTCTCGGATTGTCCAAGCTCAACATTTCTTGTTTATCGTGCAAAATCTCGTTTATTTCCTTTTCAATTACTTCGTCTTTCTCGCTGTTGTCTTTACTAAAATATCCTGCATGAGTTGCAGAAATATCTCGCAATGTTTTTTCCAGATAATTTTTATAAAAAATATTTTGTTCGGTTTTGAGGAGTTTTTCGATTTCAGCTTTGATATAGCTTTCAACCGTTTTTCGGATACATCCCTCTTTCTTTCGGTATTCATCAATATTGTCTATAAAAAAAAGTGTTAGCGGTTTTATTTTTACTTCTCTTGTTAATAGTTCTTTTTCAATTTCAAAATGCTTTTGAATAGCTTTTTGAATCATCATCTCTTGCAAGGTAGAGGCATATGAATACGGATTGATTTTATCTCCTTTTTTCATTTCCAAGCCATTACTTAAGACAACCGTGCTTTTGTTCAGATTTTCGATGTATAAGTCTGTCATTTCGGAATGTATAACCGATAAATTATCTTTTTTCATCAGTTTTTTCGGAACTTCGTTATTGAGCTGAAAACTTGCTTCTGTGCCATCAGAATCGAGAAATTTGATGACTTCATTTTTTCCCGCTTCAAATTCTGTAATATGCCCAATAATTCCTTTCACGAGATTTTTATTGAAAGCATCAACCGCAGTAAGGGTATATACAAGATTATGATAATCTTTGATATACGAGCTTTCCAGTTTTCCATTGAGAATATTTTTTTGCTTGATTTCTTTATCAGGAAAAGTCGCACCATATCGCAAAATAAATTGCGGTTTCATTTTCTGAATGTTCTCCCAAGTTATTTTGCCTGTTCCAAATTTATGAGGTTCGTCAATAATCATAAAAGGTTTTGTAGCGGCAATGGCATCAAATGGGACGGTATATTTGTCAAAAAGTCCTTTGTCAAAACTCTTTTGCATGGTATCAGAATTGATCATACCCGCATTGATAATCAGAACTTGAATGCTATTTTTCTCAAAGTTACCAGCATTGACAAAACTGGTTACTGCCGGTGGAATGTATGATTTTTTGCTTTTATTACTCTTTAAACTTTCTACAATATGCAAATGAAGTGTCTTTCCGTATTGCTCTTTGAAATGTTCACGGCTGCTCTCTGATTTCAAAAAATCTATTGTTCCTGCTTTGATAGATAAAGTGGGGACAACAACAATAAATTTGAAAATACCGTATTGTTTATTCAGTTCGAAAATAGTCTTGGTGTAGGTGTAGGTTTTTCCTGTTCCCGTCTCCATCATTATATCGATGATGTTGCTTTTGGTATGAGGTTTTTCGGTGATTTGATTTTCAGTTTGAATAGTAAAAATATTTTTCTGAAACTGATCATCTCTCCAATCTCGCTCGGGATTGATATAGTTTTTATCCACAAGAGTGACTTCTTTAGTCTGGAGGTTTGCAAAAACCGCTAATGTATTTTTTACCGCACTGTCTTGGTGTGATAAATTTCTTTCAAAATGAAATCCTTTCATTATTTTTTGGAGGTTAAAAGAAGTGTGACGATTCCTACCATTTTTGCCTTATCAGTAGGACGAGATTCTGCTATGAGGAGAGTCAGTGCCGTGAGTGTTTCTGGGTGTATTGTCTCTCTAAAATCATACCTTGCTTTATGTAAAAGCCAGATAAATGCAAATGCACCACTTCGCTTGTTCCCATCGGTAAAAGGGTGATTTTTTATGATAAAATACAACAGATGAGCCGCTTTTTCTTCGATCGTTTGGTATGCATCCTGCCCAAAAACACTCTGAAATACATTTCTAAAAATTCCTGCGAGATTCCCTTTTGTTTTTTCTTGTGCAAAAAGTTCGGTTGCTTCACTCTTTTGTATCAATTCATTTTTTAATATTTGTAGATCCTCATATAGTTCTTGCACGGAGGCTTGTATTTCTTCTTGTGTTCCTTGGCTCGGAAATGTATCTTTATCAAAAGTATCGAGTGCAAAAAAAGTAGATGAAAACCCTGCAATCAAAGAAAGTATATCTTTTATTTCCAGTTGATTATTCTGATGAGAGAGAATCTTGAGATCGTTGAGGGTTTGTAAAAAGAGTGTTTTATTTTCTTCTAATCGTTTTTGGTTTATGGTATAGCCTTTTACCAAATAATCTTTTAATCTCTGTGTAGCCCATTGGCGAAACTGAACTCCTCTTTGAGATTTTACTCTATAGCCTACTGAGATTATTACATCAAGGTTGTAGTGCTTTACTTTATATTTTTTTCCATCTTTTGCAGTTGTCAAGGATTCCTTGATAACTGAATCTGCCACTAATTCTCCTTCTTTAAAACAATTATTTATATGCAAACTGATATTTTGTTTTGTTTGCTGAAATAGAAATGCTATTTGATTTTGATTTAACCAAACGGTTTCATGTTCAAATATTACTTCAATTTGAGTTTGATGGTCATTGGTTTGATAGATAATTACTTCATTCATACTAATACCGAGTTATAAAATCAATCTCGCTTTTTTTCTTGTTGTTATAGGTTTTTACATTTTCCGATATTTCTCGCAAACTCTTGCTCTCAAAATGATAGCCAAAAGCGATGATGCTTCTCGGTTCAAAATCTTTATCGGCATCTATTTTTTCTAAAATAGCCTTCAGGGTGTCGGTCGTAAAACCTTTGTTCATCAAATACAATTTTTCGTTTCCGTAAAAAGCAGTGTAACCGCCTAAATCTACTTTTTTTAAATCTTGTGTAAGCGGTATGCCATCATAAGTTTTCCAAGTTGTCAATAATGCTTTCATATCTTCTTCTGATAGTTTATCTGCATCAAAAAGGGTTTGAGAACTATCAAATTCTTCTGCTTCAAAATCGTAATCTTCCCAAATGGGTGTGGTTTCAAAAATCTTGAAATTGTTTTGAGATTTACATTGTTCCCATTTTTCTATTTCTGCCTTGGTTTCTTCGGTAGGTAATTCACTTTTTAATTTTGTTATTTTTTCATCTAACCCTGCATTTATTTTTTTTGCTGCTCTTGTTATTCTTTCTTTGGTAATTTCAAAAATGGTAGGCTCGGCTTCCAGTTCGTTTTTCACGAAATCATATGCTGTTTTGTTTTTCTTTGGGTCTATTTCTTCGGGCAACTGCACTAATATAAATTTTCTATTTCCTCCATCTTCAGCATTCAGCTGCATCACCGCATCGGCTGTGGTGCC
>CAYXAF010000047.1:0-17957 GCA_964463035.1 uncultured Flavobacterium sp.
GCTCAAAACAGACGCTCAGAATTCTTAATCGTGAAAAAATAAATTAAAAAAATGTGACGTTTTAAAACGCCCTATTAGTAGGGCGTTTTTTATATACGTTTAATAAATTATCACAAAACCGATTGCTTATTTATTGATGGGCTGGTTTAAGCAAATCGTTAATAGTTTTTACAGGACTAAATGTTGTAAGAGGCACCTCTACAAAAAGGCTTGTCCAATGTGCCATAGCTCCGTTCCATAACCCTGGTAATTCGTAGGCTTTTAGGGGTTTTCCGTTGTGGTTTTTTTCAACAATAAAACCTGTATTTGGGTTGATAAATTGTTGTAAATCAAACTTTTCGTTTTTATAATCATAAATTCCACAAACCAAATCAACAGGGTTAAAATGTGTGGCTTGCTGTAATATTGCTTTTTGGTCAGAGTCGTCTAAATCCACTTGAGATGTTTCTACAATTTGCAACGAAATTTCGTTTTCGTCTATCACCCAAAAAGGTCCTCCCCCAGGTTCACCTTCGTTTTTTACCATTCCACACACTCGGATAGGGCGGTTGAGCTTGTTATAAAGTTCGGTTTGGATAAATTCTTTTTTATATTTTAAAATATCTTTTGAAAAAGGTATATTTAATTCGTTTTGAGCAAAATTCAAGATGGTTTCAAGCTCGTTTTCGGAGATGTTTTTATCTTCTAAAATTGTTAAATATTTGAAAATTTGGGTTTGATAATGGATTAAAATTCCGCCTAAGTATTTTTTATATTTTGTAATTTCGTTTAAATTTTTATAAGAAACATTGTCTATATTTTTAATAAAAATTAGTTCAGCGTCTAATTGGCTGAGGTTGTGGAGCAAAGCTCCGTGCCCAGCAGGTCTAAAAACTAAGTTTGTTTGCTCATCTCTAAACGGACGATTGTCGATAGTTACAGCAAGGGTGTCTGTAGCCGATGATTGATAACTTATTTTAGCCGATTGGTTATCAATAAAGGGTTCAAACAAGGTTTTATGTTCAGCAGAAATAGTAAATTCTAAAGCGGGTTGATGATTGGTATAAAATGCGGCTTCTGTTAAATGTTCTTCAATAGGGGTTCTTTTTTTATTAGTAATCGAATGAAAAGGCAATACCGCTTTTGGTTTATTGGCATAGTTAAAACCGTCCGTTCCCAGAAGTGTTTTTATCATCCAATATTGTTGAAAATCAGATTCAAAAAGCTGAAAATTAGGATATAATTGTTGCGTTTTGGCAACTAAATCATCATAAAAAGGAAAATTTTTTAAGCCAGTTAAAAATACCGAAAGTTCTAAACATTTTTTTTGATTAATATAGGCGTTTATGGTGCTTTGTTTTGGGTTAAAATCGTTGATGAATTCGCTTAAAAATTTAAACATACGGGTAGCTGCTCCGGAGGCAGGTACAAATTTCTGAATTTTTTTTTTGCTTAAATTTTCCTCAAAAAGACGTATAAAAATGTCTTTTTCTATTTCCGAAAAATGCAAAATCCCATCGTTTAGAGTGGCTGGTTTAAACAATTCTGTTTTACAAATCCCGTTTTTAAAATATTTTAATTGATTTTCGATGGTTTCTATAGCTATGTTTCGGTTGTAGCATTGCACCATATCATAACCCGAAAAACCAAGTGATTTTGCTTTTATAAATTCATCTATAATTTTTGTGGTTTTAGAAAATCGCTCCTCTTGTGTTCCTTTAATAAGTATATAGGGTTTTTTATAAGTGTCTAAAACATCTTTAAAAGCCTGAAACATTTCTTCCCGTTCCAAGGGTTTGTCTCGCAAATCGTCTTTTTCCCAAGGCACGTCTATATAGGTTAAAAAATATAAATCGTATTGATGAAGCAAGGCATATTTTTCAATGTATGCTTCACAATAGCCGTAATAAATTTCAGAGTAGGTTTTTGTAAGTAACAAATTGGTATCTGAAAAAACAATTTTTTGTGCTTTTTGTGTGGCTAAATTCTCGAGCTCCATTTGCCCTATTGCAATAGGCAATAGGTCTTTTGGTTCGCAACTTTTATGGGTTTTATTCCATTTTTCTTGTAAATAATCTCGGGCAAATTCGGGTATCCATTCCGTTTGATAATGGTTGGCTAATTGTTTTGAAAGGGTCGTTTTTCCTGTGCTTTCGGGTCCAAACAAAGCAATTTTTATAAGATTTGAAGGAGCTTGTTTTAGCTTTTCATCAAGGTTTTTTTCCATTCTAAATATCCTGCTATTGCTATAAAAGTAAAAATTAAATATTGTAAACTCGTAAAAGTATATCCTTTTATAAAATACAAAGGTATAGAAATTAAATCACCTACAATCCAATACATCCAATTTTCTATTTTTCGTTGTGCCATCAGCCACATCGCTACAAAAAATGTTGCTGTTGTAAAAGTGTCTATATATGCTGTCCAAACATTAAATTTATCAGCATACATATAAACAATTACCACAAAAATACAGGCAAAAACAAACAGAACAAAGGATGTAAAATGTTCTTTGCTTGTAGCATAACTTATTGGAAATGTATCGGTTGTATCTTTTTTTCGTGTCCAATGATACCAGCCATATAGGCTCATCACTACATAATAGGCATTGATAAGCATATCACCTAATAAACTCCAACGATATAATAAAAAAACAAAAATTGCAGTGCTTATAATACCTGTCGGAAAAACAAGGATATTATTTTTTTTAGCAAACCAAACGCTCATCAAACCAAAAAGAACAGCAATTATCTCTAAAATTACTTCGTGTATTAGATAGTTTTTATATTGTGAAAACAAAAATTCAATCATTTTTTTATTGATGTCTAATTGTGCTTTGTATAATTATTATACTTCTTAAAAATTACAAAATTTTATTTGAAAATCAATTTCGGAACCCCCCTATAGTTTTAAAAATTCGTAATCCTATATTTTTGTTCAATTTTTGGGGCTAAAAGTTTTAACTTATTTCGTAAATGGTTCATCAAATATATATACGTTTTATCATCAGACTTTGTTTTTATTTTACCTTTTTCGTTTCGCCCTTGGAAATATTCTTTAATATCGTATAAAGAAGCATTTTCGTTATAAATATCCTTAGTAAAGTTTGAAAACGTTTGGTTATGATAATACTTCCAAAGTTCTTTTCCTGCATCTAAAACAGCTTTTGCTTCGGATGAGAATTTCATTGGTTTTTGTTTCTTTTTTTCTGCCTGATAAAATAAATCGAACGTAATTTCTGTATTTATTTTTCCACTGATAAACTGGCTCATAAAGTTACTTTTAAACTTTCGTTGGGTATTTACTTCTTCTTTTGTAAAAGGTATCCAATGGTTGGCACCATATTTAGATTGAATATTGTTGCTAAAAAGGGCATAAACTAAACAATTATTTTGAAAATCATCGTCTTTTTTCCACCCATCGTTTGGGTATAAAAATTGGTTACGGTCGTTCATCCAAGTGGCTTCTATACATTTTCGGACGGCAAAATATACACAGGCAATTTTTACGTTTTTTTGATTGATTAAAAACTGACCCGCTTCGGTATTATAATTCATCTTGTTGTGTACAATTCGAATCATGTTTTGGTTTTGAAAATCGTTTCCTTTTAAAGGAAGTTTTCCTATCAATTGATTTAGTTTTGGGTCGGCTCGAAAAGGTTTTATCCAATCGTTTATGTAATGATTGTTTTGATAGGAATAAAAGTTTTTAGTTCCTAAATTTTTTTCGTTTTTATCAAAAACAACCGTTGAAATTTTTTGAATAGGTTGTTTTTTTTCTGTATCCCAAATTAAAAACCCAATTGGAAACTTTCCTTTCACATTATCAAAAGAAACTGCAGGACAAATAAAGCCTTTTTTCATTTTTGCCTGAAAGAAATTTCGAAAATCTATGAAATGAGGACCCGAAATGGCTTTTAATGTTGAGAATTGAGCTATTTTACAATTAGGTATTTCAAAATAAATTCGAGTGAGAAACTGCACAAAAAGTTCGGCATTTCCTTGTCCTAATTTTGCCGCATATTTTTGATTTGTTTTATTTTCTTCTACGGCTCTTTTTCCTTCTTTTTGAGTGGTTAGTGTTTTTTTATCACTTGCTTCTGCATAAGGAGGATTGATATAAATAACTAATTTTTTGCTTTTTTTAGGATTGCTCAGCACTTCATACAACAAATCGGGCAGTTTTCCTCCTTTTGATTTTGGAATAAAATTATCGTTTAAAAAATCAAACTGAAAAACAAAATCGTGCAACAAATTGGCTCCGTTTGTTATACGATCGTGCATTACCTCCACATCTTGCTGGTCTATGGTTGAAGCAAAAATATTGTATTTGTTGGTAAGTCCGTTTAATAAATTTCCTGTTCCAGCAGCACAGTCCCAAATATAATACTCATCTTGCCAATCGTTTCCTAATACATCGGCTATATATTTTTGAGAAAGTTCTACCCAAATTTGAGGCCTAAAGAAACTTCCTTTTCGTTCCCGCACGTCTTGTGGAACTAATAAATCTCGTCGTTCTACAATGTAATTCCAATATTCTTCTTTTGAAGGACGCTCGTATCGATTCCAAAATTGTGTATGTGCTAGTTGTTTATCATTAAAATATATACTAATAATGGTGTTTAAACCTAAATCGTCAAATCCATAATGGTCATTTTTCAGAAGAATATAGAGTTTTTCTTTCAGGCTTATGTTTTTATGAGATAACAAATCGGCTAAATAAAAATCACCGTCAATAAGTCCAATTTTTTTTGCATTTTTCCATTTTCCAGCAATCGTTGGCTTTACCGTTTGTAACCATTTATTATAAATAATCATAAAATTATTTTTATCAATTTTGGTTTTAGTAACCCCGAATTGCTCTATACTAAAGTTGTTTTTAATGATTTTTTTTAGTTCAGTATCATCGTCAACAAAGCTAAAGAGTAGTGTTTTGCAATCAATAGTTGTTTTTACTTTTTCATAAATATATTTAAACTCTTTTGTGGTATGATTAGAAGGGGTTACATTCCAATTAAAATCATTGATATAAAAAATTTCGTGAATCTCATGATACGGAATAAAAGCTATTTTTTCGGCATCAAAAGCACCCAAATAGGCGGGTGGTAGAATTTTATCGAACGTACGAGCTTTACCAGTGGTTAATATCAGTCGAACAATAGATTTATAAATATCAGACGTGCTTTTTTTAGCCTCTGCCCATAGCAACGATTCGTGTTCGACTTCTTCTTTATGAGTTTGATGCATACACACAGAAAAGTCCACGTTACCAATTATTTTGGTACAATTATAAAACCAAAAGTAGTCATGAGCTACCTTGTTTTTTAGTTCTTCTTCCCTGCTGTTTTGATATTTCATTGGGTACAAAAATATTTTGCTAAAGTAAATAAAATTAGCCTAAAACGTAGTATTAAAAAAATTTTCGTCGTTTTCAAAAGCCGTTCCAACAACAATAAGTGTAGCCCCTGCTTGATAATATTTTTCAAAACTATTGATGCTTTTGATACCCCCCCCGACAATTATCGGGATATCGCAATATTTAGAAATTGTTTTAACTATCTCAATATTAACGGTATTTTTAGCTCCGCTTCCTGCTTCTAAATATATCAATTTATGACCCAAGTATTGCCCTGCTAAAGCCGTTGGCAAAACTTTTTCAGGAATGTTAGGTAGCGGTTTTGTTTGGCTTACCCGTTGCACAGCCGTTTCGGTGCCTCCGTCAATCAAAATATAGCTTGTTGGGATAATTTCTAAAGAAGATTGATGCAGTTGTAAAGCAGCATTTACCTGATGTTCAATTAAATAATCAGAATTTCTGCCCGAAGTAAGTTGCAAAAACAAAATTCCATCTGCAAAACTTGAAATTTGTGACGGATGCCCTGGAAATAAAACAATCGGAAGGTCTATTTCTTTTTTTAAGGTTATAATTAACTCGTCTATACTACCCTCCACTACACTTCCGCCTACAAAAAGATGCGTAGCCGGCGATTGCTTAATTTTTTCAAGCAATGGAGCTATATTTTTTAGTTCAATTTTATCAGGATCAAGCAAGATAGCCAACAGTTTTTGATTATTGGTTTTAGCTCCTATAATTTGTTGATAGATTTTCATTTTTTAATCATTCTATATAAACCAACCAATACTCTTCTGTTTTTTTGAAATGAAAAATAAAAATTTCTGTGTCAAAAACCAGAACCTCACCTTGTTGATTCTGCAAATCTATGTTTTTTATGCAAATATCGGCTCTAAATATTGGCTTTAATGGACTTTTTAATTTGTAAACAGCTTCTTTAACTCCCCAAATAATGTGTAAAATTGCCAAATCTAAAGTATCAAAATGCTCAATTTCAAAAGGATGTAAAAATTTATGTTTAATGGTTAAAATTTTTCCTCGCTCCTTTTCAATATCAATCCCCACGGGTTGGTTAGAAACAATTATACACGAAAAATCAAACGAATGACTGATAGAAATATATTGATTATTACTTAAATAAGGCTTACCCTCTTCGTTATAAATCAAATCAAAATCTGATAAATGGGCAATTTTTAAAAGATGACGAACACTTAAAAAAGATTTTCTGTGAGCGGTATTTTTTTTGTTTTTTAATAACTCTAAACTTTTTTCAGATAACATAAGCATACTTGCCAGTGTGTGTTCGCTTTCTGTACTATGCCAAATAAACACAAAAGAGTCATTGTAAGTGTTAATTTTTTGATAAAAAGGCATTTTTTAAAAAAATATTAAATAAATAGTTATATATTTGCAAACGAAAATTGAAATTCAAAAATATAAATTAAAATGGAAGTAGCAACAACACCTTACGTGCCCTATAAAGTAAAAGATATTTCATTAGCCGAATGGGGTCGAAAAGAAATTCAATTAGCAGAAGCAGAAATGCCTGGTTTAATGGCACTTCGTGCAGAATACAGAACATCAAAACCTCTTAAAGGAGCACGAATTGCTGGCTGTTTACACATGACAATACAAACGGCTGTTTTAATAGAAACTTTGGTTGAGTTAGGTGCAAAGGTTACTTGGAGTTCTTGCAATATATTTTCAACACAAGATCATGCAGCAGCAGCTATTGCAGCAGCAGGAATACCAGTTTATGCTTGGAAAGGAATGAACGAAGAAGAGTTTGATTGGTGTATAGAACAAACCCTTTGGTTTGGTGAAGAGCGTCAGCCTTTAAATATGATTTTAGACGATGGAGGAGATTTAACTAATATGATTTTTGACCGCTTTCCAGTATTAATTTCAAATATAAAAGGTCTCTCTGAAGAAACCACCACAGGTGTTCATCGCTTATACGAACGTATGGAAAACGGAACATTACATATACCAGCCATCAATGTAAATGATAGTGTTACCAAGTCTAAATTTGACAACAAATACGGGTGTAAAGAAAGTGCTGTAGATGCTGTAAGACGTGCAACTGATATTATGCTTGCTGGTAAACGAGTAATTGTTTGTGGGTATGGTGATGTGGGTAAAGGAACGGCAGCTTCGTTTAGAGGGGCTGGTTCTATTGTTACCGTTACCGAGATAGACCCAATTTGTGCACTACAAGCAGCAATGGACGGTTTTGAAGTTAAAAAATTAGACACCATTATCGAAACTGCTGATATTATAATAACAACCACTGGAAATAAAGACATTGTGGTAGGTCGTCATTTTGAAAAAATGAAAGATAAAACAATTGTTTGTAACATCGGGCATTTTGATAACGAAATTGATATGGCTTGGTTGAATGCCAACTATGGTTCAACAAAAATTGAAATTAAACCACAAGTAGATAAATATAATGTTAATGGCAAAGATATTCTTATTTTAGCCGAAGGACGTTTAGTAAATTTAGGTTGTGCAACGGGTCATCCAAGTTTTGTGATGAGTAATTCGTTTACCAACCAAACCTTAGCTCAAATAGAGCTTTGGACAAATGCAGATGCTTATGAAAACAAGGTGTATATGTTACCAAAACATTTAGACGAAAAAGTAGCCGCTTTGCATTTGTCAAAATTAGGAGTTGAATTAGAAACCTTAAGCCCAGAGCAAGCCAAGTATATTGGAGTGCCTGTTCAAGGTCCTTTTAAACCTGATTATTATCGATACTAACCAACCATACATAGAGATTTTAAAGTTAGAGATGTTTAGGTTGGAGGAATAGGTTAGTTGCCTCCAACCGTTTTTTAAAATCCCAAAATAAGCCCTTGTTTATGTTTTAGACAAGGGCTTGTTTTTATAACAAACCCCCAATAACCCCAAACAAACATTAGGCAGTATATAAACTTAAACCCAAATTACGCATTAGATTTATTTTGTAATAGAACTCTAATGCGTAATCTGAGTTAAATAGATATTTTCATAAAAAAGTAATAAAAAACTATTTTTTTTGTTACTTTGTTCAGGATTATTAAAAGCAATCAAACAAAGCTATATTTAAACTAAAAAAGACTATGACTTTCGATACCATCCGACCTTTTTACGACACCGAAGTTGCTGAAGTGCTCAAGCAAATCGAAAATCACCCGATGCTAAAAGCCTTGTTACACTTTACTTTTCCTGACGAAAACGAACAACAATGGGCTGAACGACTCTCGAAGATGAATTCTATTTTTGATTTTCAAACCCAATTTATATACCATTCGGTTCAAAAAATTTTACAAGACACCTCCGAAGGACTATCAACAGCTGGTTTTGAAACACTTGATAAAAACACACCCTATTTATTTATATCCAATCATCGAGATATTTTGTTAGATACCTCCCTTTTAAACGTTAGTTTATATGATAATCAACAAATTATGACTTCTTCTGCCATAGGCGATAATTTGGTTCAAAAGCCATTTTTATTAACCCTTTCAAAGCTAAATAGAAACTTTGTGGTTCAACGGAATTTGCCCCCTCGAGAATTGTTACAAAGTTCCAAAACCATATCTGAATATATGCGTCATTTGCTAAAAAATGAAAATCGATCCGTTTGGATAGCCCAACGAGAAGGACGAACCAAAGACGGAAACGATGCCACACATCAAGGAGTTTTAAAAATGATAGCTATGGCAAGTGATGAAGTAAATTTGATGGATTATTTTAAAAAATTACGAATTGTGCCTGTTTCAATTTCTTATGAATACGACCCAACCGATGCTCTAAAAATGCCTATGTTATTAGCCCAAGCAAACGATGAAATATATATAAAAGAAAAAGATGAAGATTTTAAAACACTTATGAGCGGAATTATGGGGCAAAAAAAGCGAATTCACATACATATAGGCACTGTTTTAAATACAGAATTAATCGCCATTGCTACCAAATTTGACAATACAAACAAACAAATACAAGCGGCAACTCACGTAATTGATTATCAAATAATTAAAAATTATAAACTATGGGCAACTAATTATATTGCTTATGATTTGCTGTTCGACACTCGTCAGTTTCAGGATAAATATACCGAAAAAGAGAAACAAATATTTGAAAGACGTCTCGAAATGCGGATAGACAACAGCAATGCAACCCTACGAGAGGGTTTTTTATCGATGTATGCTAATCCGGTAGTTAATTTTTTAAAGTTAGGAAATCAGTGACTTTGTATAGATAATGGTTTTTAGGGGACTTCTATAAATTGGTTTTCTAATGAAAATTAGTTATTTTTAAGAAGTAAAAGGCAAAATTTAAAGCTTTACACGCTTTTTTAAGATACTATCAATGCTGTTTTAACAACAACAATCAACAAGGGTATAACAAAAAGCATCCACTTTCGTGAAGTATTTGCAGATCTGGAATAAATAAAACATTGGTACAACAAGAGTAATCAAAAAAATTAGCACAAATTAACTAATACTTCATCTCCTAAAAAGCTTAAAAGCAAAGTTTTATCGAAATATTGCTATATTAAAATATTATTTTAAACAAAGGGGTTTTTATTAGTTTTAGCAACAATTTCAAAAATAGCCTTAGCAATATCTTCGGAAGATTGTTCGCCTTTTACGTGTTCAATTTTTTCGTTATTTTTTAGCAATTCAAAGGCTTCAAAGTATTTTTGTTGCACTTTTTGTTGGTTTTCTAAGGTTTCAAATATTTCTAAATTAACTCTGTTTTGTCTTAAACGTTTCATGCTTTCTTTAGGCGAGACATCTATATAAATATTAACATCTGGTTTTAATAATTCGGCTGCTTTTTTATTGCCTTCAATCACCCAATTCATTTCTGTGTGAGCTCCATGATAGGCATAAGACGAAAAATAATAACGATCGGTAATAACGGTGTATCCTTCGGATAGTTTTTTTAATATACCA
Organism: uncultured Flavobacterium sp.; assembly: GCA_964463035.1. Classification (GTDB taxonomy): domain Bacteria; phylum Bacteroidota; class Bacteroidia; order Flavobacteriales; family Flavobacteriaceae; genus Flavobacterium. The sequence goes on from CAYXAF010000047.1 coordinate 10,278, forward strand.
TTTTCAGAATTTTGCAAATGATGTAATCTGTCTGCTACAAAAAGTGCTGCAATAACTTCGTGTGAGGCTTCTTTTTTTTTATTAAATATTTCTCTAATTATTTTCCCAATATAATTATCTGTTGGTTCAAAGGTGGTGTAAACCTTGTGCCCTAATTGGGTTAATTTTTCGGCTAATAATTTGGTTTGAGTGCTTTTACCACTCCCATCAATACCTTCGAGAGCTATAAATAAAGGTTTTTGAATCATGTGTTTTTTAAAACTATTTATAATTTATTTGTATAAAACTTCTTAAAAGGGCACTGCTAAAAATATTTTTTTATACTCTATTTAACAGGTATGTTTTTTAGAACCTCTATCAGGTATTTCCAAAATTTTTGAACCGATGGTATGTTTACTTTTTCATCGGGAGAGTGTGCTCCTTGAATGGTAGGTCCAAACGAAATCATATCCATAGTGGGGTAATTAGTGCCTAAAATTCCACATTCTAAACCAGCGTGGCAAGCCATAACTTTTGGCTTTTCGGTAAACATTTTTTCGTATAAATGAGTCATCTTTTTTAAAATTGGCGAATGCACATTAGGTGACCAGCCTGGGTAAGATCCTGAAAATTCAACCGTTGCACCCATCAATTCAAATGTTGATTTTAATTGATTTGCTACATCTTGTTTTGAACTTTCTACCGATGAACGGGTTAAATTATGAACGGTAATTGTTCCGTTACCTACCTCCACTCGGGCTATGTTGTTAGAGGCTTCTACCAAATTTTCAATATCGGGGCTCATTCTAAAAACTCCGTTGTGGGCTGCATAAATAGCTTTTATAAACTGTTCTTGTGTGGTAACGTCCATCACTTTTGAAGGGTGTTCACATTTTTGAATGACTATCTGTAAGTTAGGTTCTAAGGATTGATATTCTAAGATAATTTCTTGCTTTTTTAGGTTTAAATTTTCTAAAAAAAACAGCTCTTTTTCGCTATAAATCACTATCCAAGCATTGCTTTCTCTGGGTATAGCATTTCGTAAACCTCCACCTTCTATTTTAGAAATTCGTAATCCAAAATTTTCATGTCCATTCCATAGTAACCGATTCATTATCTTGTTTGCATTGCCAAAACCTTTGTGAATATCCATCCCTGAATGTCCTCCGTTTAAACCCTTTACGGTTATATGAAAAGCTAAACTATTGGCATGAACGTTTTCTTCTGTATATTTTTTTGTTGCCGAAACATCTACTCCTCCAGCACAACCAATGTCTAATTCATCGTCTGCTTCGGTATCTAAATTTAAAAGAATTTCACCTTGCAGCAGTCCTCCTTGCAATCCTTTGGCGCCTGTCATTCCGGTTTCTTCGTCTATGGTAAACAAGGCTTCGATGGCAGGGTGTGGAATATCTGAACTTTCTAGAAGGCTCATAATAGCTGCTACTCCTATTCCGTTATCAGCTCCAAGTGTTGTACCATCAGCTTTTACCCAATCACCGTCAATATACATTTTAATTCCTTGGGTTTCAAAATCGAAAGTTGTTTCGTTGTTTTTTTGGTGCACCATATCTAAATGTGATTGTAAAACTACGGTTTTCCGGTTTTCCATTCCTGTGGTGGCTGGTTTTCTGATTATTACATTACCCACGTGGTCTTTCAAGGTTTCTAAACCTAAATTTTTACCAAAACGAATCATAAATTCTATGATTTGTTCTTCTTTTTTAGAGGCTCGAGGCACAGCATTTAGGTTGGCAAAATTGTTCCAAAGGGCTTGAGGTTCTAATTGTTTAATATTTGTGTCCATTTTTTATTTTTTTGAAATGTAAAGATATAAAAAAACACCTTTTTAAGGGTGATTTCCGAAAAATATTTCATTTTATTTAAATAAAAAATGCCTATAAACCATTAGCTTATAGGCGACTACTTAAAGCCTTTCGCCGTTGGTATCAATCGCCAGCAATTTTTTAACGATACGGTTCAAATATAAAAATAATTTTTTAAATATTTATATTTATGTAATATAATATATTACATTTGTAGTCTTAAATGGAGTGCCATACTCAAAATTGGTTATCTTAAAACTACTATAAAATAGATAACGCAAAAATTAAAATTTCAAACGGAAACATCACAAAAGAAATTTCTACAAGTTCGTAGAAAAAGATAATTGCAGACAAAAACACAAATGGTTTTAACCGAAACCGAATTACCTCAATTGTTTATTTTATCACCAGTTCATAAGGTATACGGGCTTGAATACCTTTTCTATTTTGTATTTTTTTGATTTGTTGATACATTTCGTAAGTTTCTTTGCCAAATTGTTCTTTTAATAATTGTTCTTTGGTTTTAGCAAAAGGCATTTTTTCAAAGTTTTTAAATACCTCATCAAATGTTTTTTTAAATTCGGGGTAATTGATGGTTCTATACTCTTTGGTTTTGCCAAGATTAGCTGCATATTTTATGGCTTCTTCTAAACTTCCTAATTTATCAACCAAACCGTTTTTTTGAGCCTCAATACCGGTCCAAATTCTCCCTTGCGCAACAGCATCTACTTGTTCAAAAGTCATTTTTCTGCCTGTTGCTACACGTGTAACAAAGGTTTTATAGACATCTTCTACTCCTTCGGTAATTACGGCTCGTAATTTTTCGTCTAAGGGGTCGAAAAAACCGTAATCTGCTTTGTTGTTATGGGTAGTTACTTGTTCGGCATTTACGCCTATATTTTTTGCTAAATCGGTTCCGTTGGGTATCATCCCGAAAACGCCTATTGAGCCAGTAATAGTGGTTGGTTCGGCAAAAATATAATTAGAATTACAAGCAATATAATATCCGCCCGAAGCGGCTACATTGCCCATCGAAACAACTACGGGTTTTACTTTTTTGGTTCGTTCAATTTCTCTCCAAATCAATTCAGAGGTTAAGGCGCTTCCTCCGGGGCTATCTATTCGTAGAACAATGGCTTTTACGTTTTTGTCTTCTCGGGCTTCTTGCAAGGATGTTCGCATATAACCTTCACCAATTTCTTCGATGGAGCCTTCTCCTCCTGTAATTTCGCCTTGTGCAAAAACAACGGCAATTTTATCTTTCTTTTTATAATCTTTAGCTGTTGTGGCTACTTTATTGGCATAATCAACAATGTTAACCGAGGTATATTTTTCTGTTTTTTTCTTTTTTAAGGCTTTTCTAATTCCGTCATGGTATTCGTCTTCGTACCCAATTTTATCAATTAATTTGTTTTGAAGGGCAAGTTTGGAATTTCTGCCGCCTAAACGTGTGGCAATATTGTTTAAAGTATCAATATTTATTTTTCTGCTTTTAGCAACGTCCGAAGCAATGCTACTCCACGCTGAATTCAAAAGCTCTGATAGTTGCTGGCGGTTTTCGGGGCTCATTTCTTGGGTTAAATACGGCTCCACAGCACTTTTATATTTTCCGTGTCGGATGACTTCCATTTTTACTCCAATTTTGTTTTGTAATTCTTTCATATATAAAACTTCGGTAGAAAGTCCTTGAAATTCTAATGCTCCTAATGGGTTTAGATAAATGGTATCAGCAACCGAACTGATGTAGTATTCTTTTTGTGAATACATATCGGCATAAGCTACTACAAATTTTTTTGATTTTTTAAATTCTTCTAATTTTTTACGAAGAGCCGTTGCCTGCGCTAATCCTAAACCCGAATGTGAATTTAAAATTGTAATTCCCTTAATGTTTTCATCTGTTTTGGCAGCATCAATAGCGTTTAGAATATCTATTAAACCGTTGTGTTTGTTGCTACTCATCATCGCAAAATCGACTACTTGTAGGTTTTCTGCATAATCTTTAGACACGTCTTCTAAATCTAATTCTAAAACTGTATTTTCTTCTACGGTAACGGTATCTTTATCGTCTCCAAAAAGAGTTCCGATAAGCATAATACTCACAAAAAAGAGCATTATAAATACAAAAATACCCACAACTGTTGCTAAAACATTTCCTATAAATTTCATTGTTAAATAATTTAAATGATTATTATTGAACTCATTGGTTGCAAAAATAGTGTGTTTGTTACAATTATTGCTCAAAATTGTGTTTTTTTTATATGATGTGTTTTATGAAAGATGCTAATTTAATTATGGTGTTGGTTTCTATAGATATAAAGGCTTGCTATTTTAAACCCAGATTACGCATTAGAGTTCTATTACAAACTAAATCTACTTCAAAATTAAGTGCTTACTTCTATTTTAAAAGGTGACTTCTAAAAATTGATTTTATAATGAAAATTTATAATTTTTAAGAAGTAGAAGACAAAATTTAAAAAGAACTTTTTGTAATAAAAATGAATTTTTAGAAGTCACCTAAATTCAAAATACAAAAGCATTGCTCATCTAAAAATAGTCCATGAGTGCTTAATTTTATTGTGCCTTTAGTTTCATAACAAAATCTAATGCATAATCTGGCTTTAACATAGAGTCAATAATTTTGATTAAAAAAACGATAGAATTTCTTTTATTTTAGTTACTTTGCGTCTTTAAAAACAATTATTTTTTTATGAATATTCAGCATCAACTTATTTTATCTATCGGAAGTAATATTGAACCTAGAGAAACATTTATAAACGATGCTATTAGTCAAATTAACAATGAAATAGGCACCATTATAAAAACTTCTTCTTTATACGAAACTGAGGCTTGGGGTTTTGAAAGTGATGCTTTTTATAATGCGGTTTTATGGGTGCATACGTTTAAAAATCCGCATCAAATTTTAAAAAAAATTATTAAGATTGAGAAACTTTTGGGCAGAAACAGAGCCGAAAAAAGCATTACTTATCAGGCTCGAACTATTGATATTGATATTGTTGCATTTAACGATGAAATTATTTTAGATAACCACCTTCAAATACCTCATAAACAAATACATAAAAGAAATTTTGTTTTACAGCCGTTGTTCGAAATTTTACCCAAATGGGAACATCCTACTCTGCAAAAAAGCATTACAGAACTGGTAAAAGGATCAATTGATACGACCGTTTGTAAACAACTAAAACCATTAGAGTATCCGTTACAAAAATTTACATTTAAAAATCTGAATTTGATGGTTATTGAAGGGAATATTGGAGCTGGTAAAACAACTCTTTCACAAAAAATATCGGAAGATTTTAATGCTAAATTAGTTTTAGAACGCTTTGCGGACAATCCTTTTTTACCCAAGTTTTACGAAGACCAAAGTCGCTATGCTTTTCCGCTTGAAATGTCGTTTTTAGCCGACAGGTATCGGCAGATTATGGATGATTTGGCACAGTTTGATTTGTTCAAAGAGTTTGTAGTGGCTGATTATCATATTTTTAAATCGTTGATATTTGCAAAAGTAACCTTGCAAGAAGACGAATTTAAACTCTACAAAACGATGTTTGATATTATGTATAAAGAAATTCCGAAGCCTAATTTGTATATTTATTTATATCAAAACACACCAAAATTACTTCAAAATATCAAAAAAAGAGGCAGAGGTTATGAACAAAAAATTGCTCCAGAATACTTAAACAAAATCAATAACGGTTATTTAGAATTTATCAAAACACATCCGGAACTGAATGTAAAAATTATTGATATTACGGACAAAGATTTTGTTAAATATCCGTCCGATTATCAGTGGGTCTTAGAGCGGGTGTTGGGTTAATTTTCATCAAAAATCAAATCTAAATAGGATTCCATCCTCGTGCTTTTAATTCTATTTTTGTATTAGCTCTGGTTACTAAATGGTTACCTTCATCTTTGTGTGTTATATGACCAATTACGGTGAGGTTTGGATTGGCTTTTATTTTTGGAAAATATTCAAGTGGAATGGTAAATAACAATTCGTAATCTTCGCCTCCGTTTAGGGCTATAGTAGTGCTGTCTAAATTAAATTCTTCGCAAACAGAAATAAGTTGTGGGTCGAGAGGGATTTTTTCTTCATATAAATTGCATCCCACGTTTGATTGATTGCAAACATGCAATATCTCGGAAGATAGCCCGTCTGAAATATCAATCATACTGGTTGGTTTTACTTCTAATTTTTCTAACAATTCAACAATATCTAATCGTGCTTCTGGTTTTAATTGACGTTGAATAAGATAGGTATAATTATCTAAATCGGGTTGGTTATTTGGGTTTACTAAAAACACTTGCTTTTCTCGTTCTAGCACTTGCAAGCCCATATAAGCGGCTCCTAAATCGCCCGAAACTACAAGTAAGTCGTTTTCTTGAGCTCCATTTCTATAAACTATTGCTTTAGATTCGGCTATTCCAAGCGCTGTAATACTAATAATTAACCCAGATTTTGAAGAGGTTGTATCGCCTCCTACAACATCAATATTATATAGTTTTGAAGCTACCTGGATACCCGCATACAACTCTTCTAAAGCCTCTACCGTAAACCGATTAGAAACAGCAATAGAAACGGTTATTTGTGTGGGTTTGGCATTCATAGCACAAATATCGGATAGATTTACCACTACGGCTTTGTAGCCTAAATGTTTTAGAGGCATATAAGCCAAGTCAAAATGGACGCCTTCTATTAACAAATCGGTTGAGATAAGTGTTTTTGTGTCTTGAAAATCAAGCACTGCTGCATCGTCTCCAACTCCTTTGATGGTGGAAGATTGTGTGGGTTGAAAATGTTTGGTTAAATGATTTATTAAACCAAATTCGCCTAAGGTTGAAATAGGTGTTTTGTGTTGTGAATTGTTTTCGAACATAGTGTTTATACGCTTCCCTTAATCGTGCTCTAAAAAAATACTGGGGATATAAAGTTTATAGGGGTCATCTAAATAAAAAATGCCTCTTGTGTAAGAAGCATTTTTTTAGAAAGTTATTTTTTATTTTTCTTCTTCGGTTGTTGAAGGGTTTTGTTTTTTGTAAAGTTCGTTTAGTTCTTTGCTTATTTCATTGGTAATATCATAACTATCTTTTGCATATAAAATTGTAGTAATATCGCCTGTGCTATAAATGTAGTCGTAACCTTTCTTTTTACCATATTCTTTGATATGTTTTTTAATTTTTGTTACTAAACTATCCATTTCTTTACCACTTTCTGATTGTAGTTTTTGTGAAATTTTTTGTTCAAGTTGGGCTAATTCGTGTTCTCTTCGTTGCAATTCAGCACCTTTTTGTTGTGCCCATGCTTGTCCTTTTGATATTGCATTTTGCTGAAAACCAGCAGCTTCTTGCCTAAATTGGGCTACTTTTGTTTCAAATGCCCTACCTTCTTCATCGGCTTTCATTTTGTATTTTTCTTCAATTTTTTTTGCTTCTTTATTTTCTTTCATCAGTTTTGCTGAATCTACGTAAGCGGTTTTAAAAGAAGCGGTTTCGGTGGTTTTATTGCAAGCAATTGTTAAAGAAGCTAAAGCAATTAAAAATAATGTTTTTTTCATTGTAAAAGTATTGATTTGTGCAAATATATTAAATATTTTGTATTGGGAAGAAAATTTTAAATTTGACTTATATAGAATATAAAAAAGATGCAAGAAAAAAGATTTTAAAACATTATTTTTTTTTTGGGGGAGTATTATAATTAAAGGGGACTTCTAAAAATTCATTTTTATTACAAAAAGTTCTTTTTAAAAATTCGTGTGTTAAGATTTAAAAATCGTTCTCATTGTAGCTACGGAAACGCCTGCGGTTCTTTTTAATTTTGCCTTCTACTTCTTAAAAATTACAAATTTTCATTAGAAAA
>CAYXAF010000048.1:0-17505 GCA_964463035.1 uncultured Flavobacterium sp.
AAATTAACCGATTTTCGTATTAAATAATTTTTTCGTTGATGGATATTAGTAATTATCCCTGTTTGTATATTATTTTGTGTTTCCGTTTCAAAATCAACTATATCACCCACTGCCACAGGATTGGTGCTTTTGAAGCCTTTTATACGGAATTTCCCTTTTATTCGGCACTCAAAAAAAATATTATCAAAAGTTTTAACAACATACCAACTCCCGGTTGATTTATAAACGGTTCCTGTCATTTTTTTTAATTAAAAAAATTTAAAATTTAAAAAACTAAAAATGATAAAATTTATTCCAAAAAAAATAATGAAATTATAAACAAACAACTACTATTACATGCGTTCGGGCACCTGAATGCCCAATAATTGAAATGCGTTTTTAATGGTTTCGGCTACTTTTTTAGATAGTTGAACTCTGAATATTTTTAAAGTTTCGTTTTGCTCTCCTAATATAGGAACGCTTTGATAAAACGAATTATATTCTTTTACCAAATCGTAGGTATAATTAGCAATAAGTGCTGGGCTATGGTTGTTGGCAGCCTCTTGAATGGTTTCTGGGAATTGTTCTATTACTTTTAAGAGTTCTTTTTCTTTCGGATGCAATTCTAATTCGGTTATATTTTTAGAATAGTCAAAATCAGTTTTTCGTAAAATAGACTGAATTCGAGCATAAGTATATTGGATAAAAGGGCCTGTATTACCAGCAAAATCAACTGATTCAGCCGGGTTGAATAAAATTCTTTTTTTAGGGTCAACTTTTAAGATGTAATATTTAAGTGCTCCTAAGCCTATTATTTTATATAATTTTTCTTTTTCATCGTTTGAATAGCCGTCTAATTTACCTAATTCTTCTGAAATTTCTTGAGCTGTTTGAGTCATTTCTGTCATTAAATCGTCTGCATCAACTACGGTTCCTTCTCTACTTTTCATTTTCCCCGAAGGTAAATCTACCATTCCGTAACTTAAATGATACAAATGTTCAGCCCAAGAATAACCAATTTTTTTTAAAATTAAAAACAATACTTTAAAATGATAATCTTGCTCATTACCAACGGTATAAACCATACCACCAACATCAGAAAAATCTTTTACTCGCTGAATTGCCGTTCCTATATCTTGTGTCATATAAACCGAAGTTCCATCAGAACGAAGCACAATTTTCCTGTCTAAACCTTCGTTGGTTAAATCTATCCAAACCGAACCATCGGGGTCTTTTTCAAAAATACCTTTTGATAAACCTTCTGCAACTACATCTTTACCAAGCAAATATGTATTACTTTCGTAATAATAACTATCAAAATCTACTCCTAAATTCTTATAGGTTTCTGCAAAACCATCATAAACCCATTGGTTCATTTTTTTCCAAAGTTCAATTACTTCGGGCTTTCCAGACTCCCAATCTAATAGCATTTGCTGGGCTTGTTGTATAAGGGGTGCTTGTTTTTTTGCTTTGTCTTCGGTTAAACCTTTGTTAATTAAATCTGTAATTTCTTGTTTATAAGCCTTGTCAAATTCTACATAAAAATTTCCTACTAATTTATCGCCTTTTAAGCCTGTGTTTTCTGGGGTTTGCCCTTCTCCAAATTTTTTCCAAGCCAACATCGATTTGCAAATATGAATACCCCTATCGTTTATAATTTGGGTTTTATATACTTTTTTGCCCGATGCTTTTAAAATTTCAGCTACAGAATAGCCTAATAAATTGTTTCTTATATGCCCCAAATGCAAGGGTTTATTGGTGTTTGGAGAAGAGTATTCAACCATAATTGCCTTATCGGTTTCAGCAGGTTTTACAAAGCCAAAAGTTTCATTATTTTTAATTTCGTTAAAAAAATCAAGGTAATATTTATCAGCAATTACAAGGTTTAAAAAACCTGTTACTACATTAAATTTTTCAATTAAATGAGGTATTTTTTCTTGCAAATAGTTACCAATTTTAGTGCCAATTTCTACAGGATTACCTCGTAAAGCTTTTACCATCGGAAAAATAACCAAGGTAACATCGCCTTCAAATTCTTTTTTTGTTAATTGAAATTCAAAATTTTCAAACGATTGATTAAACAATTCTGTAGTTGCTTTATGTAAAATAGGCAATAATGCGTTCATTTTTAGTTGATGTTTGGTAGTTGTTTATTGATGTTATTTGTATAAATGTATATTATATATTCTTTACTCTTTCTTTCTTAAACCAAAGTTATCCCTTTTTCGGTAATGGTAATTTTATGTTTTTTATATAAGTGTCCGACTGCTTTTTTAAAGGCTTTTTTGCTCATTTCCAGCACTGTTTTTATTTCTTCGGGGTGGCTATCATCATTTAAACCTAAAAATCCTTGATTATTTTTAAGTTCTTTTAGCAGTTTCTCTACATTTTTATCGATGCTTTCAATACCTTGCATTTGTTGCGAAACATCAATTTTATTATCAGGACGTATATTTTTGATATAACCTTTTAATCTATCCCCAATTTTTAGGTTTTTGTATAATTCGTTTTTGTAAATTAAGCCTAAATGTTGCTTGTTTATAATCACGTTTACTCCCAAATCGGTAATAGTTGAAACAATTAAATCTACTTCTTGGTTGAGTTGTAGGTCTAAATTTTCGTTGTTCAAAAACTTATGAACCTTTGATGAAGCAGCCAATCGGTTGGTTTTTTCGTCTAAATGCACATACACCAAATAGCGCTTTCCTTTTTCAAAAGGTTTTATTTGTTCTTTGAAAGGCACAAACAAATCTTTTTCTAAACCCCAGTCTAAAAAAGCACCAAATTGGTTGGTATAATTCACTTTTAGCGAGGCAAAATCGTTGCACAAAGCTAAGGGTTTAAGGGTTGTGGCTACGGGTCGCTCTTGCTGGTCGAGGTATATAAAAACGGTTAGTTCATCGTCAATATTAAATTGTTCGGGCACATATTTGTTGGGTAGCAAAACCTCGTCAGTTCCGTTGCCGAGATAAAGCCCTACACTTGTTTTTCGTAGTATTTTTAAGTTAATATATGAACCAATGGGCAGCATTTGTTATAAATTATAAATTGTCTGCAAAGATAGTAAAAATGATTGATGTGTTTAGGGGTTTGTTTTGTTTAAAGTTTTATTCTAAGGAGACTTCTATGAATTGGTTTTCTAATTGAAAATTTGTAATTTTTAAGAAATAGAAGGCAAAATTTAAAAAAACTTTTTGTAATAGAAACAATAATGTTACACCTGCAAAACACCTAAATTAAATTTCTTTTCAATAGGGCTATGATTGGCAGCTTCGATGCCCATGCTTATCCATGTTCGCGTTTCTAAAGGGTCTATGATTGCATCTGTCCATAAACGAGAGGCAGCATAATAGGGTGAAATTTGTGCATCATACCTTTCTTTTATTTTTTGGAGCAATTCGGCTTCTTTTTCGGGAGTAATTTCTTCTTCTTTGGCTTTTAAGGCGGCTTCTTCTATTTGCAGAAGCACTTTAGCAGCTTGAGTGCCTCCCATTACTGCTAATTCAGACCAAGGATAAGCTACAATAAAACGAGGGTCATACGCTTTGCCACACATGGCATAATTGCCTGCTCCGTAACTATTGCCTACAATAATTGTAAATTTTGGTACTACCGAATTGGCAACTGCATTTACCATTTTTGCTCCATCTTTTATAATTCCCCCATGTTCAGATTTGCTCCCTACCATAAAGCCCGTAACATCTTGTAAAAAAACTAAAGGAATTTTTTTTTGGTTACAATTGGCAATAAAACGGGTGGCTTTATCAGCAGAATCAGAATAAATAACTCCTCCAAATTGCATTTCAGCTTTTTTAGTTTTTACAACTTTTCGTTGGTTGGCTACAATCCCCACTGCCCAGCCATCAATTCGGGCATAAGCGGTAATAATTGTTTGTCCATAACCCCCTTTATATTCATCAATTTCTGAATTATCTACCAATCGTTTGATAATCTCTATCATATCGTATTGTTCTGTTCTCGCTTTTGGTATAATTCCGTAAATATCCGTTTCATTTAGGGCTGGTTTTTCTGGTTTTATACGGTTAAAACCAGCCTTCTGGTAGTCTCCAATTTTAGAAATCATACTTTTTATTCTGTCTAAAGCATCTTTATCGTCTTTTGCTTTATAATCCGTAACTCCCGAAATTTCGCAATGGGTTGTAGCACCTCCAAGTGTTTCATTGTCAATACTTTCACCTATTGCTGCCTTTACTAAATAACTTCCTGCTAAAAAAATACTTCCTGTTTTATCTACAATCAAAGCCTCATCACTCATGATAGGCAGATATGCCCCTCCAGCCACGCAACTACCCATTACGGCTGCAATTTGGGTAATTCCCATGCTACTCATCAAGGCATTGTTTCTAAAAATTCGACCAAAATGTTCTTTATCCGGAAAAATTTCGTCTTGCATTGGTAAAAATACCCCTGCACTATCCACCAAATAGATAATAGGTAGTCTATTTTCCATCGCAATTTCTTGAGCTCGTAGATTTTTTTTAGCCGTTATCGGAAACCAAGCACCTGCTTTAACCGTTGCATCATTAGCCACTACCACACATTGCTTACCCGAAACATAACCTATTTTTACCACCACTCCCCCACTAGGACAACCACCATGTTCGGCATACATACCCTCACCTACAAAAGCTCCAATTTCGATACTTTTTGTCTTAGCATCAAATAAATAATCTATTCGTTCGCGAGCGGTTAATTTACCTTCATTATGCAGTTTTTCAATCCGTTTTTCACCTCCTCCCAATTTTATTTTTGCAAATTTATGTTTAAGTTCGGCTACTAAAAGTTTGTTATAATCTTCGTTTATATTAAAGTTGATATTCATATATTTATCCTCTGATTTTTTTTATTTACAAAAGTAACAATAATTTACGCTTTACTACCTGAAAATTATAACAAAAATTATTTGGTATTAGTAAAATTTTTGTGGTAATAAATAAATAATTAGTTAGTTGTTTAGTTTCACAACATACAACAACATCAAAAGACATTCTGTGGGTTGAGAAGAAAATTTAATGCAAAAACACCTTTAATTGCTGTTTATAAATGCATGAATTAGAATCGAAACTTTTAAATTCTATTAGTAAGTGCAATTATTATGGTTTATTTTATGTATTTTTGTAAATAAAACTTTTAACTATTAAAGTTATGAATTATATACTTTTTGATGGCTCTGTACGAGAGGCTTTATTACCTTTTACTTATACACGACCAGTGGCTGATATTCGGATTGGCATTTTAACCATTCGAGAAAAGTGGGAAAAATATTTAGGCACCGCAACCACAACGGTTACCGAAGAATATTTGGCTGAAAAATTTCCGATGGTTGAAATGGAACATAATATTATGATTAACGCATCGTTTTTGCCTACCTCTTCATTGGTCAAAATGATTAAAAATTTAAACGAAAACGAAGCTATTTTTCAAAACGATGAACTCATTGCTTTTTATGTAAAAAAAAACCAAGAAGAAGTAGATTTTGATACCTATACCTGCATAGAATTTACAGAAAATTGTTTGCAAATACAACATACGTGGGATATTTTTCAAAAAAATGCTGATGCTCTAACTGCTGATTTTCATTTGATTACAGAAGATAGAACCTCGCAGCCCATCCCAAAAAGTGTAAATACTATTTGTCCTGAAAATATTTTTATTGAAGAAGGTGCAAAGCTCGAATTTGTAACCCTAAATGCCTCTACAGGCGTTATTTATATTGGTAAAAATACCGAAATAATGGAAGGTTCTGTAATTAGAGGACCTTTTGCTTTATGCGAAGATGCACAAGTAAAACTCGCTACTAAAATTTATGGTGCAAGCACTGTGGGCCCACATTGCCGAGTGGGAGGCGAGATAAATAATTCTGTCTTATTTGCCTATTCAAACAAAGGGCACGATGGTTTTTTAGGCAATTCAGTTTTAGGCGAATGGTGTAATATTGGGGCTGATAGTAACAATTCAAACCTAAAAAATAATTATGAAGAGGTAAAACTTTGGAGTTACGAAACTAAACGTTTTGAAAAAACAGGGCTTCAATTTTGTGGTTTATTGATGGGCGATCATAGCAAATGTGGTATCAATACAATGTTTAATACAGGAACCGTAGTAGGAGTAAGTTGTAATATTTTTGGAAGCGGTTTCCCTAGAAATTATATACCCAATTTTAGTTGGGGAGGTGCCCAAGGGATGAGTATTTACAAAACCGATAAAGCCTTTGAAACTGCCCGAATTGTAATGAACAGAAGGCACGTGGAATTTACCAAAATTGATGCTCGGATACTCCAACATATTTTTGATCAAACCGAAGAATATGCATTAAAACCTAGCAATAAATGATAATACCTATACTTCCATAATCAATTAAAAAACATATAGGGGACTTCTAAAAAAGAATTAACCAAAACACTTCTATTTTTTCTCACTCCATGGATGATAGTTTTGCATTACTTCGGTTAAAAAACTTCGGTCAAGGTGCATATAAATTTCGGTTGTGGTAATAGATTCGTGCCCAAGCATTAGCTGAATGGAGCGTAAATCGGCTCCGTTTTCGAGCAAATGTGTAGCAAACGAATGACGAAAAGTGTGTGGACTAATGCTTTTTTCTAAACCAATTTCAACGGCTAAACGTTTAATAATCGTAAAAATCATAGCACGAGTGAGTGGATTACCCCTTCGGTTGATAAACAATGTATCGTTTGCCGTTTTTTGAATCGGAAATTGATTCCGAACGTTTTCTATATAAATATTTAAAATTCGTTGAGTGGCTAAACCAATAGGCACAAAGCGTTGTTTATTGCCTTTTCCTGTAACTTTTATAAAACTTTCGTCAAAAAACAAATCCGATAGTTTTAGGGTAATTAATTCAGAAACGCGCAAGCCACAACTGTAAAGCATTTCAAGAATTGCTTTGTTTCGTTCGCCTTCTATGGTTGATAGGTCAATGGCTGCTATGAGTTGGTCAATTTCGTTGGTGGAAAGGGTGTCGGGGAGTTTTCTGCCTATTTTGGGGGCTTCTATTAGTTCTAACGGATAATCTTTTCGATAGCCTTCCATTAGCAAAAATTTAAAAAAACTTTTTAACCCCGAAAGTATGCGTGCTTGCGAACGGGCATTTACATTTTTTGAAATGGTATAAACAAATTGTTGAAGTTCATCGTCGGTTATTTGCAATGGAGACGTATCAATTTTGTTTTCAAACAGATAACTAACTAATTTTTCGATATCAAAGGTATAATTTTCAAGTGTATTTTTAGACATCCCTCGCTCAATCCGAAGGTAATTTTGATACTCTTTTATATACGATTGCCAAGACATAAATTATAAATCCCAAAGGAGTTTTATTTTTATTTTAAATTCTTATTTGCCACTAATGGGGAGTTCTAAATTTTAATTGTTAATGGTATGATATTTTATTGAAAAGTTTTATTGAGTTCTTTTTTTTAATTTTGAAACCGTTGCATTGAGTTCAAAACCTAATAACAAAATCATACAGTTAAGCCAAATATAAATCATAAAAACCAGCAACGTTCCAATCGAACCATACAACTCATTATATCGGGCAAATCGTTCTACATAAATTCCAAAAATATAGGACGAAAGAACAAATAAAATAGTTGTTAAAACCGAGCCATAACTAAAAAAAGAAATGGTTAATTTTTGTTTAGTCCCAAATTTGTAAAGAGTTGAAACAAGAGTAATAATCATTAAAATTACAAAGGCAAATCGCCCCCACTGAATTAAATAAACCGAGGTATCCGCAATTTGTTTAATAGTTATTTTCTGAATGATTATTTCAAAAGTTACCATCACAGCAACCGTAAACAATAGCAACAAAGCCATCATAATTGACAAGGCAACCGACACTAAATATTGCCTAAACATACTCCGAGTAACCGTAATATGATACGAAATTTCAAACCCCCCTAAAACAGCATTTATTCCGTTGCTCATTAAAAAAATAGACAACAAAAACCCCGACGAAAGCAAGCCTTTGTAACTATTAGTCATTATATCGTCTAAAATATTTTTAATAGCATCAAAGGTATTCGGGGGCACCGCTTGGGCTACAAATTTCATAAAATCGTCCTGAAAATTTTCGATTGGAATATACGGAACTAAGTTTAAAATAAAAAGGGCAAACGGGAATAAAGCCATAAAAAAACTAAAAGCAATAGATCCTGCTCGGTAAGAAAAAGCCCCTTTGGCAATGCCAATAATATATAGTTCAAGCAAATCATACAACGATAATCCGTCAGAAAAAGTAAGTCTTACACGTTTTAAAAACGCTACAAAAAAATTGATAATGGGTATTTTAGCTAAATTTTGTTCTATCTCAGCACTCATTTTTCTAAAATTTTTAGCAGTTGATGGGTTATTTTTTCGGTTGGAATACTTTCCATTACAGTTTCATAGCCTTCTAAAGTTTTGGTGCCATAAACCGAAAGAGGCAACAATGGATAGTTTATTAAATTTGCAAGTATTTGATTTTCATCAGTTTGATTATAGGGTGTAAAACCTAAAAACGGATGGGTTCCGCCCCAAATAGTAAGCACAGGAATCCCAAACATAGCGGCTAAATGACCATTTCCACTATCCATAGAAAGCATAACATCCAAATTTGAAATTAACGAAAGTTCATCAGAAAAAGATAATTTTCCTGCGATTATAGTTAAAAAGAGATGCGTTTTTGCCCAATTTTCAAGGGTTTCTATTTCTTTTGAACCACCTCCAAACAAAAATATTTTTACATTTTTTTGTCTATGAATTTCCAAAAGCACTTCTAAAATTTGCTTTTCAGGATATATTTTTGATGGATGTTGGGCAAACGGAGCGACCCCTATCCATTGCTTATTTTTTTCTTGAGTAATTTTTAAAATATGTTCGTTTAAAACTTCTTTATTTTTAACAGTTTCAGCAGTTAAATGTATCGAAAATCCTAATATTTCAAACACTTCTGCATACCGTTTTGTGGTATGTTTTAAGGGTTTTAATTTTTTGTTTTTAAGGGCCGTTAAGGCTTTTTTTTCGGCTCTCCCTTTATCAATTTTTGCAATTTTTATGTTTTTAAAACTAAAAAAAAGAAATAAAAAACGTAAAATTTTAGAACGCAAAACATTGTGCAAATCGGCAATAGCATCAAAATTTTGCAATTTTAAGTGCCAAAAAAGTTTAAAAACACCTAAAATACCTTTATATTTTTTAGAAGTATCAGCTCCCAGAAATATAACATTCGGAATATTACTAAAAATAGGTTGCATAAAAGGTTTAGAAAGCATAGTAATTTTAACCTCAGGATGTTGCTCTACCAAAGCCAAAAGCACAGGAACCGTAAGGGCTACATCACCCATAGCAGACATTCGGATAACCAAAATATTTTTAGGAATAGCGTTCATTTAAACATAAATTGCAGACAAAAATACGGTATTTTTCCTTTTATACTTATTTTTAAAATGTTTTTTAACAAATCAAAATAGACAAACTTGTATACAAATTATGTACTTTTGCATTTCAAATTCTTTATATGAAAAACATTTTAGATAGCGTAGCACCTCCCATTTCTAAACCCAAATGGTTACGAGTAAAATTACCTACAGGCGAAAAATATACCGAACTAAGAGGTTTGGTTGATAAATATAAATTAAATACTATCTGCACATCAGGCAGTTGCCCTAATATGGGTGAATGCTGGAGTGAAGGAACAGCAACTTTTATGATATTGGGCAATATATGCACTCGTTCGTGCGGGTTTTGTGGTGTAAAAACAGGCAGACCTGAAAATGTGGACTGGGACGAACCCGAAAAAGTAGCCCAATCAATAAAAGTTATGGGCATTAAACATGCAGTAATTACTAGTGTTGATAGAGATGATTTAAAAGATGGAGGTTCAATTATTTGGGCAGAAACAATAAAAGCAATCAGACGTTTAAACCCAAATACAACATTAGAAACCCTAATACCCGATTTTCAAGGGAATACCACAAATTTAGACAGGATAATTGCTGTGCAGCCAGAAGTGGTTTCTCATAATATGGAAACTGTAAAAAGACTTACTCGTGAGGTGCGAATACAAGCAAAATACGAACGAAGTTTAGAGGTTTTAAACTATTTAAAAACACAAGGTGTGAACAGAACAAAATCAGGCATTATGCTCGGTTTAGGCGAGACAGAAGAAGAAGTAATTGAAACTATGCAAGACCTGATAAAAATAAATTTAGACATTATAACTATTGGTCAGTATTTACAACCCAGTAAAAAACATTTACCTGTAAAAGAATTTATTAGACCCGAACAATTTCAAAAATATGAAAAAATAGGCTTAGAAATGGGTTTTAAGCATATAGAGAGTGGAGCATTGGTTCGCTCATCATATCATGCACAAAAACATATAAAATAATACGTTTTTTTTTAGTTTTTAAATTTTATTGTTAAAAATTGTGTAAAATATTTTTTTATATCAAAAAATTATTATTTTTACGAATTATTAACATAAATTTATTAACAAACATGAAAAAAATTACTTTTTACGAAAGGGGTATTTTTAACTCAACTGTTGAAAATACAAATTCGGTAAATAGTGCTGGTTTAGTCTCGGGAACTCGAACGAGACTTTGGCAATATTTACTAACATGTGTGTTGTTTTTATTGAGTTTTACAACATATGCTCAAATTAATTACACACAAAATTTTGATTCAAATATTGGAGGTTGGACAGGTGTTGCCACTACAACTACTACTGCACAAGCTTGTGCAGGGAGCTCAATTAGAGGTAATGCCCATAGTGGTGCAGCTACTATCAATTTTATCTCTCCGTCTATAGGAACATCAAATGCAGGAGAAGTTACACTTAGTTTTGATTACAAAATTGTAAATTGGTCTGCTGCTACTGTTCCTACTCCAAATACTTTCGGGACAGCTAATATTGAGTATGGAGCATCAGCTACAGGCCCATGGACAGTTGCAGGAACTATTGGAACAGAACATGTTCCTGCTGCCACTTGTGCTACAAAAACAGTAACTTTTTCACCTGCTTCAGGCGATACTTATTTGAGAATACGAGTAGTTTGGGGTGCTGGAGATTATTATTTTTATGTAGATAATGTAACTGCTACACAAGGAGCACCACCTGCTTGTATCCCTCCTGGGGCATCTGCTGCAACAAACGTAATGGCTACAACAGCAACCATCAATTGGGCTGCTCCTTCGGTTGCACCTGCAAACGGATACGAATATGAAGTTCGAACTTCGGGTGCTGCTGGCAGTGGAGCTACAGGTTTAGTTACATCAGGGACTGAAACAGGTTTGTCTAAAGCTATTACAGGTTTAAGCGCAACAACAAATTATAATGTTTATGTAAGGTCTGTTTGTGGAGTTTCTGATTTTTCTACATGGACAATGGTATCAAGCTTTACAACAAGTTGTGCACCTGTAACAACCTTCCCAAGTTTAACAAATTTTGCAACTTATTTGCCTAACATTTGCTGGACAGAAGGAAAAAATGGAGATCTAACTGCCGGACCAGTAACAATGAATGCAACTGCAAGTAGCTGGGCTGCTGATGGCTGGCTAAATAATGGGACAACAGGTGCTGCTAGATTTAATTTTTTTACTTCAAATACAAATGATTGGCTAATTAGTGAACAATTTACAATTCCTGCAGCTAATTATAGACTAATGTTTAAAGTGGGTGCAACTCAATATAATACACAAAATGCCCCAACAACTCCTTGGGAAGCCGATGATTTTGTAGAAGTATTAGTATCTACATCAGGCACTACAAACTGGACCGTTTTAAAAACTTATAATGCCTCTGTTCAGCCATCGCACTTAGGGCAAACAGAATTGTTCGACTTATCTGCATACAATGGTCAAACGGTTCGTTTCGCTTTCAGGATGGTAGAAGGAGCAACTAACGGGAATGCTGATATTGATTTTTTTGTTGATGACCTTTTAGTTGAAATGGTTCCTGCTTGTGAGTATCCTATTAACTTAACAGCTGCTGCAATTACTGATACATCTGCAACAGTTTCATGGACAAGCACAGCAACTTCATTTGATATTGAATACGGAGCCGTAGGTTTTACTCCTACAGGAACTCCAACTGTTGCTGGTCAAGCTAATAATTATCAAATAACAGGTTTAACACCAAACACATCATATAGTTATTACGTTCGTGCTATTTGTGGTGGCACAAACGGAACAAGTACTTGGAGTGGTCCATTTACATTTAAAACAGAATGTTCAGCGGTTACTATTTTAAACGAAAATTTTGATGCTCTAACAGTTTCTGGGACAACTACTATGCCCGATTGTTGGAAAAGAATAGGGACAACTGGTAGTTGTAATGTAACTACTGCTTCTGTTGCGCCTATGTCGCCTTCTAATAGGCTATATATGTTCTCAAGTGGAACAACCCCAACGGTTGCTTATGCTACATTACCAGTATTTAGTAATTTAGGAGCTGGCACACATCGTTTACGCTTTAAAGCTTTTTCTTCATCTGCTGCAGGTCGTAAATTACAAGTAGGATATTTGGCTACTCCGGGAGTTCAAAGTTCTTTTACTTTGATACAAGAAGTTACTTTACCAGGAACAGCAGCTACAACTGCTACAGAATTTTTTGTAATTCCAGGAACTTTACCAGTAGCTCAAAGTAATTTATGTTTTAAAAATGCTCATACAGTATCTGGTGAGTCGAACAGTGTATATATTGATGACGTAATTTGGGAAGCTTTACCTCCATGTTCTCAACCATCTGCTTTAACTGCTACTAATATCACCTTTACCTCTGCAACACTTTCTTGGACAAGCGCAGGAACTTTATTTGATATTGAAATAGGTGAACAAGGTTTTACTCCTACAGGAACTCCTACATTTGCTGGACAAGCCAACAATTTTGAAATGGAAGGTTTAACTGCAGAAACTACATATTGCTATTATGTTAGAACAGATTGTGGTGTAGATGGAACAAGTGTTTGGAGCGGTCCGTATTGTTTCTTTACAGGTTATTGTAAACCCGCACCAACTTCGGTTGATGGGCAAGGTATTACAAATGTAACCATGGGAACTATCAACAATACAACCGTTGCAGAAGCAGGTAACTATGGTAACTACTCTGCTATGATTGCAGATGTTCAACAAACTGCAACCATACCGGTTTCTATTACTTTCCAAACTGGGTTTACTTATGACACAAAGATTTGGATTGATTGGAATAATAACTTAGTTTTTGACGATGCAACCGAAAAAGTATATTACGGAACTTCTTTAAGTACTAATCCAACAACTTTAGCTGCTTCGTTTGTAGTTCCTGCTACTCAAGCATTAGGAAATTATAGATTAAGAATTGGTGCTATAGACTTTGGAAATACTGGTGGAGTTAATGTTACCCCATGCTATTCAGGTTCTTACGGTGCTTACGAAGATTATACTATTAACGTAATTGCTGCACCAGCTTGCCAAACACCTACAAACGTTGTAATATCAAACATTACGTCTGTATCGGCTGATATTGCTTGGACAGCACCGGCATCCGCACCATCAGATGGGTATCATTATTATGTTTCTACAACAAATACAGCACCAGACGGAGCAACAACTCCTACAGGTTCAACTGCTGCAGGAACTACTACTGCTTCATTATCGGCTTTGGCACCAAATACAATGCATTATGTTTGGGTACGTTCTAATTGTGGAACAACTAACGGAAATAGTGAGTGGAGTATTGCAGCATCGTTTAAAACACTTTGTGCTCCAATGACAACATTGCCTTGGACAGAAGGATTTGAAAGTTTAGCAGCAGGAACAAACATATTCCCTGATTGTTGGAGTTATGCAAACACTTCAAGTAATTGGACTATTGTTGCATCAAATGCCAATTCAGGAACAAAATCATTAAGAAGAACTTGGAGCACAGATGGCTGGGCTTTTACCCCTATGGTTACTCTAACCGCAGGAACTTCGTATGACTTTTCATACTGGATGCGAACAGCTGATACAACTGTTGGTTATGAAATTGTTGCAGGTGTAGGTAACGGGCAATCTGCTACAAGTATGACAACAACTTTAGGAACAACTGGAGCAGGACAAACATACCAAAACCCAACATACACTAAATTTATCTATACATTTGTACCAACAACAACTGGTGATTATTCGTTTGGAGTTCGTGCAGCTGGACCAAGTGCACCTAACGGAATTAACTTTGATGATTTTAAAATTGAACTTACTCCCTCTTGTGCAGAACCAATGTCTGTAACAGGAACAGCAACATCTTTTACTGCTGGTAATATAAACTGGACCGCATCAACATCTAATCCAACAGGTGGTTATGAATATTACTATTCAACTACTAATACTGCACCTACCGGGACAACTACTGCAAGCGGAACAACTGCTGCAGGAGTTACAACTGCTGCACTATCTGGTCTAACAGCAGAAACTACTTACTATGTTTGGGTTCGTGCTAATTGTGGTTCAGGTTTATTTAGTGATTGGAGTGCAGTAGGAATTTTCTTTACAGGTTACTGTAAACCAGCACCAATTTCGGTTGATGGGCAAGGTATTACAAATGTAACTATGGGAACTATCAACAATACAACCGTTGCAGAAGCAGGTAATTATGGTAACTACTCTGCTATGATTACAGATGTTCAGCAAGGAGCAACTATACCAGTAAATATTACATTTAACACAGATGATTATGAATATGATGTAAAAATTTGGGTTGATTGGAATAATGACTTAGTTTTTGATGAGGCTACTGAAAAAGTGTATTATGGTCCGGAACCAACTACAGCAACAGATCCATGGATTATGAATGCTTCATTTGTAGTTCCTGCTACTCAAGCATTAGGAAATTATAGATTAAGAATTGGTGCTATAGACTTTGGAAATACTGGTGGAGTTAATGTTACCCCATGCTATTCAGGTTCTTACGGTGCTTACGAAGATTATACGATCAATGTAATAGAACCTCTTAGCTCTAAAGGTTTTGATTTAGATAGCTTTAAGGCGTATCCAAACCCTGTTACCGAAATGTTAAACTTAAATTACAAATCTGAAATTTCAGCCGTAAAAGTTTATAATATGATTGGGCAACAAGTAATTAATGTTAAACCAAATGCTTTAACAACACAAATAGATATGAAACACTTAAGCGCAGGAACTTATTTAGTAGAAGTATCTGTAAATGGAGCTCAAAAAACTATTAAAGTTGTAAAACAATAAGTGAAATAATCATTTATAAATACCTAAAAATAGGCTACCTCAAAAGGTAGCCTATTTTATTTTCGTTTAACCCCAGATTACGCGTTGTTTTTATAAACAATATACCCTATATTAATAGAGTAGTATTAAGCCTATAGGTTTGATACGGCATAAAACCTATCGCATAATGCGAGTTTAAAAACAATAACTCATTTTACTTTATGGAACTCCTAAAAAATATTTTTATTACAAAAAGTTTTTTTAAATTTTGCCTTCTACTTCTAAAAAATTACAAATTTTCATTTGAAAATAAATTTTTAGAAGTTCCCATTAATATTTCTTGATAAACAGAGCAATATTCTTGGGCAGCTTTTTCCCAACTAAAGAAATTAGCTCTTTTATAAACTTTTTCTTCCCAAGTAGTTTTATTGTTGTTAAATTCGGTTAGCCCTTTGATAACAATATCTTTCATTTTTTCTGGTTCAAAGGAATGCCAATAAAAAGCAGCATCAGCCCCAATCTCGTGCAAGGAAGTTTTATAGGCCAAAAAAACAGGTTTTTTAAACATCATCGCTTCAATAGGTGGTAGTCCAAAACCTTCTCTAATTGAAGGAAATAAAAAGGCAGAACAATTTTTATAATAGAATTGTTTTTCAGCATCCGAAACTTTACCTGTTAAAAAAACACAATTTTCAAGTTGATTTTTGATGATTATTTTCTTGATATACATTCCGTATTCTTTTTGATGATTTCCTGAGATAACCAAATCAAAATCAGGCAAAAAAGGCATCATTTTTATAATGGACTCAAAATTTTTGCGAGGTATAAAGTCGCCTAAACTATAAAAAAAAGGTCGTTTGGGACGTAAATGTTCTAAATGAGTGGTTTCTTGAAACGTTGAAATTGGATTTCCATTATAAATTATTTTTTCAGGCACCTTTGGTACCTTAAAATATTGATGCGTTTGTGCTTTGGTAAATTCAGAAATATATGTGATATAGGTAGCTCGGTTGAGTTTTCTTTCAAAGCGTTTACATTGTTTTTCTTTTTCTTTGCCCGTTTCTTCTTCTGCAAAATTAACATCGTGAACCGTTAAAACATAGCCCTTTTTAGGGGTAAAAAAAGGTTCAATTTTTGTGTTTTGGTTTAACGAATGCCAAATATCCACTCGTTTTTTTACCCGAAACAAAGGTTTTCTAAACCATGATTGATAATTTTTATATACAAATGCACCCTCAAATTCTGACTGTAAAGCAGCTTTTTTTTTTGCTAAACAGATAAATAAAAACGAACGATTTAGATTGCTAAAAGCCTTTAAAAGTTCATAATTAAAGGTGCCTAAACCCGTAGCTCGGTTATTGATGTTATGGGTTTCTAAAAAAATAATTGGTTTCATAGTCCTTCTTAATATTGCTCACTCTCGTTGGGGAAATTAATCGCTTTTACATCTGCAACGTACTGACTAATGGCTGCTACCATATCTTCATATAAATTCATATAACGACGTAAAAAACGAGGGCTAAATTCGTGGTTCATACCCAGCATATCGTGTATTACCAATACTTGCCCGTCCACTCCAGCCCCAGCCCCAATACCAATGACAGGTATCGAAATACTATCAGCAACTTTTTGGGCTAATTGAGCAGGTATTTTTTCTAAAACTAAGGCAAAACAGCCTATTTTTTCTAATAACTTAGCATCTTCTACTAATTTTTCAGCTTCTTGTTCTTCTTTAGCACGTACATTATAGGTCCCAAATTTATAAATTGACTGTGGGGTTAATCCTAAATGACCCATCACTGGGATACCTGCTTTGAGAATATGTTTAATTGAATTTTTTATTTCGCAACCTCCTTCTAATTTTACAGCATGCCCACCTGTTTCTTTCATAATTTTGATAGCCGACCGCAACGCCTCTTTGGGGTCTGATTGATAGGTGCCGAAAGGCATATCAACCACCACCAAAGCCCTATTTACCCCCCGAACCACACTCTGGGCATGATAAATCATCTGATCTAACGTTATGGGGAGCGTAGTTTCGTGCCCTGCCATTACATTGCTTGCCGAATCGCCTACTAAAATAACATCAATACCAGCAGTATCCACAATTTTTGCCATCGTAAAATCGTAAGCGGTTAGCATGGATATTTTTTCACCATTCATTTTCATATCAATTAACGACTTAGTGGTAACTACTTTATAATCTTTTTTTGCTACAGACATAGTTTATTTTTTTTTTACAAATATATAAAAGTTTACAATAAATTAGTTGATGATAGTTTTCCGATAGCTATCGGGAGTAAG
>CAYXAF010000049.1:0-6771 GCA_964463035.1 uncultured Flavobacterium sp.
TAATGCGTAATCTGGTTTAAATTTTGATACAAAACAGTTTCAATAGTTTTAAAATCCGTTGGTTTATCAGCCGATACAAAATACTTTATCAATACTTCGCCCCAAATTTTACCGTTAGAAAACTCGGCAATTATCCATCGATGGTTTAAAATTTTGGCTTTGTTTATCAAAAAAACTTTTCCGTTGATGGGGTCATATGGCACTAATGGATTTCCGTTTTTGGAACTATTTAACGAAGCAATTTCTTCGTTTATTTTTTGTATAACGGCTGTATATTCTAAATTATTGTTATAAAAATATTCCTGAGCATCTCCGTTGTTTTCAATAGCAAAATGATTCAAATCTATCAAGGTTTTGATGGTGTCTTTTTTTTGTTGAAGTTCGGCTGTGTATTTTTCTATTGTTTTTTGATGTTCTTTTTTTGTTTTTTGTTGAAACATCCAAAAATATAAAAGCCCAACCAAAGCCATAATAAGCAAATAAATAAAGATATTTTTTTTCATTTTAAAGTAATTTTAAAGTAAAGGTATTGAAATTTTAGGAATTAATTCACTTTCGGTTAATTCTTTTGGCATTAGTGAAATTTTAATGGGCCCTTTTTTTGTGTTTAATTTATAAATTGAATAATTGCCTTTTTTTGAGGTGCAATTTTTAAACCCCAGTTAGGCTACGTTCACGATGAATGGATAAACCATTTAAAATAAAAGTAGTGTGAAGTAAACACCAATGAAGATAGGTAACCTGAGCTTGCGAACTGGCAAATCATTCCATATATCCTTAAAAAAAAATATCTACATGTGAATATAAAGAAACCACAATCAAAAGTATCTTAAAATACGAAAAATTTCGTATTTTAAGATTAAATTTATATCGCTAATTTTGTAGTTTATTTGGTATTACGACTATGTTATATATTCTTTTATTGATTTTACTCGCTTTTTTAATGCTTATAATTTATTTTTTTGTTAAGATTCTTAAAATGAAAAACACATACAAAACCCGTATCAATGAATTAGAATCTGTTTTAAATGTCTTATATCAAAAAGAAACTATTCTTAACAATAAAATAATAATGCTATCAAATTTTAATTCAAATCATAAAGCTAAGCTTAAAAAACTTTCAGAAGAAATTATCAATTTGCAAAAAAACTTTCTTGAAATCATTTCTAATAAAAATAATGCTTAATTTTATGATTATTTATCAGTTAGTTATGAAGAGAATTCTAGGTTGTCTTTTGTTCGTTTTTTTAAGCTTTGCTCATTCACAAGATGTTCAAAAGCATATACAAAAACTAAAAAACGAATTAGAAACTAATACAAATGCTCATAGAAAAACACAACTATACAACGATTTAACTTGGGATTATATAGATGTCTCTCTCGATTCAGCACTTGTTTATGGTGCCAAAGCATTAGAATTTGCCAAAAAACCTCAGATTTTAAATTGATTTCGCAAAGCTATTCTAATCTTGGAGCTGTTTATTTGAGAAAAGAGAATTTCAAAAAATCTGAGGAAGCTTACAAAAAAGTAATCCAAATTAGAACAGCCCATAAAGATTATGAAGGTGTTGCCAAAGCCAAAATAAATATTGGAAACATTTATGCAAGCAAGCAAGAATATGTTCTTGCAACCAATTATTTTATTGAGGCAATTCAATTTTTTGAAGAAAAAAACGATACAATTGTATCAATGACCAAAGGAAATTTAGGATTGATTTTCTTTGAAATGAAGAACTTTTCCAAGGCAATAAAATATCTAAAAGAATCTACCTTTTTTTTAGAAAAAAACAATTTACAGCAAGGTTTGTGTCACACCTATCTATCTTTAGGCGATGTTTATTTAGAAAAAGCAGATACTATTCAAGCCTTGAACAACTATAAGATTAGCCTTTCTAATTGCAAATCGTGTAAGGATAATTTAGGAATTTCTACCTTAAGTCAACGAATTGGTTCCATTCATATGGCAAAAGGCAATTCTGAAAATGCAAAAAAATATTATCAAGTTTCTGAAAATTTACTAAAAGAACTCAATTCTGAAATTGAGCAAACTAACTTGCTTTTAGCCAAATCAGATGTATTAATCAATGAAAAAAAATATAATGATGCACATCAGATTTTGTTAAAAATAAAAAATATTCACAAGGTTTATGATTCTGATAGATATTTGCTTGAAACATATAAAAAACTGACTAATGTTTGTATTAATCTGAATTGGAAAGATAGTAGTTTTTATTATTTCAATGAATATACTATTTTGAAAGATAAAAAATTAAAATTATTTGTTCTAAAACAAACTTCCGAACTGGAAACCAAGTATCAAACTGCCAAAAAAGAAAAGTTACTGATAGAAAAAGAAGCCGAAAACAAAAGAAAAAACACGTGGATATTAATAATTTCTTTACTAACAATTTTCACAAGTTTAGTTGGCTTTTTAATTTACCGTCAACAAAAATTAAAAAATAAACAACAAGAACAAGAGTTCCAACTAAAGTCTGCTATTGCTCAAATTGAAACTCAAAATAAATTGCACGAACAACGCCTTTCTATTTCAAGAGATTTGCATGATAATATTGGGGCTCAATTAACTTTTATCATTTCATCGGTTGATAATTTGAAATTTGCCAATAAAATTGAGGACAACAAAATTTCGAATCAATTAATCAAAATAAGTGATTTCACCAAGTCAACTATTGTTGAACTTCGTGATACTATTTGGGCAATGAATACCAATGAATTCACATTTGAAGATTTGCGTTCAAGAATCTTTAATTTTATTGAGAAAGCAAAATCTGCTAAAGAAAATATTGAATTCAAGTTTACTATTGACGATAAACTGAAAGATATAAAACTATCGTCTTTGGTTGGAATAAATTTGTATAGAACCATTCAAGAAGCAGTGAATAATTCGGTAAAATATTCTGATGGAAATGAAATTGCGGTAAAAGTTTTAGATATTAGTAATCAAATAAAAATTGAAATTAATGACAATGGAAAAGGATTTGATTTAGAAACAACATATTTTGGAAATGGTCTTCACAATATGAAAAAACGTATTGAAGAAGTGAATGGAAAGTTTGAAATTCAATCCAATTTAAATGAAAGAACAACCATAACTGTTTTATTGACTAAAAATAAATAAGATGATAAAAGTTGCCATAGTTGATGATAATACCTTTTTACTAAAAGCCATTCAAGACAAATTAGGCTTTTTTGAGGATATCGAAATAAAATTCAAAGCTATAAATGGTGAAGAATTGATTTCTAAATTAGAAAAAAATCACAATCTCGATTTGATTTTAATGGATATTGAAATGCCCAAAATGAATGGCATCGAAGCAACAGAAATTGTCAAAACCAAATTTCCACAAATAAAAATCATAATGCTTACCGTATTTGATGATGATGAAAATATTTTCAAATCTATAAAAGCAGGAGCAGACGGCTATTTTTTAAAAGAAGTTAATCCGCAAGAATTGTATAACGGTATTCAAGAAACATTATCTGGTGGTGCTGCAATGACACCTTCAATAGCTCTAAAAACTTTAAAATTATTGAGAGAACCATTGGTTTTTGATGATTCAATTACTAAAGAAGAAATAAGCCTCACAGCAAGAGAAATTGAAGTTTTAGAACAATTAAGCAAAGGTTTGAAATACAATGCTATTGCCGAAAATTTGTTTTTGTCATCAGGAACTATTCGTAAACATGTAGAAAATATCTACACTAAACTTCAGGTGCATAATAAATTAGAAGCTATCCAAAAGGCAAAAAATAACAAATTGATTTAAGGGGACTTCTAAAAATTCATTTTTATTACAAAAAGTTCTTTTCAAAAATTAGTTCGTTAAAATTTAAAAACCGTCCTCATCGTAGCTACGGCTACGCCTGCGGTTCTTTTTAAATTTTGCCTTCTACTTCTTAAAAATAACAAATTTTCATTAGAAAACCAATTTTTAGAAGTCCCCTTAATCAAAATACGCATTTTTTCGTATTTCGCAACCTATTTATTCAGCATAATTTTACATCATAATTAAAAAACAAAATTGTTTAACTAATTCTGAGAATTATTATGAAAAAATCGTTTATAATTTCAATGCTTTTTTTAGCATTTAGTATTCAAAATATAAGGGCTCAAATTACCGTAAAATTTAACTCGGGAATGTCTTTTTCAAAACCAGGAGATGATTTAGCAAACGCGGCTGTAAGAGGTAAATCACTGCAACTATTTGCTGAAGGCGAATTGTCGTATCATCAAAGTTTTTCTAAAAACACAAATTTTGGTGTTAGAGGAGCAGTGGTTTTGGGGCAAGATTACGCTAATTTTTTGTCAAATGACAGGCTTGTTGAAATGAAAACTTCGGTTACAAGTTATAAAGTAAGAATTTACCCAATTTCGTTTAGCGGAAAAAACGAAGACGGACTTGAAAAAGTGCTTCCAAACATCAACCATGCATTTATTGAGTATATAACTTGGATAGGTGTTTATTCTGTTTTTAATAGTTTGCATTTTGATTATGGTTCAAGTTCTGTAACTATCCTTGAAACACCTTATGTTGACACCTATATTTTTCCTGATAGAACAACAAAACGAACTATGAAATATGTTGGTTGGGGTTTACAACCCGTTATTTTTCAGTCAGATTCTAATAAATGGACTTGCAATGCAGTTTTCGATTTTGGAAAATATTCATGGAAAAACGCAGCTGGAGGAACGTCTTCTTTTAAAAGTAATCATGTAGGTTTTGGTGTTCAATATATATTTTAATACAGATGAAAAAAATACTTTATAACTTATTAGTAGTCATTTTATTGACTTTAAATTCTTGTTCAACTTCAGATGAACAAACGGGTAATAATAGCACAAGCACCATCGCTCAAGAAATTGATCCAGCAAAAGCTTTTTATACCAATAATGGTGCTACTTTTAAATTCAGAGTTTATAAATTTGCTCCAACCGAAGGCAATAATAACAATAACAACTTTCATACTGCCGAAGTTTACAAAATAATAGATGACAATGGCACATTTTCAACCTTTGCAAAATATACCGTTCCATCTATTTCATTATTAGCGTATAGTGCTATTTTAAATTGTCAAGGCGATTTTGGTTCAGATTCTAATGCAAACCGTGCACTTTATCCAAACACTTCTGCCAATGATGATTTTGAAATAGACACTAATTTTACAAGGCTAATTTCTTATAATTCTACCAGTGGGGCACACGGTTCTTACGGTTTTGCGGGTAGTAGAGTTTATGTGCATACGCCTACTTTTTATTCGGGTGCCATTTCGGCAAGTGCCAATCAAGGGTATATGCACACAATAAATCATGCTAATTTTATGCTAAGTGTTGGGTATAATTCCAATTACGGCAAACCAACATTATACCGTTACAATCCTTCAAATTATACTTGGTTAGCAGATGTTGTTACTCCAAATGGATTATGTTGCAGGAAGCAATAATAATATCCCGATGACCAACGATGCTTCAAAAGTTGGTAATACAGACAAAGTTTATTGGGCTTATTTAAGTTATGCAACCAATCTTTCCAACGAAAAAATAAATATCATCAGTTACAATGGCAGCACTTTTAGCAATGTAAGTAGTTTGTCAGTAGGCAGCATTGGCACAGGTTGGCAATCGGTAAATACTATTACTTTGCACAAAAACCCAACTAATTTAAACAATCCGTATATGGTTGTAAGACGCTACAATTCTGACATTTTAGATATTTATAAATTCAACGGAACAGCTATTGAAATTGTAAAAACGGGAGTTAATTTACCAACTTCTATTCCGCTTGCATCTGGTGCTTCGGTTAGAGCTTTTAAAGAAATTGTTTTTTCAGGAAATAATGTCTATTTAATAACCGGATTAGATAAAAATCTATACAAATTATCAGGTTCATCATTCGTAATTGATAAACCCAATTTAACTATTGATGACGACAGAATTTCAGCTTTAGAATCTACTCCAAATGGAATTTTAATTTCAATTGTTAAAACAATTCCATCAACTCCATTAACAAAAATTGTGTCGGATGTGGTATTGATTCCTAATAATTAACTTTCCAAAAATTCGTATTAATAAAATTTTCAAAATGAAAAACATATCAACATTTTTAGTTATAATATTAAGTTGTCTTGGGTTTGGACAAAATACCGCAATTTCTGTAGATTCTAAAAAGCTTTTTCCTGAATTATTTCAACTGAAATTACCTATTGAAATACCAAGTGTTCGATTTGTTCCCGAAAAAGAACTTTATATGAAGGAAAAAAAATTAACAAAAGAAAAAATTGGCTATCGTATTGTTTTTAAAGACAAAAGTGTTTTTATTGGAAGTGTTCTAAGCAATTATGGTGGGCACGAAAACACGGTTTCTATCAGTTATGGTGAGATGAATTTTGCCAATGGAGATACATATAAAGGACATTTTTATGAAGGGTATCCTGTTCAAGGTAACTATGTGTTTGCCAATGGAGATATGTTAGAATTGTTATCTGCCGACCGAAGTGGTTGTTGTAATTATACGGGTAAATCTACCAATAAATCATTTAAATTTAAAGATGGATCAACGCTAAAAGCCTACGATAATAAAGGTAAAATTCAATTTTACTACGAAAAACCAGATGGAACAAAAATTGCTTCACTTTTAAATCCAGACAAAAGTTTAGATGGTTATACGGAATATGTTACCAAAGAAGGCTTTTTTTACAAAGGCGAATTATCAAACAACAAACCCATACTAAAATGGGATATTCAAAACGAAA
>CAYXAF010000049.1:6871-15126 GCA_964463035.1 uncultured Flavobacterium sp.
AAAGGCGAATTATCAAACAACAAACCCATACTAAAATGGGATATTCAAAACGAAATGGCTTTACTTAGAGAAAAAGAGCAACAAGCCTTACAAGTAGAAGCCAACAAACAAATTCAATACGAACATCAATG
Source organism: uncultured Flavobacterium sp. (assembly GCA_964463035.1). Classification (GTDB taxonomy): domain Bacteria; phylum Bacteroidota; class Bacteroidia; order Flavobacteriales; family Flavobacteriaceae; genus Flavobacterium. Next base: position 7,003 of record CAYXAF010000049.1, read on the forward strand.
TGGTCAATGCAATGGTTTGGGGGTTATAAAAGTGCAATGCCCGATGTGCCATGGAGCAGGCTACCGGAAAGATATGGTTACTTACGACAGACATACCGGTAACACAGGCGGTTTAGCTAAATGCAGCCATTGTGCAGGCACGGGTCAATACACCGTAATGGGTTGCTCTAAATGTGGTGGAAAAGGATTTGTGAAAAAATAAAGTCTCATATAAAGAGGTTTATTTCTGTTCAATTTTATCTTGCAGAACACAAATATTATACACTTTTATGAACAATATATACGCACTAAACATCAAGAATGAATCATTTTTTCAGCAATTTTTAAGGCGCATTTTTCTCCGTCTATGGCTGCCGAAATAATGCCTCCTGCATAACCTGCTCCTTCTCCACATGGGTATAAACCTTTGAGCTGGATGTGCTCAAGTGTTTCGTTGTCTCTCGGAATACGAACAGGAGATGAGGTTCGAGATTCGGGGGCATGTAAAACAGCTTCGTTGGTTAAATAACCTTTCATGGTTTTGCCAAATTCTACAAAGCCTTGTCGTAAAGTATTGGTAATAAAATTGGGGAAAACCTCGTCTAATTCAACGGAGGTAGTGCCTGGTATATAAGAAGTTTTTGGAATATTGGTAGAAATTTTTTTTTCGGTAAAATCAATCATTTTTTGGGCAGGAACTTTTTGGGTTTTTCCGGCTAAGTTCCATGCTTTTTGTTCAATAGATTGCTGAAAATACATCCCAGCCAACGCCCCAAATTTTTGAAAAGGTTTAAAATCTTCTAAGGTTATTTCAACCACAATTCCTGAGTTTGCCGTTGCCATATCTCTTTTAGAAGGCGACCAACCATTGGTAACTACTTCGTTTGGAGCAGTAGCACAAGGAGCAATAATTCCTCCAGGACACATACAAAACGAATATACACCTCGATTATTTACTTGTTTTACAACACTATACGGAGCGGGTGGTAAATATTCTCCTCTATAATCGCAATGGTATTGAATGGTATCAATCAGGCTTTGGGGGTGCTCAATCCGAACACCTAAAGCAAAGGGTTTTGCTTCTATCAAAATATTTTTTTGATGCAATAATTCAAAAATATCTCGTGCCGAGTGCCCTGTTGCTAAAATAATATTTTTGTTTAAAAATTTTGTTCCATTTTCGGTTATAACCCCCTGAAATTCATTGTTTTTAAGTAAAAAATCTGTAACTTTTGTATTGAAATGCACCTCACCACCACAAGCAATAATTGTATTTCTAATATTTTCGATGATTTTTGGTAGTTTATTGGTGCCTATGTGTGGGTGGGCTTCTATCAAAATTTCTTCGGAAGCTCCAAAACCTACCAAAAGTTTTAATATTCTATCCACATCGCCTCTTTTTTTAGAACGTGTATAAAGCTTCCCGTCAGAAAAAGTCCCTGCACCACCCTCACCAAAGCAATAATTAGAATCTGGATTTACAATGTGCTCTTGATTGATAATTTTTAAATCAAATCTTCGGTTTTTTACGTTTTTTCCTCGTTCTAAAACAAGAGGTTTTAAACCTTTTTCAATGAGTTGCAAAGCTGCAAAAAGCCCAGCAGGTCCTGCCCCAACTACAAGTACTTCGGAGGCATTTAATACGTTTTTATAATTAGGTAATTCGGGTTTTACTTCTGTGATAGGTTCATCTTTTAAAAAAACTTGTATTCTAAGGTTTATTTTAATGCTTTTTTGACGAGCATCAATCGATCGCTTTAAAATAGTAAAATGTTTTATTTCGTGTAATGAGAAAGATAAATATTGAGCAATTTTATGCGTTAATTGTTCTGTATTTACGGCAACTTCTGGGGCAACTTGTAGGTTTATTTCTTTAGGCATTTGACAACTTGATTGAATTGCAAATGTAACTAAAAATAAAAAACCTCTAAAAAAATAAATCCTTAGAGGTTGTTTTATTTGAAAAGTGTTATTTATTTTTTAACCGCTTCAATAATTACTTTTGTAATATTCTTTTTACGATTGATGTAGGCTACAGCTGGTTGAAGATCTTCCATCATATAAATAACATCTATTTTATTAGCAACTGCATATTTTTCAATAGCTTTGTTTACTTTATTAACCAAAGGCTGAACGTCTTTTTGGAAAGCAAAATTTACTAAATTATCATAACTTTTAGCTTTGGTTTGTAACATTTTATCTTCTTGTATTAAAAGGCTTAAACTAACAGTATCTTCCTTAGACATACGAGATTTTATTTGCTCAATATTTTCGTTTTCTTTTACATTGTATCCTTTTAATAAAGCTGCTAATTTATTATTTATTTGCTCTTGACTATTTTTAATTTCGGTAGTATATGCTTTTTGTAAACTATCTACTTTTTTAATGTTATCAAGATATTTAGGGGTTACTCGTAAAATACTATCTCTGTAAATATACGCAAAGTTTGATTGTGCAACTGCTGTGCTTGCAGCAACTAATAAAATCAGATTTAATAGATTTTTTTTCATTTTTTTTTTGAATTTAAAATAGTGTTAATTTTTTCTGCAAATATATTTGTTCAAATCTATAAACAAATAAATTATAATTTATTTTTAACGCTTTTAACTCAATAATGCTTGCACTTTATCAGCAGCTTCTTTAAATTCAACTGCCGAATGCACTGCTAAACCTGAGTTGTCAATTAGTTCTTTAGCAATTTCGGCATTGGTGCCTTGCAAACGAACAATAATAGGCACTTTTATAGCATCTCCCATGTTTTTATAAGCATCAACTACTCCTTGTGCTACTCTATCACAACGAACAATTCCTCCAAATATATTAATTAAAATAGCCTTTACATTTGGGTCTTTTAATATAATCCTGAAAGCAGTTTCTACCCGTTTTGCATCGGCAGTTCCACCCACGTCTAAAAAGTTAGCAGGTTCAAAACCAGCATATTTAATCAAATCCATAGTTGCCATTGCTAAACCAGCTCCGTTTACCATACAACCAACGGTTCCGTCTAAATCTACATAATTTAACCCTACTTCTTTTGCTTCTACTTCGATTGGGTTTTCCTCTCGAATATCTCGCATATCAGCATAATTTTTATGACGATAAAGAGCATTGTCATCTAAAACAACTTTTGCATCAACAGCCATAATTTTATTGTCAGAAGTTTTAAGAACAGGGTTTATCTCAAACATCGAAGCATCACAACCAATATAAGCATTGTATAAACTATGAATAAACAATACCATTTCTTTAAAAGCATTGCCTGATACTCCTAAATTAAAGGCTATTCTTCGAGCTTGATATCCTTGCAGGCCAATAGTTGGGTCTATTTCTTCAGTAAAAATTAAATGAGGCGTATGCTCTGCCACTTCTTCAATATCCATTCCTCCTTCGGTTGAATACATAATCATATTACAACCTTTGCCTCTGTTTAAAAGAATAGACATATAAAATTCTGAAATTTCACTTTCTCCAGGATAATAAACATCTTCAGCAATTAAAACCTTATGAACTTTTTTCCCTTGTGGAGGTGTTTGTGGGGTTTTTAACATCATCCCAATAATTTGTTCAGAAAGTTCTTCTACTTGTTGCAAGTTTTTAGCTAATTTAACTCCGCCTCCTTTGCCTCGTCCTCCAGCATGAATTTGAGCTTTAACAACGTGCCAACTTGTTCCTGTTTCTGCAGTTAATTGTTTTGCTTTTGCTACAGCCTCTTCAGCATTGTTAGCTACATAGCCTCGCTGCACCCGAACTCCGTAACTTGCTAATATTTCTTTTCCTTGATATTCGTGTATGTTCATAATATTGATTATTAAAGTTGCAAAAATAATAACAAAAGTTGTATCTTGTTTGTATTTATATAAAAAAAAATAAAAAGGATTATTTATTTGTTAGTTTTTAAAAATAGACTTTCGGTTTTAAGAATTTCTCTCTAAGGTTTAAACGTTTCTGTGTATGCTTTAAGGGGACTTCTAAAAAATATCCACTATAACAACATAGAAACAAAAATTTTGAGGTTTGAGAGGTTATAAAATTACTAATTTTTCATAAATTTGTGCTTTTTGGTTGCTATATGTGGCTTTTACGTTTAGTTTATACACATATACTCCTTTGGCTAAGGCATCGCCAAAATCATCTTTACCATCCCAAGTAATGGTTCGGCTGAGAAAACCATCGGTTATAATGGTTTCGTTGATGGTTTTTATTAGCTTTCCGCTGATAGTGAATATTTGAATATAAACTTCTAAGGGTTCAAAAGGCTTGTTGTGGGTAAACCAAAATTGCGTGTAACTCACAAACGGATTGGGGTAATTGAGCGCATGGGTTAAGGTAATTCCCTCATCACTTACCACCAAGAACTGAATTTCGGATGTTATTAAATTATTATACACATCCCAAGCCTTAAAAGTAATCGTATGCAAACCTACACTTAAATCTTTCAACGAAAAACGAATTTTTCCTTTTGTATAATCGTTGTTTTCGGTTTCGTAATACTCGTTTAAAATATATGGATTTTCGGTATTTCCGTCTAAAATGGCTTCTATATCGTGCCCAATGCCACTGGCTGTGTTAATGCCGTGTTCGTCTTCTAAAAAAGCTAAAAATATAGGTGATTCGTTGGTTATCCCTCCATTGATAAACGAAGTATCGTTCATATACAATTTCACAACAGGTGGTGTGGTGTCTGCAGGAGCCGAGGTGTTTATTCCTCCTATTTTTATATTAGTATCATAGCCCGTTCGGTCGTTCAGCACATTTTTTTGTTTGGCATAAAAACTAATTTTTCCGTTGCCAATAGGTATCCGAATGTCTTTTGGCACTACAAATTCTAATTCAAATTGCCCGTTGATTATAGAGGCATTTCCTCTAAAAATAGCTTCGCCTTGGGTTACAAAATTCATGATTATAGGAGTATTGTTTATCAAAGTTCCATCATTACCCAAGGTACTTCGTTGAATGTCTTTATCAAAAATTTGGACAAACAAATCTCCATTATAACTACTAATAGGTACATTGTTTTCATCGGTAACTTCGCCCGAAATTTTTACCAAATTCAAGGCTTCGAGCGAGCCTGTAAACGAAGCTACTGGTAGATTGTTTATTTTGGTTAAGCGTATTTTAGGGTCAGGAATAGCAAGTTTCAAGGCTGGGTCTCCCACACACGAAACTACCCGTCTGTTAGTGCTGTTGGTTAAAATTTTTGTTAATCGAAGTGCCTCGGCTATGCTTATATGATTGTTTGAGCCATAATTAAATACTTTTTGAGTGTATAAAGCATTCATATCAATAGCTGTACTTACAAAAATGGGTCGTGTGGTAGCAATCAGGGCAATAGCACCTCCGTTTTTGTTCCAATACATATATTCGCCTCCTGTGGGTCGGTTAGGGTCATCGTATCGGGTAAATTCACAGGTCATGGTTATGAACAGCGGGTATTTGTAATTATTTTTTAGGTTTTGAGCATCGGTAAATTCTAACAATCGTTCGCTAGCAAGCACTTCTTCGCTTCCGTGCCCAATATAGTTTGCAATTAGCGTTCCGAGTTCGAGGCTGTTTAAAAAATCTGTTTTGGCTTTGTAATATCTATTTCCACCGGCCGAAACATCTTGTATATAGGAATCAGAAATTATTTTTTTTACATTCATAAATGGTTTGGCAGCTATTAAGCCATCGGCTACTGCATTTAGGCTGGTTTGTAGCGAAGCATCGGAGCCTGTATCTACATCATCGGAATAAATCACATAGTTATTTCGCCATTTCCCGTAGGCTTTTTCAGTGTGATAGTTGATTACCTTGTCCACCATTTCGTCTGCCTGTTGTGGGCTTGAAACCAGCATCCGTCCGATAGCAAGATCTACTCCATCGGCAGAGTTTTGCATCATATCGCCTTCCGAATCGTCTAACAGACCAAAAAAATCATCAGACATAAAGGCAGAGATTAAATTCAAATTACTACCATTGCTAAAAACAGCCTGAAATGTAGGCACAATATTGGTGTTGTTTTTAATTCTACTTTTAAAATCATACGAAGCATCTCCAAATAAGTTTAAAAAACGTACGCGTTTAGTGGCTGAAGAGGCATTCCAATACACGTATTTTACAAAATTTCGGATGGCACCTATATCTTGCTTACCTGATCCAAATTCTTCATAAATTTTATCAGTTGTAACCACTTTTACGTTGTAATTATTATAATTTCTATGAAAGTTTGCCAATCGTTCGGCTTGGTTATAAAGTGTTGTATTGGTGATGATTAAATAGTCAATATCTTTAAAATTACCATTTTCGTCATTAAAAATTGTTCCTTTTAGGTTTTGATTAGCAACGGCAGTGTTGGCATCTTTGGCAGGGGTATAAAAATCGTTGGTATCAAGGGCTATATACTTTTTTGATTGCCCTAAAGGTGTCAAAAAACTAAACGAAGCCTGATTATTGCTGTATTTTTTAGGGTTATAAACATCGGTTATATCCCAAACTGCCAAAATAGAACTTGCATTGCTTATCAAAAATTGCCCAATACCTGTTGTAGTAGCTTGAGCTGTGTTTACAAAGTGAAATTGTTTGCCAAGACCTAATAAATTTCGCTTACTTTTTATATAAATATAATCTAAATATCCGTTAGACGAAGGCACGCTTCCGTTGTCGTATTTTAAGGTTATATTTATATCGGTTGTAGGGGTTATACTGGCTTGTAAATTATTTTCATAACCAGTTACTCCTATGCCTGCACTGCTCATATTTCCGAAAGTCATGGTTCCTAAACTTTGCCCATTAGCTATTACTTCCATCGAGCTGTTGCCATACGAAACCGATGCTGCCTTTACATATACTTCGGCTGGGGTTGTGGTTATAATATTAGGAATATTAAAGGTAAACGATTGTTCGTTTTTTACCAAAAATTGTTCTCCGTAAAATTTTCGACTGGCTTTTGCAAAATTGATTAAATCGGTTTCATAATATTGGTAATCATCAAAAATAGTAAAGATTTGGTTAGGCGTGCCAGTGGGTTGGGTTGTTTCTGTAATTCTACTTCCAAAATTCCCTCCTGATGTTACATAATAATAGGCTTTATCGGCATACAAATTAAGGTGTGTTTGGTTTTCGTTGCTCCATTTGTCCACGCCTTCACAATACATTAAAATATAATCCGAATCGTTAAAAACTCCGTCTTCTTGTCCTATAAATTCGATAGCATTTTCGGCTAAATCATTCGGATAATTTACATTATTGTTTAAAGGCACCATTCTACCTCCGTTTCCATAAATTTTTAGGGTTCGAGGGTCGATATTTACATTGGTTCCTAAACTTTGCAAAAAACTTTTGCTAATTTTATACACACCCGATTTTTGCACATAAAACCGATGCCAAGTGCCACTATCTAACACGGAGTTCTCGATGCTATATAATTGGTTTTGTTTCGTTTGGATATTGCTTGTCTCAAAACTAAAAGTTACAGAAACTACTTTTTTTAGTACATTATTTTCAAGAATAATTGGCGAAAATTGAAGTGTTGAAAAATGTTCGTCTCGAGCGGTTGTATTTTCAATTTTTAGATTGATAGAAGTAGGGATTGTTTGAAAATCAACATCAAATAAATAATTTTTTGAAATGCTTTCATAGTTTATGTCAAGAATCTTTATCGATTTTGGATTGACAAAAGCAGTTGTTTGTAAACGTTTTTTAAAAACAATTTGATGGGTGTGGGTGTCAAATTCAAAGTTTTCTTCTGCAAAATATGGCAGTTTAAAATAGCTTAGCCCAACGGCATATTTTTCGTTTACCGACCAACTAATAACAACACTTTCGGTGGTTTGAGCCGATACAATAGCAAAAAAACAACTAATAAATATACTAATTCTAAATTTTTTCATACCTATATAAACGATTGCAAAAGCAAATTATTACAAAAGTATGAATATTTTAGTAACCATTCGATTGGTTAATTTTTTTTGAGATCCAATTTTTTAAAACAACGGATTAAAATCCGTTGCTACAAAATATTTCATCCCTTCAGGATTTTCAAATCGTGTGATAGAGCCGTAAGCTCGGATTATTATGCCATGTTGAGCTTTCGTTGCCATGTTGAGCTTGTCGAAACATCTAAAAAAAAAAAATTAACATTTAATATTCGTAATTTAAAATATTAGT
>CAYXAF010000050.1:0-15050 GCA_964463035.1 uncultured Flavobacterium sp.
TGCAAAGACAACGGAGAAATAGATTGGGAAAAATTAGTTCGTTATAACTCTGCGGCAATAATTCACCCTAAAGACTAATTTGAAAACAAATACACCTAAAAAAAAAATTACATGAAAAAACTAATCACAATTGTAGCTTTTTTAAGCACCATTTTAGCTTTTGCTCAACCCAGCACAGCTGTTTGGAAAACCGAAGTTAAACAAATTTCAGACACAGAATTTGACATTATTTTTAATGTTAGTATTAAAGAACATTTTCATCTGTATTCACAATTTTTACCAGAGGGAGGGGCACAACCTACGCTTTTTACCTATGCGAATAGTAAAAACAACTATAAATTAATAGGCAAAACTAAAGAATCAAAAACCATTAAAAAATTCGATGAAGTTTTTGGAATGGATATGACTTATTTTGAAAAATCAGCCACGTTTACACAGCGTATATCCCTTATAAACAAAAATTTAGTTTCAGTAATTGTAGATGTTGAGTATCAAACCTGTGACGACAAAAGTTGCACCTTTGATAGCGAAACTTTTACAATTAAATTCCCAAATATTAGCGAAACAGTTACGGTGGTTGATAACACTTCGGTTGCTCAAAACCCAACACCTGATAGTGTCGTAACGGCAAAAATTAATAATTTAAAATTAGATATAAAAGATGCTGACAAATTTACAACCGAAGTTTCGGGCAAAAAAGAGAATGTAAGTTTTTGGAAAATATTTGTGTTAGGCTTTTTGGGAGGTTTGGTTGCCCTACTTACTCCTTGTGTTTTTCCGATGATTCCGCTTACGGTTTCGTTTTTCACCAAGCGATCAAAAGACAAAGCAAAAGGCAAAACCAACGCCTTTTTATATGGTTTTTTTATAGTTTTAATTTATGTTTTACTCAGTTTACCTTTTCATTTTTTAGATAGTTTAGACCCCGAAATTTTAAATAATATATCCACAAATACATGGTTAAATGTAATCTTTTTTGCAATATTTATGTTTTTTGCCTTTTCGTTCTTCGGCTATTATGAACTTACGCTACCGGCAAGTTGGGGTAATAAAATGGATAGTGCTAGTGATGTAGGTGGTATAATTGGTATCTTTTTTATGGCTTTAACTTTGGCAATTGTGTCGTTTTCGTGCACAGGACCCATTTTAGGTTCGCTTTTGGCAGGCTCACTCACTACCGATGGAGGTGCCACACAATTAACAGTAGGTATGGGAGGCTTCGGACTGGCTCTAGCTTTGCCTTTTGCCTTGTTTGCCTTGTTCCCAAGTTGGTTAAATTCGTTGCCAAAATCTGGGGGATGGTTAAATACCGTAAAAGTTGTTTTAGGATTTTTAGAAGTGGCTTTAGCCTTAAAATTTCTTTCAAATGCTGATTTAGTGGAGCATTGGGGGCTTATAAAGCGTGAATTATTCATCGGAATTTGGATTGTTGTTTTTGCAGGTATGGCATTGTATTTATTTGGTTTAATACGTTTTCCACATGATTCTCATAACCAAAAAATTGGTAAACCTCGCTTGGTATTGGGTATTTTAACAACCATTTTTGTATTGTATATGCTACCAGGTTTAACCAACACAAAATATGCTAATTTAAAACTATTAAGTGGTTTTCCACCCCCTATGTTTTATAGTTATTATGAACAAGAATCAAATTGTCCATTAAGATTAAATTGTTTTAAAGATTTTGACGAAGGTTTAGCCTATGCAAAAGCTCATAACAAACCTATTTTATTAGATTTTACAGGCTGGGCATGTGTAAATTGCCGAAAAATGGAAGAAAACGTTTGGAGCACACCCGAAGTTTTTGAAGTAATCAACAATAATTATGTTTTAATTTCTCTATATGTGGACGACCGAAAAGAATTGCCCAAAGACCAGCAATTCAAATTTACAAAAGAGAACGGAAATATCAAAAAAATTAAAACCGTAGGAGACAAATGGGCAACCCTTCAGGCAGTTAATTTTCATACAGCATCGCAACCCTTTTATGTAGTGTTGAGTCCTGATTTAGAAATGCTTAACACTTCAAAAGAATATACAAACAAGACAGATTATTTGCAATGGCTAAAAACAGGAATTGAAAACTTTAAGAAAAAATAAAGAATTTTAACTCAAATTTTTAAACGTTGTCAGAATATGATTTTGACAACGTTTTTCATTTAAGGGAACTTCTAAAATTAATGTTTATTACAAAAAAAATTTTAAATTTTGCCATCTAATCCTTAAAAACAACTAATTTTCATTAGAAAACCAATTTTTAGAGCCCCCCTTAAATATTTTACCATCATCAGCCAAATAAACATTTTTAAAGATTGTCTTTGCTTCGGTTTTGAAAAGTCCTAAATTTGAATATCGGGTAGAAAAATGCCCTAAAATTAACTTTTTTACACCTGCTTTTTGGGCTATTGTAGCTGCTTGTATAGCTGTAGAATGCTTTGTTTTTATGGCTAATTCTTTATCTGATTCTAAAAATGTGCTTTCGTGATACAAAACATCTACATTTTTTATTATTTCTATAATTTTTTCATCGTAAATTGTATCAGAACAAAAAGCGTAGGTTTGTGGTTCGTTTGGGGTTAAAGTTAATTCATAATTTTTAATAATTTGCCCGTTTTCTAAGGCAATATCAAAACCGTTTTTTACTTTTTGATAATAACATTTTTCAATTTTATATTTTTCTAAGGCTTCGATATTTAATTTTTTATACTTGATTTTCTCAGTAAATAAGAACCCGTTTGTATAAACCCTATGATTTAATGGGATTGTTTTAACTGTTATTTTTTCATTTTCAAGAATAACTTCACTTTCTATGTTTTCTAACTCATGAAAAATAAGTTGATAACTGGTATAAGAATTAGAATATTTCAGTTGTAAAAGTATAATCTCTTTGATGCCTTTGGGGCCATAAATATGTAAATCGTTGGTTCTATTCAGGAGCATAAACGTAGAAATTAGCCCAATAAGCCCATAAAAATGGTCTCCATGCAAGTGCGAAATAAAGATATGATTTATGCGAGAAAATTTTATTTTAGATTTTCGAAGTTGCACTTGTGTAGCCTCCCCACAATCTATCAAATAATACTCGTTGTTAAGTTCTAAAACTTGAGCCGTTGGGTTTGTAAACGTTCGTGGAGTGGCTGCATAGCATCCTAAAATTGTAATTTTCATAAACTATTTTTTTGTTTATGTTTCCAGCGTTTGTGTGTCCATAAATAAAATTCAGGTGCTTTATAAATTTGTTTTTCAAGTAGTTTGATATAGGTATCCGTTAATTGATAATTCGGAATTTCCGAAGGATTTTCAGAAAGGATTGTAAAAGTTGCCTCGTAATAACCTCGTTTTACTTTTTCTATTCCCATATACATAACGTTCATATTCAATCGTTTAGCAATTGCCTCAGCATTGGTATGCACAGGTGTTTCGATGTTCATAAAAGTTGTCCAATAATTGTTTTTATGCAATTTTGGCGATTGATCCATCGCAAAACCATACACACATTTTTTACCATTTTTTTCGTTATGTTCCATAGTTAAAATAGTGTTTTTGGTAGTTACCAAATCGGTTTTAAATTTTGAACGTATTTTTTTTACTAATTTATCAAAATAAGGATTTGAAATTTGCTTATAAATAGCCACTCCTTGATGCTTTGATTTGTAATTTAAAGCTAATAACCATTCATAACTTGCATAATGGCTGCACATTAAAACAATGCTTTTCCCGTTGTTTTCGGCTTGTTGATACACCTCTAAATTTGTAAATTTAAAACGTTTGTCCATTTCTTTTGGAGTTATAGTAATTGTTTTTGTCATTTCTAAAAACATATCAATCATGTGTTTAAAGAATTTTTTTTCGATGATTCTTCGTTCTTCAAAAGACAAGTGTGGGAGGGCTAAGACAATGTTTTTTCGGACTGTTTTTTTTCGGTATTTTATAATTCTATACATTAAAAAAAATATAAAATCAGATAAAATATACAATAACCGAAAAGGTAAGAGTGAGATTAACCAAAAGATTGGATATAAAATTATATAAGCTAAAAACTGCATTTTATTTAAAAAAAGAATCTACAAATTCGAATTTATTAAATACTTGTAAGTCTTCAACACCTTCACCCACACCTATATATTTTACAGGAATTTGAAACTGGTCTGATATTCCAATAACCACCCCTCCTTTGGCTGTTCCGTCCAATTTTGTGATGGCAAGGCTGCTTACTTCGGTAGCGGCTGTAAATTGTTTGGCTTGTTCAAAAGCGTTTTGCCCTGTAGAACCGTCTAAAACCAGCATTACATCGTTCGGAGCATTATCAATAACTTTTTGCATCACACGCTTTACCTTGGTAAGTTCATTCATCAGATGAACCTTGTTGTGCAAACGACCAGCAGTATCAATAATAACCACATCAACACCCTGTGCTACTGCTGATTGCAAAGTATCAAAAGCTACAGAGGCTGGGTCGCTCCCCATTTGCTGTTTTATAATAGGAATATCCACCCGTTTTGCCCAAATTTCGAGTTGGTCAATAGCTGCTGCTCTAAAGGTATCAGCTGCACCAAGCATTACTTTGTAACCTGATTTTTTTAATTGAAAAGCTAATTTACCAATCGTTGTTGTTTTACCCACTCCATTAACCCCTACAACCATTATTACATACGGTTTTTTTGAAGTGTCAATTGTAAATTCGGTAGCGGTATTATGGTTCGTTTCTGAAAGTAATGCTGCAATTTCTTCTTTTAAAATTGAATTTAATTCATCTGTGCCCACATATTTATCAGCAGAAACACGTTTTTCTATTCGCTCAATTATTTTTAAAGTGGTATTTACCCCTACGTCTGACGAAATAAGAATTTCTTCGAGTTCATCAAGCACTTCATCATCAACTTTTGATTTGCCAATTACAACTTTACTTAATTTAGAAAAGAACGAAGTTTTTGTTTTTTCTAATCCTTTATCAAGGCTTTCTTTTTTATCGGATGAAAATATTTTTTTAAAAAAACTCATAAAGTAGTAGTTGTATATTCAAAATTTGCCACAAATATATAAATTTTTTGCTTATTTTTTATGATTTTTTTATTTTATACGATTAGTTAACCCCCAAAAAGTGTTAAAATTTTAAAATAATTTGTTTTTTTAAAATTAAATATTTTATTTTGGCCCATATTTATCATAAAAACCAATTTAGCCTATTGCAAAACATTCCTTTTTAAGACTATTATTTTAGAGTCTCCTTTAGTATTAACCTAATAAAAGGTAATGTTTATGAATACAAAAGTATCAACCCCCGATTGCGAATTGGTTAAAAGTTACATAAATGGTAACGAACTTCCACTACAAATTTTAATTAAACGTCATCAAGCACGTATTTTTGGTTTTATTTATTCTAAAACAGAGAACAGAGATGTGGCAGATGATATTTTTCAAGATACCTTTATTAAAGTTATAAAAACCTTAAAATCAAATACATATAACGAAGAAGGTAAATTTTTGCAATGGGTGATGCGTATTGCTCACAATTTGGTGATTGATTATTTTAGGCACTCTAAAAAAATGCCTTTGAAAAGAGATACCGAAGAAATATCTATTTTTGAAAAAATTACTGATGAAAGCCCTATCATTGAAAATTTTTTAATAAAAAATGAAGTTGAAGTTGATTTAAAAAAGCTTATTTTAGAACTATCTAATGAGCAACAAGAAATAATTTATTTACGAATGTATCAAGATTTAAGTTTTAAAGAAATAGCCGAATTGAAAGAAATAAGTATCAATACAGCTTTAGGAAGAATGCGGTATGCCCTGCAAAATTTAAAGAAAATTATTGATAAAAAAAATATTATTTTATCGACTTAATGCAATAATTTTTTTTTTAGGAACGTTATTGTTTTGTAATCATTAAATTATTTAAATGGCAAAACTTTACCTTCCTAAAAAAAATGAAACTAAAATGCTCCCCAAAACAGAAACCGTTATTTTTTTATTAAATTATTCAAAAGCATTAAAAATTATTAAAACAAAAAATCAAACTTTTGAGTTTATTTTAAACTAAGTTTCAACCAATAACCAATGCATTTTAAAGCGTTGGTTTTTGCTTTTAATTTACTTTTTTTTGTCTTTTGAATACGCTTCCAAGATATTTTTTCTACCAATTGCTTGTGTTATAACGTCTTTTTTTAAATCCCAACCTCGGGCAGGCGAATATTCTCTCCCATACAAGATAATTTGCAGATGAAGTTTGTTCCATAAATGTTTTGGAAAAGCAATTTTAGCATCCTTTTCAGTTGTAATAACCGAAATTCCGTCCGAAATTCCCCAACGATACAGCAACCGATGAATGTGTGTGTCTACTGGGAAAGCAGGCACACCAAATGCCTGACTCATCACAACACTTGCCGTTTTATGCCCCACAGATGGGAGTTCTTCTAAGGCTTCAAAACTTTGAGGCACTTGTCCGTTGTGTTTTTTAATTAAAATTTTTGATAAACCATAAATCCCTTTTGATTTCATAGACGAAAGTCCACACGGTTTTATAATTTCCTTAATTTTATCTATCGAAAGTTGAACCATATCGTGTGGATTATCTGCTTTGGCAAACAAAGAAGGTGTGGTTTTATTTACCCGAACATCGGTGCATTGTGCAGATAAAAGAACCGCAATTAGCAAGGTATAAGGGTCTTTATGATCTAGCGGAACAGAAACTTCGGGATAAAATTCTTCTAATTTTTCAATGATAAATGCTATTTTTTCTTTTTTAGTCATATTTTTATGTAACTTTACATCGGTAAAATTAAAAATAATTATGATAACTTTACAAAAAGGTGATAAAGCCCCCGATTTTTCAAGTATAGACGAAAACGGAAACCCAATATCTTTGAACGATTTTAAAGGTAAAAAATTAGTAATTTTTTTTTATCCAAAAGCCAATACACCTGGCTGCACTCTCGAAGCCTGTAATTTACGTGATAATTTTGACGAATTTATTTCAAAAAATTATGCAATCATTGGTGTAAGTGCCGATAGCCCAAAAGCCCAATTAAAATTTAAAGAAAAATATCGTTTTCCGTTCCCTTTAGTGGCAGATGAAACCAAAGTAGTGCTTAATGCTTATCAGGTTTGGGGACCTAAAAAATTTATGGGAAGAACCTATGATGGAATCCATCGAACTACCTTTATAATTACCGAAAACGGATTGATTGACGAAGTTATAACCAATGTAAAAACCATCAATCATACCAAGCAAATATTAAAATAATAACCTTAAAAAATTTACAAATGAAAAAAAATGTTGGCAGTTTAGAGCGAATAATCCGAATAATAGTAGGAGTTTTTGCGTTAGTTTTATTTTTTACAAACTATTTTAGTGGAATTTGGCATTGGGTTGCTTTAGCCGTAGGAATTGTGATGCTATTTGTAGCGTTTACACAAAGTTGCCCACTGTATTCAATTTTTGGGATTAGTACCTGTAAAGCAAAAAAATAAAAAAATATTTGTAACTGTAAAAAAAATAATCTACTTTTGCAGTCCGAAAATGTAAAAAAGTAAGTATTATTTTTTTGGTCCTATAGCTCAGTTGGTTAGAGCACCTGACTCATAATCAGGTGGTCCCTGGTTCGAGCCCAGGTGGGACCACACCCCCCAAAAACAAATTTTAAATTCGTTTTTGGGTTTTGTTTTAAAAAGGCGTCGTGGCGCAATTGAATAGCGCATCTGATTACGGCTCAGAAGGTTGCAGGTTTGAATCCTGCCGACGTCACCATAAAGATTCATATTTTATGGGTCTTTTTTTTATGCTAAAAAAGGCAACTCGTTTTCAGAGTTGCCTTTTAAAATATCATAAAATTTTTCTATTAAAACTTTAAAGTATAGGTTAAAGTGATGTTGTTTTTAAGTGCATTAACTTGTGCTGCATCGTTCATTCCAGACGAAATAAGGCTTTCATATCCTGTTCGTTCGGTGGTAGAGTAGGCTAAATCTAACCTATAATTGCCAAAATTATACCCTAAACCTGCTGAATATCCTTTAAGTTCGCCTATGGTTTTACCATTTTTATAAGGGCTTTCTTCGGTTCTATATCCTGCTCGTAAACTTAATTTATCAATTTTATATTCGCCTCCTATGTTTAATGAATTGGCTTTGCCTAAAAACAAATTATTTTCTTTGTTTAAATTGTTAAAATAAGCATCAGATTTTGGTTTAAAAATAGCTTCGGTATAATCTTTCATGCTATAATCAATACTTAAAAAACCTTGTTTTTCAAATAAAACAATTCCACTCAAGGTAACTTTACTGGGTGTTTTTATTTTATAAGGTTCATAAACATTGGTAATATTTGGGCTAATAATATCTGTATAACTTACCCCAGAAGTTAAACTTGAAGTAGTTAAACTTTGTTTTAACTCATCGTTTATTTCATACCAGGTAGGTGAAGTGTAGCTTGCACCTACTCTTATATATTCATTTAGTTTTAAAATTGCTCCTAAATCAAACGAAAAACCATTACCTCTGCTGTATAAATCGTTTTCAAATTTAATAGCCGTTATCCCGTCTGTTGGATGATTATTATTACTTTCAATAATTGTTGTAAGTTTTTGATAATCAAAAAAATATGTATTTAAGTTTAATCCTATAGATAATTTTTGGTCATATTGAGCTGCAAAATTACCTGTCAATTTTCCATTATAACCTGTTCCGGAAACATAACTGCTGTGCTTAAAGCTTCCATTAGGAACATTAGATGTATAGGCTGTGTTTGAAGCACTATTAGATACAGGGTTTATAATGAATGCATTATATGCGAGCATTGCTTGTTGTGCATCAAAACTCATGTTTTCACCTAACCATTGATACAAACTTGAATATGTTTCACTACTTTGTAACTCTAAATTTTCTAAGGCAATTCCGTTGGCTTTGTTTAAAAAATAATTTCCTATAGAGTGTGATGGATTCAAACCGCTAATACCCAATTCATTATTCAAATTATGTGCATTTTCGTAATTAAACCCTACACTTATTTTGTTCCATTTATTGTTATCAATACTTTTAAAAGGAAACACAACCCCTATTTGATTTAAGGATAATTTTGAATCGCTTTCGTTGGTTTTAGTGCCAAAATAAATAGCGTTATTCTTAGTATTATAATTGTTTAAAGTTGCAGAAAACGTGTTTACATTGAAATAAATAGAACCAGCAGGATTAATATTTAAGGCAGAAATATCGCCTCCCACTGCCCCAAAAGCACCACTTAAAGCTCTGTATCGAGCCGTTCCGTTTAGTTCATCGGTTGAATACCGGAACACATCATCAGGTGTAATTTCTTGAGCATTTACACTTGTAATTCCAATAAAAGTGAGTATATATAATATTTTTTTCATGATTTTTTGATTTTTTAACTCCAGCTTTTATACTGAGAGAATTAAAATTGTATGAAACAAATTTCAATCTGAAAATAATTTCAAATTCAAACCAACCCGTTTATCTTCTACCACCTCTACCTCCATTTGATGAACCTGAAGTTGAACCACTTGAATTTGAAGTACTACTTCTTGGGCTATCATACGAACGAGAAGGGGTATAGGATGGAGACGAATTGCTACTTCTGGGGCTATCATACGAACGAGAAGGAGTGCTTCTTGGGTAATCGTTTGAACTTGTAGGTGTTACGCTTCTGGGGGTATTTGTAGGGCGAGAAGTGTTGTAGGTTGGTTCGTGTTGAGGACTTTCAACATTTACTCCTCTCGGATTTTCATAGCCTCTTGTATTATTTGTTTCATTTCTTGGAGTTACAACTGCTCCTCTTGGGTTTTCATAGCCTCTTGGATTATTTTCAGAACGAGGATTGGCTGAATTTCTTGGATTTTCGTTTGCATTTCTTGGATTTTCGTAGCTTCTACCTCCATTATTTTGACTATAGGACATACGTGAACCTGTTCCAATAGCAGATTCTCTTCTTCCGCCTCGCACTCCGTTGTTATAGGCTACATTATTTCGTCCGTAATAATATCCTCCATAGTAATACGGATACCCATAATATCCTCCGTAATAAGGATAATTGTATCCGTAATAACCATAATAGCCTCCATAATAAGGATAATACCAATCATTCCAACCCCAAGATGGACCATAATAATTATAATAATTGCCCCAACCAAAACTCACGTTCAAACCCCAATGATTAGGATGATACCAGCCATTCCAAGGCCTATAATTCCAATTGTTATAACCCCAACCGTTATGATATACATTTATGGTTACATCATCTGTTGAATTATTGCCCCAAGCAGCATATTGTTGTCGCTCTACATAAACAGTATCAACCCGAACACTATCAGAACTATATGCATCAACATCTGTAATATATTCATTATCATTTGTATTAATTCGCATCGCTTTAAATTGTTCTGTATATTTATTGCTTTTAGGTTGAGTTTTTGTTTCTTTTACATAAACTTTTTCTGCTCTTTTGGCTGGTTTTTCTTCAGTTTCATAAACACCATCTGTATCATAATACGAAGTGTTTTGGTAAGTTCCACAAGCTATAAATAGCGATAATCCGATGCCTATAAGCATCAAATTTTTAAATCGGAAGGCGTAATAACTTCTCATTAAGATTTTATTTTTTGTTGTTATACAATACAAATTTAACTAAATTTGCCGATATTTTATATTTATTTTTAAATAACAAATTTAATGCCAATATATTGTAATGAGCAAAAATTTAACAACTCGTGCCGAAGATTATTCAAAATGGTATAACGAACTAATTACGAAAGCTGATTTAGCCGAAAATTCAGCCGTAAGAGGTTGTATGGTTATCAAGCCCTACGGATATGCTATTTGGGAGAAAATGCAACAACAATTAGATAAAATGTTTAAAGAAACAGGACACGAAAATGCCTATTTTCCGCTTTTTGTTCCTAAAAGAATGTTTGAAGCCGAAGAAAAAAATGCGGAAGGTTTTGCTAAAGAATGTGCCGTTGTTACCCATTATCGTTTAAAAACAGATGATAAAAATCCAGGTAAACTAATGGTTGACCCCGAAGCAAAATTAGAAGAAGAATTAGTTGTTCGCCCCACAAGTGAGGCAATTATTTGGAACACTTACAAAAATTGGATACAATCGTATAGAGATTTACCTTTGCTAATAAACCAATGGGCAAATGTTGTTCGGTGGGAAATGAGAACTCGATTATTCCTTAGAACTGCAGAATTTTTGTGGCAAGAAGGGCACACAGCACACGCTACCAAAGCCGAAGCAATTGAAGAAACAGAAAAAATGATGCACGTTTATGCAGATTTTGTAGAAAATTTTATGGCAATACCTGTTATAAAAGGAATAAAAACAGCCAATGAACGCTTTGCAGGAGCCGAAGAAACGTATTGTATAGAAGCTTTAATGCAAGATGGGAAAGCCTTGCAAGCAGGAACTTCACACTTTTTAGGACAAAATTTTGCCAAGGCTTTTGATGTAAAATTTGCATCGCAAGAAGGTAAACAAGAATATGTTTGGGGAACCTCATGGGGCGTTTCTACTCGGCTTATGGGTGCTTTAGTGATGACACATTCTGATGACAATGGATTGGTTTTACCTCCTAATTTAGCCCCAATACAAGTAGTAATTGTGCCAATTTACAAAAGCGAAGAGCAATTAGAAGAAATTACAAAAGAAGTAAATCAGGTTATAAAAAACCTTAGAGAAATAAATATTTCTGTTAAATATGACAATAGAACAACTCAAAAGCCAGGCTTTAAATTTGCTGAATGGGAACTGAAAGGAGTGCCTGTTCGTATTGCTGTAGGGCCAAAAGATTTAGAAAATAAAACCTTTGAAATTGCCCGAAGGGATACTTTAAGCAAAGAAACTATTTCAAAAGATATACTTGTATCATATATTCAAAATTTATTAGTTGAAATTCAAGAAAATTTATTTAAAAAAGCTTATGAATATAGAGATAGCCATATAACAGAAGTTTTAAATTTTGAAGATTTTAAAAATATTTTAGAGACAAAAGGAGGTTTTATTTCTGCTCACTGGGATGGCACCCCAGAAACAGAAGAGAAAATAAAAGAACTTACCAAAGCAACCATTAGATGCATCCCTTTAAATACCAAAAACGAAAGCGGAATATGTATATACTCTGGCAAGCCCTCAAAAAATAGAGTATTGTTTGCAAAAGCATACTAATTTTACTTTTACAAAAGTAAAATACTAAAAAAATAGTAAAAAGTATTGCTAAAATAAAAAATTATATTATCTTTGCACTCGCTTTACAAAAGTAAGGCCCGTTCGTCTATCGGTTAGGACACCAGGTTTTCATCCTGGTAATAGGGGTTCGATTCCCCTACGGGCTACAAAATTAGTTGTAAAATAGTTTTTTAGAATAACAATTTGGTGTCTCTTTTGTTATTTTAGTAGTTAAAACCAAAGTAATTAAACAAATAATTGTGGGAGGTTTTTCTTTTTTAACTAATAGTTTTTAAAAATTATACAATTAAATTTAAAAAAAAAATGGCAAATCATAAGTCCGCTTTAAAAAGAATTAGAAGCAACGAAAAGAGAAGAATTTTAAATAAATATCAGCATAAAACTACTCGTAATGCTATAAAAGCTATCCGAATGAGTACTGATAAAGCAGAAGCAACTGAAAAATTAGCAAATGTTATTTCAATGATTGATAAATTAGCTAAGAAAAACGTTATTCATAATAACAAAGCTTCAAATTTAAAATCAAAACTTGCAAAACACGTTAATTCTTTATAATTTAACGTTTGTTTTTAAAATAAAATACCCTACTTGAAACTCAGGTAGGGTATGTTTGTTTTTAGTATTTTAATAATGCCAAAAAAATATCAATAGAATTTAAAATAAAATACTAACTTTGAAAAAAAAAATAAATCAAATCTCATCAACAACATTGTAAAACTTGATATTTAGATGTTTAAATTTCAATTTACATTATACAATTAACAACATTATTTGTTATGAACAGAAAAAAAATATTTTGGATTATTAGTATTATTACAATTATCATAATGCTAATTGTTTTAAAAAAATCAGGTAAAATTGGCTCAAATAAAGAAACTATTGAAGTAGAAACTGATGTAGTAAAGCAAATTGCATTAACGGAAACTGTTTCGGCAACGGGTAAAATACAACCCGAAGTTGAAATAAAAATAGCATCTGAAGTATCGGGTGAAATTATTGATTTACCTGTAAAAGAAGGACAACAAGTTAAAAAAGGGGACTTATTAGTTCGTATAAATCCAGATTTATATACCTCTGGTTTAAACCGAACCGTTGCTTCATTATCAAATGCAAAAGCAGGTTTAACCCAAGCCGAAGCTCAATTAAAAGAAGCTAAAGCAAACTTTGAACGTAATAAAAAACTTTTTGATAAAGGCATCATTTCTAAAGCAGAATGGGATAAAACTGTTTCGACTTATGAAGTAGCACAAGCCAACCGACAGTCAGCCTATTTTGTGGTGCAGAGTTCGTTAGCAACTGTTAATGAGGCACAAGATAATTTAAAACGAACCTCAATTTACGCTCCTGCTGATGGTACAATTTCGTCGCTATCAGTAGAAGTAGGTGAACGGGTAGTGGGGGCACAGCAAGTAACAGGAACAGAAATTATGCGTTTGGCAAACCTAAGTAATATGGAAGTAGTGGTTGATGTAAATGAAAATGATATTGTAAAAATTTCGTTGGGTAATGAGGTAGATATTGAAGTAGATGCTTATTTAAAAAGAAAATTTAAAGGAATTGTTACCGAAATTTCAAACTCAGCAAATGCAAATACAACAAGCGATCAAGTTACTAATTTTAAAGTAAAAGTTAGAATTTTGAAAGAATCGTATCAAGATTTAATTGAAGGAAAACTAGTAAATTATTCCCCATTTAGACCCGGAATGACCGCAACCGTTGATATAATAACCCAACGAAAAGCAAATGTGTTAGCCGTTCCGATTAGTGCTATTGTGATAAAAGACGATACAACATCTACTAAAAAAGATATTTTAAAAGAACTTGAAAAAGAACAAAAAGCAAAAACAGAAGGTGGCACCAAAGACCAAAAATTTGAATGTATTTTTGTAAAAATAGATAACAAAGCAAAATTAAAAGTAATAAAAACAGGTATCCAGGACGATACCAATATTGAAGTTATAAATGGACTTTCAAAAAGTGAAACTATCATAGTAGGTCCTTATACAACAGTTGCAAAAGAATTGAATTCGGGTGATGTTGTAATAGTTTCGACTAAAGAAGAACCTATTAAAAAATAAATATTTTTAAATCTCTGATGAATATTATTGTTATCAATGGCCCTAATTTGAATTTATTAGGTAAACGAGAGCCAAAAATATATGGAAATCAATCGTTTGAAGCGTTTTTTGAAACTCTAAAAATAGATAATCCAACAATTAAATTAGAATATTTTCAAAGCAATATTGAAGGGGAACTCATTGATAAAATCCAGGAAGTTGGGTTTAGTTTTGATGGAATTATTTTAAATGCCGGGGCTTATACGCACACTTCCATAGGCATAGCCGATGCTATAAAAGCTATAACAACCCCGGTGGTTGAGGTTCATATTTCTAATACCTTTTCTCGTGAAACCTTTAGACATCAATCGTATATTTCGCCTGTGGCAAAAGGTGTAATTATAGGTTTTGGGCTTGATAGTTATTGTTTAGCGTTACAATGGTTTTTGAGTGTGTAGAAATTTAGTGTTGCTATTTATAATTTACTTGTAAAAGGCAGATTCAACTAGCAAGTGCAATTTGATTTACAAATTTAAAGAATAATTTTTTAGGTTCTTCAAAATTTAAAGTTAATCATAGTTCTTCGATACTGTCCTAAAAAATTATTAACTTTACTGAAAAATTACAAAATAATTTTACACGCTTTTTGAAACACTACCTTTATAAAGAGCAGATAAATTTTATTTTGTTTGCTGTTTTTTTTTAAAAAAAAGCTGCTCAAAATCTTTTGAACAGCTTTTTATTTTTTTTACTTTCTCTTTTACCTTTTCAAGCTAAAATGTGCTTTAAATGTTTTT
>CAYXAF010000051.1:0-14967 GCA_964463035.1 uncultured Flavobacterium sp.
CGTTACCAGCCATTATAAAAAGACGACACAGCTAAAAACGAAAACAGAAAATATGAATTATACAGACAGGATATTTCCTACAAACAAAGGGCTAACAACTTACCTTGACGAGTTGATAGCAAAGAATTATCAAATTCCGACATTTCAGCGTGACGTTGTTTGGGAACAAGAAAACGTAAAAAAACTTTGGGACAGTATTTACAAGTTTTATCCTTTGGGCAGTATCCTGATTTGGAAAACAGATTTGAAACTTCAAAACCACAGACAAATCGGTGGACACCAAATAACAGATACAAATTTTAGTCGGACAGAATATCAATATATACTTGATGGACAGCAAAGAACGACTTCCCTTCTGACTTCATTGTATGGCGGTAGCATTGAAGGACGACCAGGATTTAACCCAGTGCTTTATGTTGACCTTACTGTTCCAATTGACAGCGACACAGATGATGAAAGCTATCGCAACCGTTTTTTGTTCTGGACAGAAATTGACGACCGTAACGGAGAAATTCGACCGAACATTGGTAAGAAAAAAAGATTTGATGAAGGTTTGATTGTCAAATTGATTGACATTAAAAACAACTTCACAACTGTTCAGACGAGTGTATTCAACAGCGAAACAGTTAACAAAGATTTTAACCACCCGATATTAGCTGAACTTTCAAAAATTAAAGGGGTGCTAGACAACTATCGAATTTCATTTATAGAAGTTAAAGGCATTCAAGTTTCAGAAGTTTGCCAAATCTTTGAAAGAATAAACCAAGCAGGTAAACCACTGAACATTTTTGACATTGTAGTTGCTAAAACATTTAAACCTGCAACCCAAAAAACAGCAACCACGCCAGCCGACAACGGTTTTTATCTTCGTGACTTGATTGATGACTTTAGAAGTCATAACAACAGCGAGTTTTTAAAAATTAGCGACCTTGACTATCTGCAAATTTTAGCAGTAATTATCAATAACAATGTTCCAAATAGCGGTGTAAGAAACATTACAGACCGTTACCTTAACGAAATTAAAACGGAACACATTTTGGCGGTTTGGGAAGAAACAAAAAAGGCAATGCTTAAAACATTTGACTTTTTTGAAAATCACTTGCACATAAAAACACCATACTTAGTTCCTTTCCGCTATTTCTATTTTACAATTACAGCATATTTTTATAAAAACAGTTCGCCTGACTATAGCTTGCTCAAAAAGTATTTTTGGTTTAACAGTTTCCATAATGATGACTTGTTGAGTAACACCACACAGTTAGGACAACACATTGAATTCTTGAATAAAGGGAAAGCTAACGAGCCAGTTGTGTTTGACAGGTTTTTAATTGACAAGCAAAAACTTCGCACAGCAACTTACAGCTCAAAAGGACGAATGAGTAGAGCTGTTTTGGCTTTATATTCAAGTGCTCAACCAAAAGATTGGGAACATTGCGACAGAGAAGTATTGGTTCAAAACTTCTTCTTCTCTACTGACAAACCAAACTTGCACCATATTTTCCCAACTAATTCAGAGTATGTGTTGAATAATCAACACAAAAATAAAATTACAAGCGACAGTTTAATGAACATTGCTTATCTAACTCAGATAACAAACCTTGACATTACAAACAGAAATCCGCTTGAGTATATGAAGGACTATGACAAGCCGGAATTTGAAGCTATAATGCCTTCACACTTACTTTCAAGCGACATTTTGGATTGGGCGAGAAACGGAACATTGCCTGACAATGCGATTGACCAGTTTATAGAAAGCCGAGTAAACAACATTTTGACTGACTTAAAAACAAAATTAAACGGTGTGACATTTGACGAAATGGACACAATGGAAATTAAAGAAGCTGTGACGACAGAACAAGAATAACGGCTGGTAACAGCGGTTTGGCGTAATGGCGGGTTCAGTGCTTCGTATGACAGTTTTGTGGTAGGTTCAAGTGCAGTTCTTCGATTGAACTTTTGTGCTATAAATCCGCCACTACGCCAAGCCGCCCGCACGTTGTATGCCATTTTGCCAAGCGACTATCCTCGCAACGAGAGATGAGATATAACGGGGAAGCCGAAAACCACATTTTGAAAGAGTAGGCAAAACATAAATTTTCAAAAAAAATGGGAAAATTAATTTTATCACTAACTTTTATGTTAGTTTCTGTTGTGGCATTTAGCCAGAACATTACCTATTCAAAGGATTATGCAGGTAATACCGTAGCAAAAGACCAGTATGGTAATGTAATTGCAAAAGGTTCTACCGACTATTCAGGAAACTTTGTATGGAAAGACCAATATGGCAATGTAATTAGCAAAGAATCACAAGATTATTCGGGAAGAACAGTGAGCAAAGACCAATATGGCAACACTCAAAGCACAAGGTCAACTGACTATTCGGGTAATGTTGTGCAAAAAGACCAATATGGGAACACCCAATATAAATACGAAAAAGATTATTCGGGGAATACCGTAGTTAAAGACCAATATGGTAACAAAGTAGGAACTTACAAAAAAGATTATATGGGCAATACCGTTTTTGTAAGAGAATGACATTTTTTAAGTGGAGTTTTAGGATAGTAAAACTCTACTTTTTCTTCTAATGCTTTAAACTCAAAAAACAACAAAATAAAAGTTTTGTTTTAATGAAACTTTTTATATCTTTGCATTGTTATTGAGTTTTTGAATGGAAAAACGTTTTGAAATTATATTTTTAGAGGAAGTTCGTTTGTTTTTAAAAGGTTTGGATAAAAAGCATTACGAAAAAATAATTTACAATATTCGTAAAGCACAAACCCAAAACGACCCTGAACTTTTCAAAAAATTATCTGACGATATTTGGGAATTTAGAACCTTGTATCAAGGTTTACAATATCGGCTTCTTGCTTTTTGGGACAAAACTTCCGCTACCGAAACATTGGTAATTTCAACACACGGATTTATCAAAAAACGAAGTGATGTTCCAAAACAGGAAATTCAAAAAGCAGTTCAAACAATGGCAAAATATTTTGAAGATAAACAATCAAAAAACAAGAAAAAATGAAAACATACACATTAGACGAAATTCAAGATGAATTTATCGGTAAAATCGGAACACCCGACAGAGACCTTTTTGAGTATGAACTTCAAATGGACTTGATTGGAAAAGCCATCAAACAAACACGACAAGAACGCAATTTAACACAAGAAGAATTGGGAAAACTTATCGGTGTTCAGAAAGCCCAAATTTCAAGACTTGAAAATAACGCAAGTAATGTAACAATGGACACTTTACTACGAGTATTCACGGCATTGAAAGCAAAAGTGAAATTTCAAGTTGAAATGGCAAACGTGAATCTTGTTGTAGGATAAAAAAAACAGCATACAACAAGGGTTTGGCGTAATGGCGGGTTTCGTTCTTCGTATCAACATTTTTGCTAAATTTGAACTTTCGGCTTCGTATCAACAGTAGTGCTATAATGCCGCCACTTCGCAAAGCCCCAAACCGTTCAGGCGAAATCCCTTCGGTCTTTCGCCTGAACGTGCGGGCGGCTACGCCCTTTGTTAGGCTCGCCCTTCGGGACTTCGCCTAACAAACGCCTTTGTGAAATTGCGAGGGTTGAGGTGGCTACGCCCCCCCCCGCAACTTCACAAAGCCGCCCGCACGTTACAAGCAAGCCTAAAAGACGACACGACAGACAATAAACTAACAGTAAAACGACAGACAAAATGCCAACGCTTCGCAAAATTAAAAGAGCTGCAAACCGACACACAAGCCAATGCTTTTGCAGCACATTTAATTTTGCCCAACCGCACCCAAAGCCCACCCACCACCCGACAAGTGGACAACGAACAATTTGAGTGCAACTTTTGACCGAAACAGCATTGAAAAAACTAACTTTACGACCTATAAATTGAATTAAATATAAATGGCAACAGACAAAGAAGCTAAAGCAAGGATTAAGATAAATAAATTGTTGGAGGATGCAGGTTGGCGTTTCTTCGACAATGAAAACGGTATCAGCAACATTGCCTTAGAACACAGGACTAAAAAAGCTCTGTTTGACAATTCCAAACTTGGCGAAGACCTTGAAAATGCACCAGACGGCTTTATTGACTACTTACTCCTGAATGAACAAAAAAGACCAATTGCATTAGTTGAAGCCAAAAGAGAAAACATTGACCCACTTGATGCAAAGCAACAAGCAAGAGAATACGCAAGGGCTCAACATATCAGACATATCTTTTTATCAAACGGGAATGTTCACTATTACTGGGATTTGGAATATGGTGAGCCGACAATCATTTCAAAATTTCTAAGCATAAAACAATTAGGAGAAGCAATAAAATGGGCTCCTAATCCTGAACAAATGGCTGAACAGCAAATTGATGAAAATTATATTGCTGTTTCACAAGACCCCAAGTGGCTGACATACACAGAAGCACAGAGAAACGAAGCAAAGACAAACAAAGGAATTCGACAATTAAGAGATTATCAAGTTGAAGCAATTAGTAAACTCAAAAACGAATTTCTAAAAGAGAAAAGGAGATTTCTTTTTGAAATGGCAACTGGAACAGGGAAAACCCTGTTAAGTGCAGCCATCATCAAAATGTTTATTCGCAGTAACAACGCAGACAGAGTTTTATTTCTTGTTGACCGTATTGAACTTGAATTACAAGCATACAAACATTTCAAAAACTATTTAGAAGATGATGGAATTCAATCTGTTATTTACAAGCGAAATAAAAACGATTGGCAAAATGCAAAAATTGTAATTACAACAATTCAGAGTCTATCATACGACAACAGATTTTTAAAAGAATTTTCGCCAACAGATTTCCAGTTAATTATATCAGATGAAGCACACAGAACAATTAGCGGAAACAACAGAATAATATTTGAATATTTTATTGGCTCTAAACTTGGTTTAACGGCAACTCCGAAAGATTATTTAAAAGGTGTAAATCTTGACGATGCAGACCCAAGAGATATTGAAAGAAGATTGCTTTTAAGCACTTATGAAACATTTGGTTGTTCAGATGGAATTCCAACTTATCGTTTCAGTTTAGAGGATGCGGTTAAACACGTTCCTCCTTATTTATGTATGCCTAAATTGCTTGATGCAAGAACAGACATCACAACTGACCTTTTAAGCAAACAAGGCTGGACATACAAATTCACAAATGAGGACGGAGACGAAGAAGAAGACACATTTTATAAAAAGGACTTTATGAAGAAATTTGTTTCTAACGAAACAAATAAGAAATTCATTGAAGCCTTTTTCAAACACGCTAAGCGAGACCCAATAAGCGGAGAAATAGGAAAAACTATTTTCTTTTGCGTTTCTCGTTTTCATTGTCGCATTGTTACAAAAATGCTCAATGATGAAGCCAGTAAATTATTTCCCGAAGAATATGGCAAAGGCTCATTCTTCGCCTTGCAGATAACTTCTGATATTGCAGGCTCTCAAGACAGAACAACACGTTTTGCAAACAACGACCTAAACGGACATTCAAGTTTCAATCCTGATTTAAGAGATTATGAAAGCAGTAAGACAAGAGTTTGCGTAACTGTGGGGATGATGACAACTGGTTACGATTGCCCTGATATTCTGAATGTCGTTTTAGCAAGACCGATATTTTCACCCACAGATTACATTCAAATAAAAGGTAGAGGCACAAGACTACACACTTTTGAATATGGCGATTTGCCAAGAGTAGATAAAGACAACTATTTTTTGTTTGACTTTTTTGCTAATCATCAATATTTCCAAGAGGAATATGATTACAAACAAAAAATTGAATTACCTAAAGAAAGTGAAGCAAGTGAAGGCGGTGGCGGAACGCCAACTCCTGATTTGAATTACACTGGTTCAGACGAAGTAAAATCAATAAAAGAAGAAGATTTTGGTCCAACCAAAATAATGAAAGTTGATAAAGAGGCTTTCTCAAAACGCTTTGAAGACACAACGAAAGAAGAAGTTGAAAAAAATCCTGACCTCAAAAAAGCAGTTGAACAAGAAGATTGGACAACTTTAAGTTCCTACGTAAAAGAGAAAGTATTTAATCAACCAACCGAATATTGGAACTTAGAAAAATTGCTTGACTGGTATGAAATTGACAGACGAGCAACCTTGCAGGAAATTCTAATGAAAATATTCCTCAACGGCTACAAACTAAAAACAAGAACAGATTTAGCAGACGAGTATTTTGAAAAGTTTATGAGTGATGCAAAACTTGACGGCTCAAAATACAATTCCGCTAAACGCCTTTTTGAAAGTTATTTATTGTTTGACGACATACGCAAACAAATGAATGACAAAAACCCCGACCCTAATGATGCAAGGCTTGGGCTTTACAATTTGAAAGTAATTGGAAAGGAAAACATTCCTGTAATTCTCAATTACATAAAAGACAACGTAAACATTAACCAATTTTTACCTCGATAATTAAGATGCTGGATAAAGACACAAAAAAGAAGATTGATGATGCAAGAGATACTTTGGTTGGTGTTTTGCCATTACCGACTGACCAAATAGAACTGATTACAATTGCTCTCATTTATAAATTTATGGACGACCAGGACGAAGAACTTCGTCAGGTTGGTTTACAAGAGAAGTTTTTCACAGGAGAATTAAAAGAATTTTCTTGGCAACAGTTAATGAGCAATCAATTAAGTGCTGACCAAAGAGTAACGAAATTTATAAATGGAATTGAAGCAATTCAAAAAGCCAAGCAAGTCCCAAACTTGTTTCGTGAAATCTTTCTGAATGCCTTTTTGAAATTTCGTGATGGAAAGGTTTTGCAACGCTTCCTTGATATTATCAATGGATTTACATACGACCACAGCGAAGAATTAGGAAACTCATTTGAGTATCTTTTAATGACAATGGGTGCTCAAGGTGACAATGGTCAATTTAGAACACCAAGAAACATCATTGATTTTATAGTTGAGGTAACAGACCCACAAAAAGACGAAACAATACTTGACCCTGCTTGTGGAACAGGCGGGTTCTTGGTTTCTGCATTTAAGCATATTCTAAAGCGAAATACAGCAGGTTACGAAACAGCAAAAGTTGAATTAGAAAATTATGTGGCAGAAGGAATTCCAGTTTATTGGGGAGCAAAACTTTCAAGTTCAGAAAGAAACACGATAGAAAAAAATATTGTTGGCTATGACAATACGCCTTTAATGGTTCGTTTGGCAAGAGTAAACTTATATCTGCACCATTTCGGCAATCCTCAAATTCACGAATATAATACGCTAATTACAAACACACGTTGGAAAGATAAATACGATTGTATTCTTGCTAATCCGCCATTTATGACACCGAAAGGCGGAATAGACCCACACGATAAATTCAGAATTCCTGCTAACAGGACTGAAATACTTTTTTCATCATACATTCTACAACATTTAAACCCTGATGGAAAAGCAGGCTTTGTTGTTCCGGAGGGTATTATATTTTCAACTTCTGGCGACTATGTAACTTTAAGAAACTGGCTTATTTATGAAGCAGGTTTATGGGCTGTTGTTTCTTTGCCTGCTCATATTTTTCAACCATATTCAGGGGTTAAGACCTCAATACTTTTTATTGACAGAGAAATTGCACGAAAACGAAACGAAATACTTCTTGTAAAAATTGATAATGATGGATTTTCACTGAACACCAATAGAAATCCAATTAAAGACAATGACTTGCCTGCTGCTTTAGAATGGATGGAGCTATGTAAAAAAGATTTAGAGCAGTTCCAGAAGGACATTGAAACAAAAGCTGATAATCCATTCACAAGCAAACTCCGTTTGTTGCATCGTGACGAATTTGCAAAACTTGACAATTACAAAGCCACTTCAATAGTATATTCATTCTTTAGAAAACAATATGAAAAGGCAGTAAAAACAAATGAAGAACTTGAAAGTCTTATAAAAGCGGAAAAACTCAAACAAAAATCAGAGAGCAATAAAGTTAAGCTTCAAAAATCAAAGGAAACAGTATCAAATCTCGAAAATAAAATAGATAAGGTATGTGCAGATTTGTTAAAGAAAACAGGCATCCCAAAATTATTTGAAAACGAAAAAGATTTGAAAGACTGGTTTGAAGAGAACGCCAAACAAGATGTTATTGAATACGGTTCAAATCTTAATAACACTCATAAACTAACAAAAGATACTATTGAATTAATTGATAGTAATAGAGATTTTATTTTGAGTTTTGAAAAGTTCACAGGTGAACCAAATGTTGTTAATGAAGATATTCCATTTGTAAAAATTGAAGAAGTTGCAAAAGTTTTTGCTGATGGGGATTGGATTGAAAAAGAAGACCAATCTGAAAGCGGTATAAGGCTAATTCAAACGGGTAATATTGGTAAAGGAAATTTTAGAGAAAAGGCAGCAGATAAAGCAAGATATATTTCAGAAGAAACTTTTAAACGCCTAAACTGCACAGAAATATTTGCTAATGATATTTTAGTTTCAAGATTACCTGACCCAGTTGGACGTGCTTGTATTATCCCACATTTGCAGGAGAAACTCATTACAGCGGTTGATTGCACAATAATTAGGTTTGATGAAAATTTAATTCTCCCAAAATTCTTTATTGCTCTTACATATTCAGATGTTTACTACAAAAAGATTTACGAGAAAGTTACAGGTGCAAGTAGAGATAGAATAAGTAGAAAGAACTTGGGTGGGTTGGAAATCCCTTGTCCATCTGTTGAAAATCAACAACTAATTGTTGCTGAAACCGACCAATACTTAAATGTAATTAAGGGCTGTAATCTTCTAATTGAAAACTATGCCCCAACTTTCAAAATTCAAGAAGATTGGGAAACTGCAAGAATGATTGATGTTGCCGACTTTGTAAGAGGACCATTCGGTGGTTCACTCAAAAAGGAAATATTTGTAGAGAGTGGTTATTTAATTTATGAACAAAGCCACGCAATTCAAAACGACTTTTCGCTTGGTAGATATTTTATTACAGAGGAGAAGTTTCAAGAAATGAAGCGTTTTGAAGTTCTACCAAATGACATCTTAATGAGTTGCTCTGGAACTATGGGTAAAGTGGCACTTGTCCCATCAGATGCACCAAAGGGGATTATTAATCAAGCCTTACTTAAAATTACTCCGAAACAAGATTTAGTAAGACCATTATTTTTGAAGTTATTGATGGAAAGTCCACATTTTCAAGTCCAACTTTTAAAAGGTGTTTCGGGTGTGGCAATTAAAAATGTAGCTTCCGTTGATGAAATTAAAAGTTTTGAAATCAAACTTCCCGACCTTGAAACCCAAGATAAACTAATTGAAGAATACGAAGCAGAACAAAGAACTTTGAACGGCTCAATTGCCCTTGCAAATAAAATGCAAGACGAAATAAAATTTGTAATTGATAAAGTTTGGGGCAAATGAGATTTGAAGAATATTTCCATTACACAGAAAAACTTTTGAATGCTCAAAGCGATGTTGCGGAGGTAATTCAACATATGGGTATTCGTGGAAAGGTTCGAGAGTTTTTCGTTAAAGAAATTATTGAAAAGCACTTTAATAATCGTATTACAATTAGTAGAGGTGTTGTAAACCTAGACAATGAAGAAAGCGAAGGACAAGTAGATTTAATTCTTACAAACGACTACGCTTTGGTTGCAGCATTTACTCCCGAAGACATTGGAGTTAATGCAGATGATTGTAAAATGATTATTGAGGTAAAAACAAACGCTACCAGTGCAGACATTGAAGCATTTAACAAGCGAGCCAAGACAATAAAGCAAAATTGTTTGGAGACAACGCCTCTTTGCGGAATGTTTTGCTACAAAATAGACATTTTAAAAACAACATTACTTGAAAGATTCAGCTATGTTTACGACAAGGAATTTGAAATCTACACAGTTGACGGAAATAGAGAATTTGTATATCCACACATTGACTTTTTCGTTTGCATAGACCAGACAGAATTTGACGACTTCACAGGGACAAGTGAATTCTTTTTACGTAAGGACACATCGGAACTATCAGACGGCAGTTACGACCTTTCAGAAAATTTGCCAGCACTTAAAGACTTTTTAAAAATGATAAAAGGAATTTTGAAACACTAAATAGCCAACGCATTTGGTGGCACATTTGCAAAACCGCACAAGCCAACGCTAAAGCCAAGTTTTGCAAAAGAGCCACCAAGCCAACGCACCAAAGACACTGCAAAATGGACAGACAACAACACGACAGAAAAGAAGGCCAGCTTGTAACAGCGGTTTGGCGTAATGGCGGGTTCAGTGCTTCGTTTGACAGTTTTGTGGTAGGTTCAAGTGCAGTTCTTCGATTGAACTTTAGTGCTAAAAATCCGCCACTACGCCAAGTTGCAAGAAAATTTTTACTACATTGCCTGAAATTCGTTTACTGATACCATAGAATTCAAGTAAAGAAATCGTAAGGAATGGTTATTTGTTTAACAAAGAAAAATACTTTTGTAGCGGGGAAAAGAAGCCGAACAGAACCTCAAAAATGATAGTAGGCATAACTTCAATCTTAAAGACATTATGAAAAAAATATTATTTATATTTATCACATCATTATTGATTGGTTGTAATGAAAACTTTGACGAAAATTCCGATGCTAACACAAGCAGTAACTTTAAAAAAGTTGAAGACTTAAATTTTACTCAGAAGGACAGACTCCGTTTGAAATTCGGGAAAGCATTGGTTCAAGCATTAAAGGATAATGAAAGTTTAAGAAAATTCATTAAAGAAGAGGCTCTTAAACAATTCAACAAAGATTACGATGTACTATATCAATTAGTAAAAGATAAAGAATTATCTAATCGCGACTACACTCATAGAGCAACTAATTCAACTTACAATACATTTAGAAGTATTTTATTAGGTTACTTTAGTTCAGAAAGTGAGCTAATTGAAATTGAAAATAGTTTACCTCTTTTAACTCTTTTTGTTCCTAAATTACCCGAAGGCTCATTTTCTGCTGAAACTTGGGATACTTCAGTAACCGAACAAAATCCTGCTGTTGCCATACGAATGGATGAGTGCAATGATGTCCCAATACTTTTTAATACTCAAGATGAATTAGTGTTAGAAGGTGAATATATTCCAGATTTCCCAATAATTCTTTTAAAAGATAATGAACGTTTGTTGTCAAATTCTATGGTTGGATATGACGATTTGTCCACAACAATTCTTTCTGGAGGTTCAGGTATATCTTTTAAATTTATTGATGAAAATTTAGACCCTTCTACGGTGGTTGGTGATCCTAATTTCGAAAACCCTTCACAACCAGTTACAGTTCAGAGAGTTACTAACGATAATAATTTTTTATATAACGAACCTATTGATTGGTTTTTTATTCCAGGACGAGACACAACTGTTGCTCCATTTTTAATAAATGCATATAACGTTTTTAATGGAACAGTAACAAACCCTTGGCAACGAGATTATATTTATTATGGTTTAACTCCTACAAACACAACAGGCGTTATGAATAATTTCTATAAAGAAGCAATTACTTATTTTAGTTTACAAGGCTCACCTATTAACGTCTATAATCATCTATCTCAACGTAGTCCAGGAAATCCAGACCCTGCATTAGCTGGATCTGTTGCAAGCAGAAGTCCTGGACCATTATGGACCGATGGTAATTTTGAATTTATTGTTACCTTTATTCATGGTTCAAAATCAGACCCAAATGGAACCGTTACAAAACGTATTTTTACAGCTTCTCCGAGCGATGTATTTAATGCAACACATAGCAAAGAAAAGATTAGCTGGTTGAGTAGTAATATTATGAATATTTGGCGATGGAGGCCAACGATAACAGGACTTAAGCCAATTGATTTTTATGGTGGATTTAATGGACAAATGCTAATACTTGCTCGTTGGGATCTTCACGATTTAAGTAATAAGTTTACTATTAAATTTGAAGAAGGCGACATACCTGTTTATAATGAAGATGTTCGAATGCAACAATCTAAACACAACACAAATATAAACTTTGATGCTACAACTGGAGATAAAACAAAATTAGGTATAAAATATGGTGCTTCTTCAGAAATTACAGAAAGTTTATCAAGAAAATGGAGCTGGACAACCGCAGGTTTTAATTTTATTGGAGAACAACAAATAGATTTTTTTGATAATGTTGTAAACAAACACCCTGTTACAAATAAATATTATCCGGCACTTCATTCTGCAGGAATGCTTGCCTTTGAAATGCGTCCAATTCAAACAAATTTTTAGGTTATGAAAAAGTTTAGTTATATTCTTTTAGTTTTTTTGTTAGTTACATGTAGCAAGGAAGATGAAGAAGTTAAAACATCCCCCTATATTGGGGGATATAAAATCATATCCTTAACAAGTAATATTCCTCTCGATTTAAATCGAGATGGTATAGCAACTACTAACTTTTTAGAGGAACTAAGATATCTTTATTATTATCAATTTATGTGCGAAACTTGCCATCCAGCATTAATAATTGGTTCTAGTTCAAATCCAAATCTGAATGATAAACCTAAACAAAATTATTTATTAGATTATACACCACGGCAGCATGTTAATAGTCAGGATATAAATGACATTGACTTTGGAGCTGCGCCATATTTTACATCCATATTTTACAACAATGAATTTACACAGGTGGTAAATTTAACAAGATTTTATGATGACGCCTTTATAATAAACCAGAAACTTGTATTTGTATATGAAGTAATACTAATGGAAAATAACAAGGTTAAAGTAAAATCAACACAGCAGTATTTTACCGTTGAAACAGGATGGAAAACATGTCATTTAGAAGGTTTATATGAAAAAAAGTAGAGCATTTTGTTTTTGTAAAAAAGGGAAATGTAATAAAATAATAGCCATAACGATTAAACCTGAATAAAAAAACAAGATTTAGGTGTGGCAAAGCCACACCTATTTTTATTACCAGCAAAACGAAAAAGCAGAAAGAAATTAAAAATCTTCTTGCAACATCGGCTTAGCGCAAGTGTGGTTTTTAATTTTTTTACACTAAAAACTTTTTTGTAAAATAAAAGTTTGTAATTTTACAAAATGAAGGCACAAAACCCCCACCAGCACAAAGCCGCACACACGCACGCACGTGGCAAGCGTAGAGCGACACCAAACAGACAGAGAAAGAATATAAACATAAATACTTTTGACAAATGAGATTTACAATTTTATCAGCAATTTTAATACTTGCAACAGGACAGGTTTCTGCACAGACAGACCTTGCCTTTAATTTTACCAAAAAGCCAAGCAGTGAATTTTCAAGTTTAAAAACCAACTCACTTGACGACATAATTTCAACAAAAGAAGTTCTTGTTAGACCATTTATTACAGACGATGCAAGAGTAGTTGGCGAACGACTTGCACAAATTGAAACTTGGGTGCGGTTTGATAAAGAAACAGGACAACATTGGATTTTGGGAGCATACGGACCAAACAAAAAACTTGAATTAACAGCAGGTGGCGTTTATGGATACCAAGTTGATCACAACAGCAAAAAGACTTTTTCATATGCTTTACCTTTACTACAAGCAAAATATTTATTCAAAGAGTATAAACCGAACAAAGCTCCCGGTTTTGGTATGGTATTGGGGACATTTCTGCCAGTTGGAAAAGGTTCATTTAAACCAGCAGGATACGGAACTTTTGGTTATTTGACAGTTTCACAGAGTTTTGGCGAGGGTGACAAATTTTTATTTCACGGAAATCTTGGGGGTAATTATTTACACGTTGACGGCTCGAATAATCTAATTTCAACTTGGGGACTTGGAACACAAATAAAAGCCTACAAAGGAATGCACTTAATTGGAGAGTTATTTTCAGGGGACCCGTATATTCCAGGAACAGGGACATCTTGGCAAGCAGGCTATCGTTATTTTTTCAGCGACCTTGTCCAAATAGATATGACAGTTGGTGACGGAATTGCAGGAGACGTAATTATGCCTTTTTGGTTTAGTGCAGGTGCCCGTATTGTGACAGAAAAATTCCTGAAAAATAATAATGCCAGTCGCTAACATGCGCTTAGCGATAGCGGGCGGATAGTGGCTAATTGAAGTGTAGTGCTTCTATCAACATCTGTACATTAGCTGAGAGTTTCGTCTTCGATTGCCCAAAACTGTATAAAGCCCCAAACCGTTGGGTTTCATGCTAAATAAACAGTATACACTTTTATTAACTTAAAAACGATTAACCAATGAAAAATATTTTAAAAACTGTTTTTATATTGATTTTTGCTGTTTTTATTCTAACAGCCTGTGGCAACATGAGTGAAAAAGTTGAAAAGAAACTTAATGAGTTGCAAAACAAAACAGAATCTTTAGATTCTTTGATAAATAAAGAAGTTGATAAGGTTTTAACTCTTGACTCGCTAATTAATTTCGAGAGTGACAAAGTAAAAAAACTTGATTCATTATTCAATAAAACGTCTTCAAAACTTGATTCCCTATCAAATGAGAAAATTAAACATATTGAGAAAATTATTAATTAAAAAGGAGTAATACTATGAAATGTCCCAATTGTAATGTTAACCTAGTAATGACAGACCGAAGCGGTATTGAAATTGACTACTGACCGGATTGTCGTGGTGTTTGGCTTGACCGTGGAGAACTCGATAAAATCATTGAACGTTCTTCACAAAACATCAAGAATGTGCAACACGATAACTATTCTGATAAACAAAGATATCCAACCGATAGAGATTATCACTATAAAAAGAAAAAAGGGCTATTGGGTGAATTGTTTGATTTCTAATGATATTAACTTGTTTGATATCTTCTCAAGTTGTAAGGAAAGATTATCGAAAATTAAAGTAGACAAAAAGCATGAAAACCCAACATCGTGTATAAAACATTTGGCAGTCGAAGCGTTATCGAACGGCACAACTCGTGTCAAAAGTAGTTGTAACTTGACAGGACACAGCTTCGAAATGCCAAACGTTTCATACACGTAAACCGTTCAGGCGAAATCCCTTCGGTCTTTCGCCTGAACGTGCGGGCGGCTACG
>CAYXAF010000052.1:0-14852 GCA_964463035.1 uncultured Flavobacterium sp.
CACGGCTGTTTTAAGCGGGTAGCTGGAAAATTTCTCACGCAAACCAACAAGGTATATTATTAATTATTGTTGAAAACTTTAAATTTTTAAAAAATTATTGATTTTTATCTATTTTATAATTCAAAGTTTGTAAAATTTCGATTACTTCGACTATGTTTTCAGGTTTTATTTTTAGTTTAATACTACGCAAAGCTATACTTGAAAAGGGTTGAAAACCAATAATAGTTTCGTTTTGAAAAAAAATGTGAAATTTCTTTCTCTTCTAAAATAGTTTTTAAAACCGTAATTTATTGAGGTAAACTAAAGGTTTCAATGGTTATAAATGTGTTCATAAAGTTAAGTTTTTTAGATTATTATAATTTTTAAGATTATATATCGGATATTTGTAACCATAAAATTACTAAAAAATGCCACGAAAAGCAATTAAAAAATCAAAAAAATTACCCGATTTTTCTGATAAAATTTTAAAAATACTTAATAAAGATGTATCTAAAACCTTTAATTATAAACAAATTGCAGCTGTTTTAGAAATTACAGATACTAAAAATAGAAATATAATTATAAAAAATTTACTCGAGCTTACTCATAAAAAAGAAATTTTAGAAGTAAAAAGAGGAAAATATAAAAGCATTGCTAAAACTGAATATTATATTGGTAAAATAGATATGACTGCCCGAAAAACAGCATATTTTATATGTGCTAATTTAGAACACGATGTTTTTATACCTTTTCAAAACCTTAACCATGCCTTAGATAACGACACTGTTAAGGTATATATTTATAACAGACGAACTGCCCGAAGACCCGAAGCTGAAGTTATTGAAATTTTAGAGAGAGCAAAATCTGACTTTGTAGGGCAAATTTCTATTCAAAGGAATATGGCTTTTGTAAGCACAGCAAATCCTAAAATGTACACCGATATTTATATACCAAAAGATAAACTAAACGATGCAAAAGATGGTGAAGTAGTTTTAGTTGAAATTACAGATTGGCCTCAAAAAGCAGATAGCCCTTTTGGAAAAGTAAAACAAATTTTAGGAAAACCAGGTGAACATAACACCGAAATTCATGCAATTTTATCAGAATATGGCTTACCTATTGAGTTTCCTGTTGATATAGAAATTGCAGCCAGACAATTAAATACCGAAATTACACCCGAAGAAATTGCTAATCGTAAAGATTTTAGAAATATTTTAACCTTTACGATTGATCCAAAAGATGCTAAAGATTTTGATGATGCTTTATCGTTTCAGGTTTTAGAAAACGGAAACTACGAAGTAGGTATTCATATTGCCGATGTAAGCCATTATGTAATCGAAAATTCTGTTTTAGATGATGAAGCTTATGAACGAGCTACTTCGGTTTATTTAGTAGATAGAGTAGTGCCTATGCTACCCGAAGTTTTAAGTAATTTTGCTTGTTCGCTCCGTCCAAATGAAGAAAAATATACTTTTTCAGCTGTTTTTGAACTAAATAATAAAGCTGAAATTATAAACCAATGGTTCGGACGAACCGTTATTTTTTCAGACCAACGCTTTGCTTACGAAGAAGCACAATATATTATTGAACATAAAAATAATATAATTCCTGCTGAAATTTCATTAACAGGAAATGAATATTTAGTAGATAAAAAAATAGTTGAAGCTACTTTAAAATTAAATGAATTAGCAAAAATATTAAGACAAAATAGAATGAAAAACGGAGCCATTTCATTCGATAAAGTTGAAGTTAAATTTACCTTAAATGAAATAGCTGAACCAACAGGGGTTTATTTTAAAGTTGCTAAAGATGCCAATCATTTAATAGAAGAATTTATGCTGTTAGCTAATAGAAAAGTAGCTGAATTTATTGGTAAACAGAAAAAAACATTTGTATATCGTATTCATGATGAACCTAATGAAGATAAATTACTCGGGATGCAAGGTGTTATTTCTAAATTTGGTTATTCATTAAATTTAAAATCTAAAAAAGATATTTCAAAATCGTTAAATAATTTATTAAAAAATGTTCAAGGTAAAAAAGAACAAAATTTAATTGATACCCTTGCAATACGAAGTATGAGTAAAGCAGAATATTCAACCCAAAATATAGGTCATTATGGTTTAGCTTTTGATTATTATTCACATTTTACATCACCAATTCGTAGATACCCAGATGTGATGGTACATCGTTTATTACAATATTATTTAGATGGAGGAAAAAGTGCAGATGCTGAACCGTTAGAAAATAAATGTAAACATACCTCAGCAATGGAAGGATTAGCAGCCCAAGCAGAGCGAGATTCTATTAAATATATGCAAGTAAAATACATGCAAAACCATAAAAATCAAGAATTTTTAGGGGTAATTTCAGGAGTAACAGAATGGGGAATTTATGTAGAAATTTTAGAAAATAAATGCGAAGGAATGTGTAGAATACGAGAAATTAGAGACGATTATTACACATTTGATGAAAAACAATACGCTCTGGTAGGCGAAATTGAACATAATATTTTACAATTAGGCGACGAAGTTTATGTAAAAGTAAAAAGTGCCGATTTAATAAAAAAACAATTAGATTTTTGGTTTATAAGAAAAAATGAATAATTATACTATTTATAAATTATACTTATCAAATTATTATGTCTAATAAAAATCCTTACATTTTGTGAGGATTTTTATCAGACACTAATATATCTATTTATTAGAAAATACTTATTTTATTAAAACAGTTCCTGTGTATGCCTTAAATCAAGATAAAGAAATTGTAAAAACACGAAAAATTTATTTTTTAGATAACGGTCTAGTTTCATCTTTTGCTGATATAGGTAGTGTTGCAAAATTTGAAAATACTGTTTTCAATCAACTTCATCATTTTGGAGAACTCAATTATTATCAATTAAAAACAGGACAAGAAATAGATTTTATACTTAACAAAACCATAGCTTTTGAGGTAAAAGAAACAGTTTATAAAAGTGATTATTTAAAAATGATTCGATTAGCTAAAAATATAAATATTGAAAAAGGAACAGTAATTTATAAAAACCAAAATATTAATACCGAACATTCAATTTGGGCAGGTTTTATTCGTTAATTATAACTTTTTCGATAGTTTTATAACTATTAGTATATATTTTATAACTTTTAATACAATTTTAATATGAAAAACTTATTTTTAAATATTTTAATTTTTTCTATTTTTTCAATAACTTTTGCACAAGTTGAAAAAAATGTAGGTTCTTTTACCAAAATAACTTCCTTTGATAAAATAGATGTTTTACTTATTAAATCATCTGAAAACAAAATAGTTATCAACGGAAATTTAGCTGATGAAGTGCAAACAATTAATAAAAATGGTGAACTTAAAATACGAATGCCTTTTAATAAAATAATGCAAGGTGATAATATTTCGGTAACCGTTTATTACACTTTTTTAAAAGCTATTGAAGCCAACGAAGGATCTAGAATAAGCACTAACGAAACCATAAAATCATCTTATTTTGACATTATTACTAAAGAAGGCTCTGAAATTAAAATACAACTCGAAGCAAAAAAATTAACAACAAAAGCAATGTCTGGAGCTGTTGTAAAAATTGAAGGAGTTGCTGATAATCAAGTAATTTTATTAAATTCTGGAGCTGTTTTTGAAGGAACTAATTTTGAAACAAACGATACCGAAGTAAGTATAAATGCAGGTGGTGAAGCAGAAGTTTTTGCAACAGAATATGTAAAAGCAACCGTTAGAGCAGGTGGTGAAATTTATATATACGGAAACCCAAAACAAACAGACAAAAAAACCGTTATTGCAGGAAATATTTTATTTAGATAGTAGTTTATTTAGTTAGATAAGTCAGTTTTCTAATTTTTTTTTCATATATTTGAAATAAAAAATTTAAAAAACATGCTTTTAAACGATATTTTAGCAGCCATACCCCTCGGAATTATTTTAGCTTTTACAATAGGTCCTGTTTTTTTTATACTTATTGAAACCAGTATTACCAAAGGTTTTAAAGCAGCTTTTATTTTTGATTTAGGTGTTGTTTTAGCCGATTTTGTATTTATTTTAATTGCCTATTTTTCAACCAATACACTCTTAGAAGAACTTAAAGACGACCCAGTATTATTTGTTTTTGGAGGTATCATAATGCTAAGTTTTGGTATCATTTCGATGATAAAAGAGAAAAAAAACTATAAAAAAACATTAGACGAAGAATATATAGATGATAACATCCCTAAAAATAATTATTTAGCACTGTTTTTTAAAGGTTTTATTTTAAATTTTATAAACATAGGCGTTTTAGGTTTTTGGTTGGGTATTATTATAGTTTTCGGACCAAAATTAAACATGGAACCTAACCGAATTTTTACTTTTTTTATAGCTATAATTATCACCTATTTTTTAGTAGATTTACTTAAAATACTCATAGCTAAACAATTAAAGAACAAACTTACCCCCTACCTCATCTACCGAATTAAACATATTATTAGTATTATTCTAATAATTTTTGGTGTTTTTCTTGTTGCTCAAGGCTTTTTCCCAAAAGAAAAAGAAATGATAAAAGAAAAAATTGAAGAGATAAAGAAGTCACCTTAAGTATCTTTTTAAAAAAAAATTTATCAGACACTAATAATTAGAAAGTAAAATTACTGAAAAACTCGTAGGAAAAGACGAAGACGATAACGATGCTAAAAAAGATATGGTCGTTTAACCCTATGGTAAAGAATGTGTTTTTGAAATTCTAAAAGGTATTTATACTTACGAAATTATACTACCAAGGAAGATGTTTATAAAAAAGGCGAATATAAAATTGTAGATGATATAAGCTTAACGGTAAAACCTGAAGAATAATACAATAAATACAACTAAAAAATTACAACAAAAAAACCTCAAAAGAACAATACTTTTGAGGTTTTTTTTGATTATATTTTAAAGTTTACTTTTATTGAAGTTTATAAACTAATGAGAAGTTGTATAGTCTTCCTAATTGGCTGAAGTGAGAGCCGTCATAAGTTAGGTTTGAATATCTTCCATTAAATGTTAAATCCCATATTTGTTCTTCTAATTTTTGAGGTGTATTTATAGTAGATGAGCTTCCTGTTAATTTCCACTCTGGCATAACATCTAATATATTGTTTATGTTTAACGATGCGGTTACTTTATCATTAAATCTATAAGAAACACCTAAATCAGAAACCATTTTAGTTAAAAATTCAACTGATAAGTTTTTCTTGTCATACAAGTCAGCATTTTTAAATTTTGAAGGTCCAAATATTGTGTTGTTAAAACTTAAACTCCATTTGTTTAAATCATAATCTGCACCTATTATATATTTGAATTCTGGGCGAGATGTAAATGTTAAAGCGTTTTGAGTTTCATCAAAAACTGTTTCTCCAACAGCTAATACGCTTGGTATATTTTTAATTGCTCCATCAACTTCGTTTTGCAATGAGTAGTTTCCTGCAACGTTTAGTCCTAAGTTACCTGCCCCTAATTTTATGTTTCTGTATGATAAAACAAAATCAAGACCAGAGGTTTTTGAATCTAAAGCATTGATAAAAAATTGTTGTTTATCTCCTGTCCCAAAATCAATTTTGTTTCCTAATACAATTCTGTCGGTCATTTTTATGTTGTAATAATCTAATGTTGCACTAAAATTTTTGCTTGGTTTTATCCCCAATCCTAATGTAAAATTAAAAGATTCTTCTGCTTTTAGTTTTGGCACTCCATATCTTCGTGCAGACGATGAAACATTGTTTACAATTCCTTCCAAAACAATTCCTCCGGCAGCAAATGATGATTGTGTTTTTTGAGTATAAATTTGGTGTAATGTTGGCGCTCTAAATCCTGTAGACATAGATGTTCTAAGGGTGTATTTATCATCTGCAAATTTATATCTTGAACTTAGCTTCCAAACGTTTGCTGCTCCAAAATCACTATAATCTTCGTGTCTAAAAGTTCCGTTTATTAAGAAATCATCGGTAATATCAAGCATTACATCTCCATAAAATCCTAAATTATATCGGTTAAATTTGCCTGAATTTTCTGGTGTGTTTCCTTGAAAAGAATCTGCTCCTAAGCCTACGTATGAAGCCTCGTCTCCTTCTTCAATTTTAAAAAATTCTGTTCTAAATTCTGTTCCAAAAGATACAGTAAGTTTATCTGAAACACTTTTTGAAACATCAACATTACCAACATAGTGGGTAAACCCAACTCCACCAGGATTAAAGCTTAATGGACCTGTATAATTTGTTCCTGAGGCATAAATAAAATTACCTAAACCGTCTTTAGAGCGGTTATGAGAGTTTGAAACTGTATAGTCTTGAATGTTTCCTCCTGTTGTTAAAGATGCGTCTGTTTTCCAGCCATTCATATCAAATTTATAACCAAATGTAGCGTTATAATCTGTCATTCCTCCTTCAAAAGTAGGAACATAACCTTGATATGATGCTAAAGTTCCGTTTCCAAATAAATTTGGTAAATATGGGAAATCAGTTGCGGACCTCCAATAAGGTGTTCTATAATTTGCAAACGAATTTACTTTTTTATACACATAAGCTGCATTATAATACATTTCAGAGTTTTCTGATAATTTTTTACCTCCGTTTACTAAAAATTTTCCTGCAACTGTTTCCGGAGAACCATTTATATTACCAGCATCAGGATGTTTTGCTAAAAAGTTTTTAATATCTTGCAATGTGTTTACTCCTGCTGTTGAGCCTCCCCAATATCTATATTCTGCATCTGCAGAAACCATTCCTGGCCTGTTAGCTAATTCTACTTTTGAAAAATCAAATGTATAGTTAATGTATCCG
The DNA here is from genome assembly GCA_964463035.1 of uncultured Flavobacterium sp. GTDB lineage: Bacteria > Bacteroidota > Bacteroidia > Flavobacteriales > Flavobacteriaceae > Flavobacterium. Next base: position 6,792 of record CAYXAF010000052.1, read on the forward strand.
TTTTCGCCTACTTTGCTACCATTGTTAATGCTTACTCCAAAAGATTCTCCGTCTCCTTCTTGTGTAAATCCTGTTCGTAGGTTTAGGCTACCTTCGTCTGTTTTGTTTTTTAAAATTATGTTCATAACACCCGCAATAGCGTCAGAACCGTATTGTGCAGCTGCACCATCTCGTAGTATTTCTACTCTTTCTATAGCATCAGAAGGAATAGCGGAAATATCTGCACCAGTTTCACCTCTTCCGGGTGATGTTTGCACATATACTAAAGAGCTCATGTTTTTACGCTTCCCGTTTATTAAGATAAGCGTTCTACTTGGTCCCATATTTCGTATTTCGTATGGGTCTAACAACGAAGTTGCATCGTTTACAGGTGTTTGAACCGTGTTAAATGATGGCACTCTGTATTGTAATGCTTTATCAAAACTAATTTGCCCAGTAGTTGCTAAATCTTTAGCTTTAAGCAAATCAACAGGCAAGGCAGTTGTTGTGTTACTTCGGGCAGAAGATCTGCTACCTACTACAATAACTTCGTCAAGGTTTTTTTCTTCGTCATTCAAAACCACATCTAATGATTGATTACCACTAATGTTTACTTCTTTAACAAGTTTATTGTATCCTACCGAAGAAAAAGTTACTTTTTGCAAGCCATTTTTTACGCTAATTTGATAATTACCATCAAAATCGGTTACTGTTCCTTGCTTATCTACGGTTACATTTGCACCTGCAATAGCCGTCCCATTTTTATCAGACACTTTGCCTGATAACACACTTTGCGAGAATGACAATCCTGAAAGGAGCATCATAAAAACTACTAATTTTTTTTTCATATTTTTTTTTTTTTAGTTTATGCGTGCAAATGTTAAAAAAATATTAAAAAAACAAATAAAAAGTTTAAAAAAAATGTTAACTTTTATGATATTTTAACTAAAACAAATTTTTTTATTAGAATTTTATTAAAAAAAAAGATATTTTTTAAAAAATGCTTAATCCGTTTTTAACTTTTTGTTCGGTAGTTAATAACACAACTGCTTTTTCTGGAGTATATACTCCGAGTACCAAGCATTCGCTTATAAAATTAGCAATTTGTTTTGGTTTAAAATTTATAATAGCAATAATTTGTTTCCCAATTAGCTCGTTTGTTGTGTATAAATGTGTAATTTGAGCAGATGATTTTTTAACTCCATAACTTCCAAAATCTATTTGTAATTTATATGATGGATTTCGTGCTTCTTTAAATATTTCAGCATTTAATATTGTGCCTGTTACTATTTCTATTTTTTCAAAATCGGCAAATTCAATTTGTTTTTTCATAAAAAAGATTTTGATTTTTATTAAAAGATAATTCTATTTTTTTTTAGAAATCTCATATAAACTAAAAAACCTCTTAAGTATTGCTCTTTTGAGGTTTTTTATTGAGGCTTCGTCCGGATTCGAACCGGAGTAGACGGTTTTGCAGACCGGTGCCTAGCCACTCGGCCACGAAGCCTTGTATTATTTTAGGACTGCAAATGTAATTATTTTATTTTAAATTTTAATAAAAGTTTATAAAATTATGAATTTAATAATCAATCGCTCCCCAATGTTATAGTGAGTAAACAATCTTAAATCTCACGATCGATATTCCTCTAAAGTAATACTCACAGCCTCCACATCACCATTAATGGGTGGATTAAGCTTTGAAACAGATACGATAACTCGAGAAACTTCAGGAATTTCTTTAAAAATTCTTGTAATTATCCGATAGGCTACGTGTTCTAATAGTTTAGAACGAATTGCCATTTCTTCAACAATAATTTTGTTTAGTAATATATAATCAACCGTATCTTTTAAATCATCTGTTTTGCATGATTGTCGTAAATCAGTTTTTATTTCTAAATCAACTCGGTAATTACTACCAATTTTTGCTTCTTCATCCATACAACCATGAAATGAAAAAGTTCTAATATTTGTAAGTTTTATATTGCCCATTTTTATAATTTTAATCGAGTTGTTTCGGGGTTTTGATAATCACAAATTACAGCATGTATAGTTACTATTTTTTTAAATTCATTTAATGTAAAATGTATATAATAAGGGAATTTTTTAAAGGTAAAATTCTAATTGAGTATTATCACATTAATTACCATATTTATTTTTTAATCTATTTAAGGCTAATTCAGCATCAATATAATCTTCTGGTTTTGCGTTTTTTATAAGTTCTAAAACCAATTCTTGTTGCCACAAAGGCACTTCATTTTCTTCTCTTTCGTGTATCGAAACTTCAGGGTTATCTTTTCAAAACTCAAGTAACGATGTATAAAATTCATCAGGAATTATATGGGTTATTTGTCTTATTTTTAAAAGATTTTTTGTTATGTTTTAATTTATTTTTATGTTTTTTGATAAAATTCATTTGAAAAACTATCAGCCATCAACCCACAAGCACCAACTAAAATTATTATCTTTGTCAAAATTATTAAAAAATATGGCAACTGATACAAAATCATTAAATTTTATTGAACAAATTATAGAAGATGATTTAAAAAATGGTCTTGATAAAAGTAAACTTCGTTTTCGATTTCCACCCGAACCTAATGGATATTTACATGTGGGTCATGCAAGTGCAATATGCCTTAATTTTGGTTTAGGTTTAGATTATAATGCACATGTAAACCTTCGTTTTGATGATACCAACCCTGCAAAAGAAGAGCAAGAATATGTAGACGCTATTAAAAAAGATATTTCATGGCTTGGCTTTTCTTGGGATAAAGAGTGTTATGCTTCCGATTATTTTCAACAGTTGTATGATTGGGCTATTTTTTTAATAAATAATAATAAAGCATATGTTGATAGTCAAAGCTCTGAGGATATAGCTAAACAAAAAGGAACACCTACACAAGTAGGGGTAGAAAGCCCTTATCGTAATCGTTCGATAGAAGAAAATATCGATTTATTTACCCGAATGAAAGCAGGTGAATTTGCCGAAGGAACACATGTTTTACGAGCAAAAATTGATATGACTTCAACAAATATGTTGATGCGAGACCCTATTATGTATCGAATTTTACATAAACATCATCACAAAACAGGCGATGCTTGGTGTATCTATCCTATGTATGATTGGGCTCATGGAGAAAGCGATTATTTAGAACAAGTTTCACATTCTATTTGCACACTTGAGTTTTTACCACATCGTGAGTTGTATGACTGGTTTTTAGACCAAATTTATGATACAACAAAAATACGACCAAAGCAACGTGAATTTGCTCGTAGAAACCTCTCACATACGGTTGTTAGTAAACGAAAATTATTGCAATTAGTTCAAGAACAATATGTTACAGGTTGGGATGATCCTAGAATGAGCACCATTTCAGGAATGAGACGAAGAGGTTATACATCTACTGCTATCCGAAATTTTGCAAAAACCATCGGAATTGCCAAGCGTGAAAACCTTATTGATATATCGTTATTAGAATTTTATGTTCGAGAAGATTTAAATAAAATTACCCCTCGAATTATGGCTGTCCTCTCCCCTATTAAATTAGTTATTACAAATTATCCAGAAGGACAAACCGAATGGTTAGAGGCAGAAAACAACCCAGAAGAAGAAATTTTAAGCTATCGAAAAGTCCCTTTTTCAAAAGAATTATATATTGAAAGAGATGATTTTAAAGAAGAAGCTGATAAAAAATTTTTTAGACTGCAATTAGGAGGTGAAGTTCGATTGAAAAATGCCTATATTATTAAAGGCGAAAAAGTTATAAAAGATACCGATGGAAATATTATTGAAATTCACGCTACCTACGACCCTGAAACTAAATCAGGAAGTGGAACCGAAGCAAGTAAACGAAAAGTAAAAGGAACAATCCATTGGGTTTCTATAGAACACGCTTTGCAAGCAGAAGTTCGATTATACGACCGATTATTTATACACGAAAACCCAGACGGAGACAAAGATGTAGATTTTAAAACACACATTAATCCGAATTCATTACAAGTAATTACAGGTTTTATTGAGCCTTCGGTTGCTGTTGCACAATCATTAGATAAATTTCAGTTTCAACGCTTAGGATATTTTTGTATAGATCAAGATTCTACTCCAGAAAAATTAGTATTTAATAAAACCGTTGGTTTAAAAGATACTTGGGCTAAAATTGAAAGTAAAGAATAAACAAAATTAAACCTCAAAGATTATAAAAATATTTGAGGTTTTTTTATTTTAAAATTTAGTTTACTGTTTACTATAAAGAGTAAACTAAATTTTAATTATATATTTTTGTAATTGAAAATATAATTTCTATAAATTATATCTATCAAAAATCAATTCTATATTTTTGAGATAAATGATTATCTTTTTTTGTTGATATAAACAGGTGTTTTTTAAATAATATTTAAAAATATTTAAAATATAAACGTTTTTTGTTTTTTAAGTAAAAAAATCTCTCAAATTTTGGTTTGAGGGATTTGGTTTTTTAAAAAAGTTCTCTAATTCTGATATGATACTATTTATTAAAAAATTTTTATTTCATCATCGGTAGGGGGTTCGGACTTATATACGTTACTTCTTCTCGATAATCAATTCCTGAAAAATAACCAAGTTGTGTATAAAATTGTTTTTCTATAAATTCATTTTTAAATATTTCTTTTAAAGAATAATAATTTTTACAAATAAAATATAAATCAACATAATCTTTCCATTTTGCTATTTTTCCTAAAGCAAAAGTTTTCATTGCTACTAAGGTTAATGAATCGGGCATTTTTATTATACTTTTTAATTCAGATGCTAGGGATAGTATAGAGAAACAAAAAAAGTCATTTTAACTCCATAAGCAAGCAGCATATTTAGTTGATTATTTTCTATAAACGAACCTTTGTAGTCAATAGTTTTTAACTTTGTGTAAATATCTTTTTTTCTAATATTTTTTTATTTAAACAAATCATAATCTATTGATTATCTGTGCCCTATGTGTAATGCAATTGCTCTACACCTACCAAATAATACTCTCTTTTTAATTATGTCAAAGTTGGTAATAGCTCTTGTTGTTCTTTATTTAGTATTTTAATGTGCATATTTTATAGAAATTCTTTTAAGTAAATTAAACATTTCGGGTATATAATTTCCTTTTTGCCTATCTGTTTTTATGCTTTCATATACTCGTTTAAGTTCTTGAATTCCAATTGTTTTTATGAGTTTTTTTATATCGTCCTAAGTGCTATAATTAAAGATAAACTCAACTAATGTTTCTTTTGAAATAATTGGGTAAAGTTTCTTTTTTGATATACCAAAAACGATGTTTATTTTTTTCTATTAATTCTTCTCGGGTCATTTTTATAAATATGTTTTTTTTAACTCAATCCTTCTTGTTCATCATCTTTTCTGTTTGATTTTTTGGTGTTTTTTTTCATTGCCTCACCCACTTGGTTGCTGGCTGTGAAACTTGCTACCATATTATTGAGCATATCGCTACCTGCTTGTGGAGAGTTTGGCAAAAGTATTAAGTTTGAATTTGCATCACTACCAATAGCTTGAAGTGTATCATAGTGCTGTGTTACAACAATTAAGGCAGAAGCTTCTTGCGAATTGATGCCTACTTTATTCAGCACATCTACACTTTCTACTAATCCTCTTGCAATTTCTCTTCGTTGATCGGCAATACCTTGTCCTTGTAATCGTTTGCTTTCGGCTTCGGCTTTTGCTTTAGCAACAATTCTGATACGGCTTGCTTCTGCTTCGTATTCTGCTGCTGTTTTTTCTCTATCGGCTGCATTGATACGGTTCATTGCATTTTTTACCTGAATATCGGGGTCAATATCTGTAACTAAGGTGTTGATAATATCATAACCATAGGTCATCATTGCTTCGTTAAGTTCACGTTTTACAGCTATTGCAATATCATCTTTTCTTACAAAAACATCATCTAAAATAAGTTTAGGAACTTCTGCACGAACTACATCAAATACATACGAAGTAATTTGATCGTGCGGATATTCAAGTTTATAAAAAGCATCATACACTTTTTCTTGTATCACTTTAAACTGAACTGATACTTTCATTTTAACAAAAACATTGTCTTTCGTTTTGGTTTCAATAACCACGTCAAGTTGTTGAATACGTAGGTTTACACGTCCTGCAATACGGTCAATTATAGGTATTTTAAATTGTAAACCAGAATTTCGGATACTTTGAAATTTACCAAATCGTTCTATAACAACAGCAATTTGTTGTTTTACTGTAAAAATTGATGCACCTATTATAAAAAGTGCAAAAATGAGAGTAATAAAAAAGAATGGTTGCATACTAATTTGTTTTTAAAAGTTAATAATGGATAAAGTTACTAAATTTTATTTTAATATTTCAATTGCTTTTTCAATTCTTTTTAATGTTTTTTGTTTGCCAATAATTTCCATAATATCATATATGTGAACACCTTTCATTTCGCCTACTAAGCAAAGCCGTAGTGGTTGCATCAGTTTTCCAGCTCCAATATTGTTTTTTATAAGCCATTGTTTAGTTATATTTTCTATAATTTTGCTCGAAAATGTATCAATATTATTTAAAATTTGAATAAATTGATGTAATAGGGTAGGGGTTTCTTCTTTCCAATTTTTTAATCCTTTTTCATCATAATAGGTTGGAGCTTCAAAAAAGTAGTGGCTTTGAGCATAAAAATCTGACACAAAATTGGCTCGTTCTTTTATTAATGAAACTATTTTTAGTAGTTTTTCATCATTAAAATTATGTGTTTTCAAACTATCTTTTTCTATCATATTGAGCGAAGTCGAAATATCTTTTTTAAATGCTTCAGCTAAACTTTCATTGCTTTGTTTTTGTAAATATTGATGATTGAACCATTTATTTTTTTCGGGATCAAATTTTGCTCCTGCTTTATGTATTCTGTTTAAATCAAATTTTTCTACTAATTCTTCAAGTGTGAAAAGTTCTTGCTCCGTGCCATCATTCCAGCCTAAAAGTGCTAAAAAGTTGATAACTGCTTCTGGAAAATACCCTTGTTCTCGGTAACCTATGGAGGTTCCTTCTTCAGTCTTCCAATCTAACGGGAACACAGGAAAGCCCATTTTATCTCCATCTCTTTTGGATAATTTACCATTGCCAATGGGTTTTAATATTAATGGTAAATGTGCAAATTCGGGTGCTTGCCAGTCAAATGCTTGGTATAACAAATGGTGGAGTGGGAGAGAAGGCAACCATTCTTCTCCTCGTATTACATGGGTTGTTTCCATTAAATGGTCATCCACAATGTTTGCTAAATGATAGGTAGGCATCCCATCGCTTTTAAACAAAACTTTGTCGTCTAATAAATTTGTATCTATTTTTATTTCGCCTCTTATAATGTCTTGTAAAATTAGTGTTTGGTTTACAGGTGTTTTAAACCTTATAACATAGGCTTCACCTTGTGATATTCTTTTTTGAGTTTCTTCTGGAGTTATGTTTAATGATGTATCTAATTTTTCACGATTATGCCAATTATAAATAAAAGTTTTACCTTGTGCTTCGTGCTCTTTTCGATGATTTTCTAAGGCTTCGGTAGTATCAAAAGCATAATAAGCCCAGCCTTTTTCTACTAATTCAAAAGCATATTTTCCATAAATTTCTTTTCGTTCGCTTTGCCGATAAGGACCAAATTTTTCGTTTTTACCTACGGTTTCATCGGGTGAAATTCCTAACCATTCTAAGGCTTCAAAAATATATTTTTCGGCACCTTCTACATATCGGTTTTGGTCGGTATCCTCTATCCGAAGGTAAAAAATTCCGTTGTGTTTTTTTGCAAATAAATAATTAAATAAGGCTGTTCTTACGCCTCCGATGTGCAAGGGTCCGGTGGGGCTTGGTGCAAAGCGTACTCTAACTTGTTTTTCTGACATTTTTTATAAATTTTACTTATGCAAAGGTAATTATAAAAAAAAAACCACCTATTTTTTATAGTGGTTTTTAGTTTTATGTTATACAAAAAAATCGGTTGCAAAGTTTCCCTTACAACCGATTTTATGGTTAAATTTATTGTTTAACACTACTAACCGACTAAATTTTTAATTTAAAGGGCTACTTTTTCAAGTTAGCCC
>CAYXAF010000053.1:0-14737 GCA_964463035.1 uncultured Flavobacterium sp.
TGATTTTTGTGTGTTTTTAGCTTTTTGCGTGAACTTTGTTTATCAATTCTTTTTTAATGATAGTTTCCTCCTGTTTTTCGCCTGTGTAAGCACTATCGGCATACAATTCTTGTCCTTTGTCTTTCTCGGTTAATAATTCGTCTAATGCTTGAGAAACCTAACGAAGTGGTTCGGCGTAGCCAATCGTGAACGGAAGCGCATGTAACCACATAACTATCAATGAATTTTGATTTTGTATCGGCTTTGGTGTGGTTTTTATAACCGTAAAATTTCTCCCCATTTTTCTTTGTCCAACGGGCATCAATGTCTTTGTGTTTGCATTTTTATAGGTTTTATGCCTCAAATATACATATAATTATTTGATTATCAAAATTTTAAATTATAGAAGTCCACTAATAAAACTACTTACTAAAACGTTGTAAATCAATAAAATAAAAAAAAACAAAAAATATTTAATATTTTTTGTAAATTGAATTAAAAAAAATATATCTTTGCACAGAATTAATAATTAACCCTTATAATTTTAGAAAAGATGAAAAAAGTTGTTTTAAGTTTAGCATTCGTAGCTTTAGCATTTGTTTCTTGTAAAGAAGCTGCTAAAGAAGGAGAAGAGATGGTTGATTCTGCTGCTACTGCAGTTGAAGAAGTTGCTACTCCTGTAGTTGATTCTGCTGCTGCTGTAGTTGATTCTGCTGCCGCTGTAGTTAAAGAAGATGCTCCTGCTAAGTAAGAAATTAAAAAGAAAAGAGTCCAACTCTTAACGTTTTTAAAGCCCTTTTTTAGGGCTTTTTTATTTTTTAATAATTTGTATAAACCACAAAAAGGTTAGGCTAAAAAATTATATCATTTTAAGGTTTATATAAATTTTATGGCTATTATTAGTAATAAATTATGTAGATAAACATCATAAAAATTCACCTCTATGGAGTTTTTATTGGTTTTATAATCGCTATTAAAATCATCAAACAACCAATAAAGTAGGTAATTATATATAGAAAACTCCTAAAAATTATAAATTTTTATAAAAAAACAATTTTTAGAAGTCCTCTTAAGGCACATATTGATAAGCCCCTAAGTTTATAGTTCCGGTTCGTGAGTTCCCTAAAATATCAAATAAAACACTTGTATTTATTCCTGAAATGGTTTCAATTCCTCCTTGTTGTAATTGTAATTTGTTTTGATAACCATCTATAAATTTTGGATTAAAGGTGCTGGTATTTACTGCAATTTTACAATTGAGATATTTAGAGGTGTCGGTAAAAACATAAAAGGTATTCCCAGAAAGATTGCTACTATCAAAAAACTTAATCAAACAATTTTTAAATTGATAATTAAGTGCCGATGCTCCTTTTTTGTCAAGGCTAATTCCGTAACTCCCGGAGCCATAAAAAATACAGTTTGTAAAAGTAGCATTTGAGGTATTATCAACATATTCTGATTGCGAAACTTGTAAATAGTTTGTAAGCAACAACGGATATTGATTAGGGCGACTCCAATAATTTGCGATGGTGCAATGTGTAAAATTATACGTTCCTCCGTAAGTGCAGGCTAAAGCGGCTTGTCCGGCTCTGTTAATCACTAAATTTTGTGCATTTATGGTTGAGGCTCGTGCTAAAATTCCTACATTTGAACAATTATAAATTTGCGAGTTTTGAATACTTAAATTTGGAGTTGTTGAATTTACAATTCGCTGTAAAACAATTCCTGCAACTGCATTTTTTAAGGTAAGATTTTTTATAGTATTTGGATTCCCCGAGAATAAAACTATTGCTCCCCATTGTCCTGGAACATCAGAAAAATTGGGTTCTAAACGATCACTTTCAAAAATAACTTCATTTTCTAAAGCATTAGTTGATGATAATTCTCCGTTTATATTTAAGGTAGCTCCATCGTTTACAAACAAGTTACTTTCTGAATGAAAATGCACTCTTGCTCCTTTTTCAACAGTTAAAGTTTTGCCGGTTTGCACCACTGCATTGCCATAAATTACGTATGGTTTTTGCTTTGTCCAAATAAGTTCGTTTCCGTTTATAGGGTCGTTTTCCGAGAGTTCAAAGGCGTTTTTTAAAGTCACATTGTTCCCCTGATTATCTATGCCTAAAACTACGCTTTCAACATTTCCTTGATTATCTTTTTGTGGATATAAAAAAACTGCATCTTGGACAAGGGTAACCAAATCTACATCTTGTTGTTTAGAACCGCTATCAAACAAAATTCTATCGGTATATAAATAGGAACTTTTTGGGTTTGTAAATTCGTTATAATTTATGGTAGTTTCAATAAAAACAAAAAGGCTATCGTTTGCTAAAAGCTCTACGTTTTCAAATCTTTTATTGTTGTTTCCTGTCATGCCATCAATGGTAATTCTATATTTAGAAGTTTGACCTTTTTCTAAACTAATTGTAGGTATTTTAATGTCTTTATTGGTTTTGTTATACACTTTTAGGGTATAGGTGCTGGAGCCAATATTGGTAAAAACGGTATCTAAATAAACCGTATCTTTTGAGAACTGAAGCGTTCCGTTACTGGGTTCAAAATCAAAATCATCTCTACACGAAGCAAAGATAATTATTGATAATAAGAATATTATATATAAAAAAGTTCGCATTTTGTTATAAATAGTCTTTGTCAAACACAAATGGAAGTAAATTTTTCAGAGAATTAGACAAGTATATTTCGCCTGTTTCACCCATAAAATATATTTCGATAGAAGTATCTTGTTTTAGTTCGTATTCTGCTATGCTTTGCCTGCAGGCACCACAAGGAGGTATTGGTTTATTTATTAATTGTGATGAAGAACTTGCTGTAATAAACAGTTTTAAAATTTTAGCATCTGGGTATTGTGCTCCACTCGAAAAAATAGCTACCCGTTCTGCACATAAACCCGATGGATATGCAGCATTTTCTTGATTAGAACCTATCACAATTTTTGAGTTATCTAAAAGCAAAGCACAACCTACTTTAAATTTTGAATATGGTGCATAGGCATTTTTTCTTGCTTCAATCGCCTGTTTCATCAGTTCTTGAACATCGTTTGGCAATTCATCAACTGAAGTAAAAACCGAAAACGAAGTTGTAATTTCTATTTTTTTTATCATTTATAAATTACTTAATTGTAAATAATTTAAAATACAAAATTTAAAATTTCTAATACTCATCGTATTCATCTCCAAAAGCAAAACTTAATGAAAAGCGGAGGGTATTTTCTAACGGGTTTTTAACTTTTGATGCTGAGAACAAATACGAAACATCTATTTTTACAGTATTATATTTAAACCCTGCTCCTAAAGTAAAGAATTTTCGTGCTCCTTTGAGTTCATTTTCATTAAAATATCCTAAACGCATAGCAAAAGTGTCTTGATACATATATTCTGCCCCTGCAGAATAGGTAAATTCTTTTAATTCTTCCGAAAAACCATCAGGAGCATCGTTAAACGACTTAAAAATACCCGATACCCAACCGATGTTGCGATATTTTTCGTTGTCTTTAGCATCCATATCTCCATCATTATCAAAATCTTGAGGTGTAGGCACTAAAAGTTTTGTAAACTCAACCATAGTCGAAACTCGGTTATAATCGTCAAAAATAAAATCAAAACCTGTTCCTAAACGTAAATTGGCCGGCAAAAAGTTGTCGGTTACTTTGTCGTTATCATAACTAATTTTAGGTCCTAAGTTTTGGAAGTTAAAACCCGCTTTCCAGCGTCCGTTAAAGTCTGAATACGATTGTTCTTCGGATTGCCAATACCCTGCCACATCTACTGCAAATGAGCTGGCTGGTTTTACATCGGCATTGTCTGAAGGGATTCGTAGCTGCGAACGGATATAACGACCCGCAACTGCCATAGCAAATTGTTCGCTTAATTTTAAAGAGTATGAGCCATCTAAGGCTAATTCATTCGGTTTTACTATAGGTCCTGCTGTTCCAAAATTATCACGAAGTTCAATTTCACCTAAACTAAAATAACGAATACTGGCAGCGGCTGCACTTTGTTCGTTTATTTTTTTAAAAAAAGTAGCTTGCCCTAAAGCAATATCTTGTGCTATTTGTGAAAGATAGGGGGTATAACTTGCGGAAAAGCCCATCTCGCGAAGTGAAAAAGCATATTTTGCAGGATTGTATTGTTGTGAAAACGCATCAGCACTTGATACTACTCCAATATCTCCCATGCCTGCTGAACGTGCATCGGCAGCTATCAATAAAAACGGAACTGCTGTGGTTATTACTCTGTTAGCATTGTTTTGTGCTTTGACAATAAAACCTATAAAAATAAGGGCTACAATAAATATTTTCTTCATTTTAATTATAATTTATTTACAAATATAAAATTCTTTGGTTAAACCATAACGCAAAATATGAAAAAATAATATATTTTAATGATTTTTATTGTGTAAAATATAAAAATTGATAATTTTAATAGATAGAGGTTTGTTTCCGAAACCATAATTTTCTGTATATTTACACACTTTTTTTAGGGGGCTTCTAAAAATTGGTTTTGTAATGAAATTTTATGATTTTTAGAAGTCCCCCTTTTACATATCCATTAAATGATTTCTAAAGCTACCATTGATACTATTTTTGAAACTGCTCGAGTGGAGGAGGTTATCGGTGATTTTTTGTATTTAAAGCGAGCTGGGAGTAATTTAAGAGGGCTTAGTCCATTTTCTGACGAAAAATCACCTTCGTTTATGGTGAGTCCTGTAAAACAAATTTGGAAAGATTTTAGCTCTGGAAAAGGCGGAAATGTCGTTAGTTTTTTAATGGAACACGAACATTTCACCTATCCAGAAGCCTTACGTTATTTAGCCAAAAAATATAACATCGAACTTGAAGAAACAATAGCAACAGAAGTCGATACAGCCATAGCCAACGAAAAAGAAAGTCTATTTATTGTAACTGAATTTGCTCAAAAATATTTTCAGCAAATGCTTTTAGAAACCCAACAAGGCAAGGCAATTGGTTTATCATATTTTAAAGAACGGGGGTTTACTGCTGAGACCATTAAAAAATTTGGCTTAGGCTACTCACCCGAACAAAAAGATGCGTTTACAAGCGAGGCACTTGCCAAAGGTTATACACTGGATTTTCTTGAAAAATCGGGCTTAACTATTGTTTCAAACAATGTTAAAATAGATCGTTTTAGGGGGCGAGTGATGTTTCCAATCCAAAGTATGAGCGGACGAGTGCTGGGTTTTGGAGGTCGAATTTTGAGGGATGAAAAAAAAAATGCTAAATATTTAAACTCACCCGAAAGCGAAATTTATTATAAAAGCAAGGTTTTATACGGAATTTTTCAAGCAAAACAAAGCATTGCTAAAAACAACCATTGCTATTTAGTAGAAGGTTATACAGATGTAATTCAAATGCACCAAGCAGGGATTGAAAATGTAGTATCTTCGTCTGGAACTGCTCTAACACCCGATCAAATAAGGCTTATCAATCGATTAACCAAAAATATTACGGTTCTATACGATGGAGATGTGGCTGGTTTGCGAGCTTCTATCCGAGGAATAGATTTGATTTTGGAACAAGGAATGAATGTAAAAATTTGTACATTCCCAGAAGGAGATGACCCCGATAGTTTTGCACGAAAAACGCCTACAGATGACCTTATTTTATATTTAGAAAATCAAGCACAAGATTTTATACAATTTAAAGCCTCTCTTTTGATGAAGGAATCGAAAAATGATCCTATCAAAAAAGCAGAAGTGATACGAGATATGGTTGAAAGTATTTCTAAAATACCCGATACTATAAAACGTGAAATTTATGTGCAAGAATGTTCTAAAATTATGGACATTTCCGAAGAAGTTTTGTATAATACCTTAGCCCAAATTACACAAAAAAAACTAAAAGAAACCGATAAAAAATATAAAGAAGACCGGCAAATTTTTGAGGTTATAAAACGGGATTCGCCTACCGAAAAAGTTAATATTTTATACGAATTAGAACATAAAATTATTGAAATATTAGTGCTTTTTGGCAATCTTACAGCTGATTTTGAAGATACTGTATTGCATAAAAACGAAAAAGATGAATTTATTGAAACAAAAATTAAAAAAACACAAAAAGTATTTGAACGTATTTTTTTAAGCCTTCAGGAAGATGAAATTGAACTAACCAACCCAAAATTTAGAGCTATTTATAATCAACTTATTGATTATTTTCAGCAACACGAAACCATTGAAATTGAGAGTTTTATAATGCCTTTAGCCCCCGAAATTGCACAGGAAATAACCACAATTATTATGGAAAACGAACAACAAAGCTTGCATAATTGGGAAGCTAAAAATGTGTTTGTGAAACTCAAAGAAACCAGTATTGAACAATATGTTTTAGAAACTATTTTATCATTACGATGGTATTTGGTGCAACAACTCATCAACGAATTTAAAAATTCAATAACCCCCGAAACTACCGATACCAGCGCTATTTTATCAAATATTATTGATTATCAAAAATTAGTTCATTTGTTTTCAAAAAAATTAGGCCGTGTGTTGTCTGTCTATTAGATTTTTTTTTTCAAAATTAGTACAATTTTTAGCGGATGAAGTTATTTAGGGGACTTCTAAAAAATCATTTTTAGAAGTCCTCTTTACATCAAAATTAAAAATATTACTCTAAATAAAACATTAAACTCCAAAAAAACTATTTTGCCCTATGAATTTACTACCTATTATCATCAAAAGAGAATTTTTAGCCAAGGTTAAAAATAAATCGTTTATTGTAATGACTTTTTTGAGTCCATTTCTATTTGTCGGAATTTCCGTTCTAATTGGTTATTTAGCTAATATGAATAAAGATTCGGTTAAAAAAATAGCAATTTACGATACTGACAATCACATTAAAAACAATTTTAAATCTTCTAAACAAACGTTGTATTTAGATTTCTCAAATCTACCCATAAAAACAGCAAAAGATTCGGCTAAAAACAGCTGTCAAGGGATGATTTTTGTACCAAAAGTTATAGATTTACAGCAGCTTGCAAGTCAAGTTCAATACATTTCGGACGACAGCCCAAGCCTTGATTTTATTATGAATATTGAAAAAGTGATTGATGATAAATTGACACAAGAAAATTGGAAAAAATTAGGCTTCGACCATAAAAAAATTGAAGCTGCCAAAACCAATTCCGAAATTCAATTATCTAAATTTACGGGTGAAGAAACTCTAAAAGGGCTCAACGAAATTAAAATTGCTATTGGAGGGGTTTTTGGTTATTTAATTATGATGTTTATCATTATCTACGGAAATTTTGTAATGCGAAGCGTAATTGAAGAAAAAACTAACCGAATTATCGAAATTATCATCTCGTCTGTAAAGCCATTTCAATTGATGATGGGAAAAATAATAGGCACTTCGTTTGCTGGGATTTTACAATTTTTAATTTGGATAATTTTAGGAATAGGATTGATGGCTTTGTTTTCATCAATTTTTAATATAAACCTAATGCAAAGCCAAACCATAAGCCCCGAAATGACAAAAAATGCCGTGGAACAAAGCGGTTTAGAAAATATACAACTGTATGCACAAGAAATTTTTCAGCTTCCGTTGGCAACACTTTTCGTCAGTTTTATTATTTATTTTATAGGAGGTTATTTTTTATACAGTTCATTTTATGCCGCTATTGGAGCTGCTGTGGATAGTGAAACCGATTCACAACAATTTTTATTACCCATTGTGATGCCTTTGGTATTAGGGGTTTATATTGGTTTTTTTACAGTTATAAATGACCCACACGGCAGTGTAGCCACATTTTTTTCAATATTCCCACTCACATCACCCATTGTGATGCTTATGCGAATACCTTTTGGAGTTCCGTTGTGGCAATTAATTGTGTCAATGTTTTTGCTGTATGCAACCTTCTTTTTAGTGGTTTGGTTTGCTGCAAAAATTTATCGAGTAGGAGTATTGATGTATGGCAAAAAAGCAACTTGGAAAGAGCTTTATAAATGGTTGAAATACTAAAGTGGACTTCTAAAAAGTTTCGATTGTAGTGTAACGATTTTAGATTTTTATCGGACAACAATAATTCAAAAAAATAAAACAAAATTTTATTCGTAGCTACAATATTTATTGTAATGTCATCAAACGCACAAATTACTAAAGGAAATTGGATGATGGGAGGAGGCGCAAGTTTTGGTAATTATAAAAACACGAGTGGAGGTGATACTAATGAAAGTTTTAGGCTAGGTATTTATCCTAATGTAGGATATTTTTTAATAGACAAATTTGTTGTAGGTGCCTCTGCGGAATTTACTACAAATTTTGGTTCACATTCAGAAGATATTTATGGTATACAACCATATATAAGATATTATTTTTTAAATACGGATAAACATATAAACATTTTTTCAGAATTAAATTATGGGTTTCAAAAACAAAATAATAATCCATCAAGATTTCAAAAAATTGGTTTCAAAACAGGTACTGTATTTTTTTTAACGAAACTGTTGGAATTGAAGTGGCATTAAACTTCGTTAATTCAAAAATCACATACTTTGAACATAAAAATAGAGCTATATTTTTGGGAGTTGGTTTTCAGATTCACTTGGAACGAAATTAAAAATCTTCTTGCAACATTGGCTTAGTGCAAGTGTTCCTATACCTAAAGGAACTTATTTTGAGAAAGTTACCAAAAAAAAATCAAAGAATATCAATATAAAATTAACCGAAGACCAAGATTAAATTTAAATTTTGATGAACCTAAAAATTTATTCTTTAAATTTGTAAATCAAATTGCACTTGCTAGTTGAATGTGCCAAATATTAAAATTTTTTATAAATTTGTTTGTAATAAAAATAATAATTACTTTTATCTTAAAATTTATAAACAATTTATGGGAAATTTAAAAATTGATTTACATAAAGAACTAAAAAAGCATTTTGGTTTTGATAATTTTAAAGGGCAACAAGAGAATATAATAAATAGTGTTATCAACAAGCATAATACATTTGTTATAATGCCTACCGGAGGAGGAAAATCATTATGTTATCAATTGCCTGCTTTGGTTTTGCCAGGCACTGCTATTATTGTTTCGCCTTTAATTGCTTTAATGAAAAATCAAGTAGATGTTATTCGAAGTAATTCATCAGAGGCTGGTGTTGCACATGTTTTAAACTCATCGCTAAATAAAACAGAAATAAATCAAGTAAAAACAGATATAAAATCGGGCTTAACCAAACTTTTATATGTTGCCCCAGAATCTTTAACCAAAGAAGAATATAATAATTTTTTAAAAGAAGTTCCACTTTCGTTTGTTGCTATTGACGAGGCACATTGCATATCAGAATGGGGGCACGATTTTAGACCAGAATATCGTAATTTACGAAACATAATTAGGCTGTTAGGAGATATTCCTATTATTGGGCTTACAGCAACAGCAACTCCAAAGGTGCAGGAAGATATTTTAAAAAACCTTGAAATACCAAATGCCCATGTGTATAAAGCTTCGTTTAACAGGCCTAATTTATACTATGAAATACGAACTAAAACTAAAAATATAGAAACAGATATTATTCGTTTTATAAAACAACACAAAGGAAAATCGGGGGTTATTTATTGTTTAAGCAGGAAAAAAGTAGAAGAAATTACACAGCTTTTACAGGTAAACGGAATATCAGCAGTGTCATATCATGCTGGTTTAGATGCCAAAGTAAGAGCAAAGCATCAGGATATGTTTTTAATGGAAGATGTAGATGTGGTGGTTGCAACCATTGCATTTGGGATGGGTATTGATAAGCCCGATGTTCGGTTTGTAATTCACCATGATATTCCAAAATCATTAGAAAGTTATTATCAAGAAACCGGACGAGCAGGTAGAGATGGAGGAGAAGGGCATTGCTTAGCATACTACTCATATAAAGATATTGAAAAATTAGAAAAGTTTATGGTTGGCAAGCCTGTTGCCGAACAAGAAATTGGATATGCCTTGTTGCAAGAAGTTGTTGCTTATGCAGAAACCTCCATGTCTCGTAGAAAATTTTTACTTCATTATTTTGGAGAAGAATTTGACAACGAAACCGGCGAAGGGGGCGATATGGACGATAATATTCGAAATCCCAAGCCTAAGCAAGAAGCTCGAAACGAAGCGGTTATGCTTTTAGAAACTATCAAGCACACCAATCAATCCTTTAAATCAAAAGAAATTGTTTATACATTGATAGGCAAAGTAAATGCCATTATAAAAGCCAATCGAATTGAAACCAATAAATACTTCGGCAAAGGAAACAAACACGACGAACGCTTTTGGATGGCACTTATCCGTCAGCTAATGGTTGCTGGTTATATATCAAAAGATATTGAAACTTATGGGGTTTTAAAAATCACAAATAAAAGTGAAGTTTATTTAAAAAACCCAACTTCGTTTATGATGTCTGAAGACCATGAATATAGCGAAGCCGAAGATGACGCCATTGTTACAGCTGCCAAATCTTCGGGCATTTCAGACGAGGTTTTGATGGGGATGCTTAGAGATTTACGAAAAAAAGTAGCTAAAAAATTAGGCGTTCCTCCGTTTGTAGTATTCCAAGATCCTTCTTTGGAAGATATGGCTTTAAAATACCCTATTTCTGTTGAAGAAATGACCAACATACACGGAGTAGGCGAAAGCAAAGCTAAAAAATATGGACAAGAATTTGCCGAACTTATAACTCGATATGTAAAAGAAAATGATATTATTAGACCCGATGATTTGGTTGTAAAATCAACAGGTGCTAATTCATCGTTAAAATTATATATTATCCAAAATATCGACCGAAAACTTTCGTTAGAGGACATTGCCAAAGCAAAAGGCTTAACGATGGATGAATTGTTAAAAGAAATGGAACAAATTGTATATAGTGGCACCAAACTGAACATTAAATACTGGATAAACGAAATTTTAGACGATGATCAGCAAGAAGAAATTCATGATTATTTTATGGAGTCTGAAGATGATAGCATCAAAACAGCCCTCAAAGAGTTTGATGGAGGTTACGACATCGAAGAACTACGATTGATGCGAATACAATTTATTACCGAAGTGGCTAACTAATAAAAGAGGTTTCTAAAAATTATTTTTTATTGCAAAACCAATTTTTATTTTTTTTAAAATTGATAAATCTTTGATGGAGTAACGCAATATTGCAAGGTAACATCAGTTATTTCAGCAGGAATTGGGGTAGTTTCGGGCTCAAAAAAAGATAGCCCAATAATTGTAGTTTTGGGCTTGCAATTTTGCAAAAACCTATCATAAAATCCTTTACCATATCCTATCCTATTTCCTTGCTTATCAAAAGCTAACAACGGAACAAATACAACTTCGATGGTGTCAGAATCAATTATTTTTGAATTAAAATCTTCGATGGGTTCAGCAATATTATAGGTGTTATGTCTAAATTTTGTGTGCTCAGTTACTAAAAAATGATGCATTAAAAGCGTTTGAAAATCCGCTTTAGAAACCACAATATCTTTTTCTTTACCCATTAAGATTTGTAAAATATAATAAGTATTTACCTCCTTTTGCTCCACAATAGGCATAAAAATATGGTACCTATTTTTGTCCCAAACAGGCAATTGCAAAGCATTATTAGCAATTTTTAAACTTAAATTTTCAATACTATCTTCGGTTAAGTTACTTCGTAGATCTTTGTATTTTTTTCGTAGTTCGGGCTTGGTCATCGTATTTATACTATTAAAAATTTTCAACGTTCAAATATAGTGTATTTTAGGTTTTCGTAAGGTTTTAACCCAAATTACGCATTAGAATTCCATTACAAACTAAATCAACTTCAAAATTAAGAGCACTTCTAAAAATTAGTTTAGTAATGAAAATTTGTTTTCTTAGAAGCCCCTATAATCTTTTTACGATAATCCTATTTTTAAACCTCACTTTTAAAAAGACAAATTCAACAAAAAAAATTATATTTGCGATTCCAAAAAAACATAATATTATATACACATGAAAAAAATATTTTTATTTTTTGCTTTACTTACAACCTTAGGCACACAAGCTCAGCAATCATGGCAGCAACACATTGATTACGAAATAGATGTGATGGTTGATGCTCAAAATTTCACTTATAAAGGGCAACAAAAAATGGTTTATACCAATCATTCGCCCGATACACTTCGCAAAGTATTTATTCATTTATATTACAACGCCTTTCAGCCCAATTCAGAAATGGATATTCGATTGCAAACCATTGCCGACCCCGATGAACGGATGGTAAAAACCTTTAAAGTAGCCGAAAAAACGATAAAAGAGAGTAAAATAAAAGACTTAAAACCTACGGAAATTGGTTTTTTAAAACTAAGCAATATATCTCAAGATGGTTTACCCGTTGTGACAAACGTACACGAAACCATAGCCGAGATTGCTTTGGCAACCCCACTGCTACCCCAAAAAAAAACCACTTTTCAACTTAATTTTGATGGGCAAGTACCTGTAATGATTCGTAGAGCTGGGCGAAATTCTGCCGAGGGAGTTGCACTTTCAATGGCTCAATGGTATCCGAAAATGGCCGAATACGATTTTGAAGGCTGGCATCCAGACCCGTATATTGGTAGAGAGTTTCACGGAGTATGGGGAAATTTTGATGTTAAAATTACCATCGACAAAGACTATATACTGGGAGGAACGGGCTATTTGCAAAACAAAAACGAAATTGGCAAAGGCTATCAAGATCAAGTAATTATCCCAAAAAAACTTCCTAAAAAACAAAAAACACTTACCTGGCATTTTATAGCTCCACAAGTACACGATTTTGCATGGGTAGCCGATAAAAACTTTATACACGATAAAATAATAGGTGAAAACGGAGTAGAACTACATTTTTTATACAAAAACAACCCCGAAATTATCGAAAAATGGAAAGCACTTCAGCCCAAAACAGCCCAACTTTTGTCGTATTTCAACACCCACATTGGCACCTATCCATACAAGCAGTATTCGGTTTTACAAGGAGGAGATGGAGGAATGGAGTATGCGATGTGCACACTAATTACAGGAAAAAGAAGCTTGCCAAGTTTAGTGGGAGTAACGGCTCACGAAATGGCACATTCATGGTTTCAGCATGTTTTAGCCTTTAATGAAAGTAAACACTCTTGGATGGACGAGGGTTTTACATCCTATATTTCTGATGCGGCTATGTATGAATTGATGCCTCCTAAAGAAAAATTAGTTAATATTTTTGAAGATTCGTATAATAGCTATATAAAATTAGCAAAATCAGGCAAAGAACAATCCTTAACCACCCATTCAGATAGATATACTTATAACAACGCTTATGGAAATGCCGCTTATAGCAAAGGAACTGTTTTTTTAAGCCAGTTAGGTTATATAATTGGTAATGAAAATCTTAGCAAAACACTTAAACGATTTTATCAAGAGTTTAAATTTAAACACCCCAGCCCCAACGATTTTAAACGAACAGCCGAAAAAGTTTCAGGAGCTATTTTAGATTGGTATTTGATTGATTTTACACAAACAACCAACACGATTGATTATGCTATCCAAGCAGTTACCGAAACCGGAAACCAAACCCAAGTAAGCCTCAAACGCATCGGGCTTATGCCTATGCCTTTAGATATTTTGGTGAAATATACCAACGGAACACAAGAGTATTACCACATCCCAAACCCATTGATGCGATGGGTAAAACCAAACCCATACCCTGTTTTTGCTTGGAACGTTCAGAAAGGGTGGGACTGGGGTAAGCCAACCTATGAATTGATCATTCAAAGTCCAAAAACAACCATCGAAAGCATAACCATTGATAAACAGGGCTTTATGGCAGATGTGAACAAAGAAAATAATGAATTTTTGTTAAATTAAAATCATAAACTATCTAATGGACTTTTTATTTTTGCTATTGAAACATCAGTAACATGGGTATAAATTTGAGTTGTTTTGATAGAATTATGCCCTAATAGCTCTTTTAAATAACGAATATCAGCACCCGCCTCAATAAGATGTGTTGCATAACTGTGTCTTAAACCATGTATGCCAATCGTTTTATTAATATTTGCTTTTCTCATAGCTTGTTTAAAAACTGCTTGAACACTTCGGATTGAATACTGCCCTTTATACTCCCCTTCAAAAAGCCATTTTTGAGGTTTATACTCTTTGTAATAGTTTCTTAATTCATCTAAAATTGATTGAGGAAGTTGCACATAACGATCTTTTTTACCCTTAGCAGCAGCAATTAAAACCCGAAACGACTCACCATCAACATCTTCAAGCTTTAAATTTACAATTTCAGAAACACGAAGTCCCATGCCATAGCACAATTTTAGCATTACCAAATGTTTTGTGTTTTTCACAACCGAAAACAATTTTAATACTTGTTTTTTTGTGAGCATTTTAGGCAATGTTTGAGCGGTTTTAGGGCGAGGAATATCAAAAAACATACGAGGACGATGCAGCACTTGTTCAAAATAAAACTTGATAGCATTTATCTTCCCGTTCATCGTTTGCTCTTTCAGTTTATCTTTCTTTAAAACGTATAAAAAATAATCTTTAAGCCGTTCAGGAGTTAGCGAATCAACCGAAATATTTTTAAGCAAAATTAATAAACTTGAAAATTCTTGCACATACAACCGAATAGTATTTTTGCTATATGCTTTTAGCTCTAATTGATTAATAAAACTTTGAAGAGCTTTATAATTTTCGGGGGATAATTGATTCTGCTTTTTAATTTCAATAGTTTTAGCAGGCAACAACAAAACTTCTCTTACCGAAGGCAAATCGGGCAG
>CAYXAF010000054.1:0-14566 GCA_964463035.1 uncultured Flavobacterium sp.
TAATCTTTTATTTTTTAATTCTCCTATTTCATAAATTTTTTTTTTTAATTCTTCATACGATTTATAAAACAAAATAATCTCATCTTGTTGTATTTTTTCGGCAACATTGCCAATTACTTGCTGAATGTGATACTTAAATTGTTCTTCATTATTTTTATAAGAAGTTGAAATCCAATATAATTGAACTAAAATAATCCCTATCAACGATAAAGACATTAAAACGACTTGAATGATAAATTTTGTTTTGTTCATTGCCCAAAGATACATAAAGGTAAATAAAAATCTTAAAGCAGTTAACTATAATTTAACTTTTAACATATTTTTTGATTATTTTTTATTAAATTAAGAATACTATCAATTTTATTCAATGTTTTTGTTAAATTTATGTTTTCTACTACAAAATTGCTTAACTTTTCTTTTTCTTCGTCTGTCCATTGGTTTTTGATACGATTTTGAACGTTTGCTGCAGTGGTTTGATCACGTTCTATAACCCGTTGAATACGAATATGTTCGGGGGTTTTGAGAAGTATAATAATTTCACAATCTTTATAGTTGCCACTTTCAAACAAAATAGCCGCTTCTCGTACTAAGATAGGATGCTTTTTATGTTCGTTTACCCAATTTTTAAAATGAATTTTAACCTTTGGATGAATAATTTGATTAAGTTCTTGTAGTTTTTCGGGATTTGAAAATACTATGTTGGCTAATTTTACTTTGTTTATAGCACTATTTTCAACGATGTTTTTTCCAAATATTTTTTGTAATTTTTTTTGAACTTCGGGTAAATCGAGTAGTTTTTTGGCTTCGGTATCGGCTATAAAAACGGGGATATTTTTAGACAATAAATACTTAGCAACGGTTGTTTTACCACTGCCAATTCCGCCTGTTAAACAAATAATTTTAGACATTTCTTTTTATTTAAAAAACAATTTTGGAAAAGCAATTTCTGGTTTTAATTTTAAAATATTTAGTTTAAAAAACGATTCTAAAAAACCAGAACCATAGCCCCAAAATTGTATAAAAACTGCATAAACGCTTAAAAATCCTATGTAGATATTTTGGTTTTTAATACTTGATAAAATAAAAATTAAAACAAAATAACCAATATAAAGTTGCAAAAATACTATAAATCCTAATAAAGTAAAAAGTATTGATAATAAAAAACCAACAATAAAAACACTCGGAAACCAATAAGTTAATTTTGCGAATTCGGGGTGCCAATGGTTTAAAATTGGTCTTGCTTTGCCAAATTTTGATACTTGTAGTTTGAATTTATTCCAATCAATTCTACGTTTGTGATATACATAAGCATCTGAAAAAAGAGCAGTTTTAAAACCTAATTTCCAGAGTCTTATAGATAAATCAGGGTCTTCTCCAGGATGTATTTTCCCGAAACCACCACTTTTTTCAAATGCTATTTTTGAAATTCCCATATTGAAACTACGAGGTTGAAATTTTTCAATATGTTCTGATGCTCCTCTAATTCCTCCTGTTGTAAGCACTGATGTCATGGCAAAATTTATAGCTTTTTGAGTAGGACTAAAACTATCTAAAGCAGTATCGGGGCCTCCAAAACAATCAACATAATTAGTTGATAATAAATTTTCAATGCTTTGTAAATAATTTTTAGGCAATACACAATCAGAGTCTAAAATAATAAAGTAATTGCCTTTTGCTTTTTGCATCCCAAAATTTCGCGAAGAACCAGGACCTGAATTTTTTTTGTTGTAATATGAAATGTTTAAACTGGTGTTATATTTATTAATAATATCAAAGCAGGGTAGGGTAGAGCCATCTTCAATTATAACTATTTCAAAATCAGAATTGTAATTTTGTTTTTTTAAACTTTCAAGTAGTTCTTCTACCTCATCTGGTCGGTTATAAACAGGAATAATTAAAGAAAAAAACATAGTTCTTGGTTGTTATGTTGAGCTTGTCGAAACATCTTAATTCAAAAGTTGTTAATCTGAAATTCTTATTTCAAATATTTTATCCCAATTTTTGCCGGTTACAAAAAAAGTTTTTGTTTTTGAGTTATAAGCAATTCCGTTAAAATAATCTCTATCAGGGGTTTTATTTGTTTTATTTATCAGTTCAGCACAATTTATGATAGCTTCAATTGCGCCATTTTTAGGGTTAATTACAGCAATTACATCTTTGGTATAAATATTCGCAAAAATTTTACCATTTACATATTCTAACTCGTTTATTTGCTCAATTTTACTACTATTTGTATAAACATTTATAGAACTTATTGCTTTAAAATTTTCAGGATTTAAGATGTAAATTTTTTCAGAACCATTGCTCATTAATAAGTTTTTACCATCGTTTGATAATCCCCAGCCTTCCATAGGTTTAAAATAAGGTAAAGTTTTAATTTTCTCTAAAGTTGTATAATCATATACGTATGCTTCATTATTTTGATAGGTAAGTTGATAAAGTTTGTTGTTTAAAACAGTAATTCCTTCTCCAAAAATTGTTTCGGGCAATTTTATTTGTTGTATAATTTTGCCTGTTATATAATCAATTTTTCTGATACTGCTTATGCCTTTTGTTCCTGTATCTTGCCCTGTTCCGTTGCCTGTTCCTTCTAATAAAATATCATTATAAAATTCTAAACCTTGTGTATATGCTTTGCTATCATGGGGGTAGGTGTTTACAATTGTATAATTTAAAATTTTTGGAATTACATCAGAAAAAAGTTCTACT
Organism: uncultured Flavobacterium sp.; assembly: GCA_964463035.1. GTDB lineage: Bacteria > Bacteroidota > Bacteroidia > Flavobacteriales > Flavobacteriaceae > Flavobacterium. The sequence continues at coordinate 2,710 of CAYXAF010000054.1, forward strand.
CGTGCAGTTGTTTCAGTAGTTTTTCCGTCATAAAAAATTATAGCTTTTATGTTTTGATATCCTAATTTTTGATTTTTAAATGTAAAAATTATAGGATTATTATTTTTTGATGTTCCTATTTTTATATCATTTATGTAGTAATCTACTTTTTCAATAGTTTCTAAATTTTCTTTTTTAAGATTTAAAACAATTTTTTCACTTGTATTATATGATTGTTTTATGTTTGAAGTGTCTATTGAAAATGTTAATTCTTTTTTACAAGAAATTGTAAATAAGACAGTTAATATTAAAATGATTTTAAATAAATAATTTTTATTTGATGGTTTGTAAATTTGAGTTTTCATTTAAAAAAATAAATTAGTTTTTAATTTGCCAAAAATACAAAAAGTTATTATATTTGCAACGGCAAGTCCTACACGACCAGCTCCTGCAAAATCCTCCAGGGTGGGAACGCAGCAAAGGTATGCGGTTGTAGCGGTGCGATGTAGGGAGCTTGCCATTTTTTATTAAAATAATCCTACAATTTTCCCTTCTTCGTTTATATCGATTTTTTCGGCATTTGGCACTGCTGGTAATCCGGGCATTCGCATTACTTCTCCTAAAAGAGGCACTATAAAACCAGCTCCACTCGAAATTTCAAACTCACGAACCGTAATTTCAAAATTTGTAGGACGACCAATTTTCTTTTCATCATCAGAAAAACTTGAAGGTGTTTTTGCCATACAAATAGGCAACTCACAAAGGTTTAGTTCTTTTAGTAATTTTAATTGTGTTTTTGCCTTAACAGAATATTCTACCAATGAAGCACCGTAAATTTTTATTGCTATTGTTGAAATTTTTTGTTCAATAGTATCTGTTTTTTGATATAATGGAGTAAAGTTTTTAGGTTCATTTGCAATGTTTTCTATTACCGAATTTGCTAAATCAGCTGCTCCTTTTCCGCCTTCTATAAAGGCTTTGTTTACAACTGCTTTAACACCTTTTTGCAAGCAAAGGTTTTGCAACATTTCATATTCATGTTCCGTATCATCAGGAAAAGCATTGATACAAACTATCGGATTGATTCCAAATTGTTGTATGTTTTCGATATGTTTTTCAAGATTGCAAAAACCATTTTTAATAGCTTCAATATTTGGTTGTGTAAGTTCATCTTTGCCAATACCAGCATGATGCTTTATTGCTCTTAGTGTTGCTACCACAACAACAGCATCGGGTTTTAAACCAGATTGTGCACATTTTATATGAAAAAATTTCTCGGCACCTAAATCTGCACCAAAACCAGCTTCGGTAACTACATAATCGGCTAACGAAAGCCCTGTTTTAGTTGCTATTACAGTGTTTGTTCCTTGTGCTATACTTGCAAAAGGCCCTCCATGTAAAATTGCCGGATTCCCTTCAAGAGTTTGTACTAAATTGGGCTTTATAGCATCTTTTAGCAATGCTGCCATAGCACCAACAACTTTTAAATCTCGAGCATAAATAGGCTTTGCATCAAAAGTTTGACCTACAAAAATATTACCTAATCGTTGTTTTAAATCGTTAAAATCTTTTGAAAGGCATAATATTGCCATAATTTCAGAAGCTGGGGTTATATTAAAACCATCTTCTCTAATAACTCCGTTTGTTTTACCTCCAACTCCAATGATAATATGCCGTAACGAGCGATCATTCATATCCATAACACGTTTCCAAGCAATGGTCCGGGGGTCAATGTTTAACGAGTATTTTTTATTTTGCAGATTGTTATCAATTACTGCAGACAAAAGATTATTTGCTTTTTCAATTGCTGAAAAATCGCCTGTAAAGTGCAAATTTATATCTTCCATAGGCACTACTTGTGCATAACCACCACCTGCAGCGCCACCTTTTACCCCAAAAACGGGTCCCAATGATGGCTCTCGTAATACTGCTACTGCTTTTTTGCCAATATAATTTAATCCATCGGTTAAGCCAACAGACATGGTTGTTTTACCTTCTCCATAACGAGTAGGAGACATTGCAGTTACTAAAATTAGCTTTCCTTTTGGGGTTTTAGCTTGTAATTTTAAAGGTAATTTTGCTTTGTATTTTCCGTAATACTCCAAATCATCGCTTGAAATATTAAGTTTTTTAGCTACATCTTTTATGTGTAGCATAGTTGCATTTTGTGCAATTTCAATATCTGAGAGAAACATACTTTTTTTTTACCATTAAGGTTTTTTTTAATTTTTTCTTAACTTTTTAATGGTTAATTTTATTGTTAGCATATCCGATTAAAAAAGTGTTGGTTGTCCGTTTTCGTCAATGTTTAAGTCTGGGTTTTCTATTGTGTCATTAATCGTTTCTTCAGTTTCGGTTTCTTTTATTTCTTCATATGGTAATGACTCTAATGCATTTATTTGTTTTAGTTTGTCCGAACTTATTATATTCCCTAAAGCTTTTATTCCTTTTATAGTTATAAATTGTTCAACATCAATTATTTGATTTTCTTTTTGAATTCCTTTTATTTTGGTAAAAATTAATTCAAAAACGGGTCTCCAATCAGTAGAAACAATTTTTAAATATGATTTTTCGTGTTCAGAAATTATTAATTCTTCTTTTGATAAATTTTCAATTAAAAAACGTTTTAAATAGTATTTTTCTTTTTCCCCATCAAAATAAACAACCGAAATTGGTTTTTTAGGATTCCATTTTTCTAAAATAATTTTATCATCATCAAAATGGGTTGAAAGTTCGGGGATTATAGTTTTTAATTTTCCGCTTTGTGTAATAATTAGTAGTTTATCTTCGGGTTTAAATTCGCCTAAAAGTTCGCCTCTTCCTTCTACATTTAATCTATTTACGGTTTGGTCAAACCAAATTCTACGTGGTTTTAAGGTTGAAATTCCTTTTTCTTTTAAATCAATTTTTTTGATAGGGTATTTAGTTATATTATTCCCCTTTGCGCTTCTGTTTTTTATTGTAACATCTGCAAAATCTAAGTCCCATTTTAGTTTTTTAACACTACCTACTTGTCTTAATAAAATTGTAATTACTTCGGCTTCCCCGTTTGGGTTAGCAGAAAAATATAGTATTTGCGAGCCTGAATTTTCTTGGGTTAAATCATATTCTTTATCTCTTGTAATGCCAGAAACATTAAATCGCTTTATAAAAGAAGCTCCATTTTTTCCGTCTCGATAAATCATATTATAAATAGTTCGTTTGTCTTGCTTGTCAAAAATATCTATATGAATAATGTCTTTACCTACAAACTTTTTGTCATCAACTTTGGTAATCAGCATTTTACCATCTCTTAAAAACACAATTACATCATCTATATCTGAACAATCAGCCACATATTCATCTTTTTTGAGGCTTGTCCCTATAAATCCTTCGGCTCGGTTTACGTATAATTTTGTATTTCGGAGGACAACTTTTGTGGCTTCAATAGTATCAAAGCTTCTGAGTTCTGTTTTACGTTCTTTTCCTTTGCCAAATTTGTCTTTTAAACGTTGAAAAAAATCTATTGTATAATCAATAATATTTGCTAAATGGAACTTAGTTTGTTCAATTTCACCTTCTAAGGCTTCAATTTTTTCTTGTGCTTTATCAATATCAAATTTTGAAATTCTTTTAATGCGTATTTCGGTCAATCGAACAATATCTTCTTCGGTTACGGCTCTTTTTAAGTGCTTTGTAAATGGTTTTAAACCCTCGTCAATAGCTTTGATAACGCCTTCCCAAGTTTCTTCTTCTTCAATTAAACGATAGATTCTATTTTCAATAAAAATTCGTTCTAATGATAAAAAGTGCCATTGTTCTTCTTGCTCATCTAATTGAATTTCAAGTTCACGTTTAAGCAGTTCAACTGTTCTGAACGTTGAAATTTTAAGCATTTCGGAAACTCCTATAAACAAAGGTTTGTTATTTTCAATAACACAACCCAGCGGAGCTATCGAAATTTCGCAATCGGTAAAGGCATACAAAGCGTCTATGGTTTTGTCAGGCGAAACACCTGCTGGTAAATGCACAACAATTTCTACCTCGGCTGCTGTGTTATCTTCTATTTTTTTAATTTTAATTTTACCTTTATCATTTGCTTTTAAAATGCTATCGATTAACGATGAAGTATTGGTAGTAAACGGAATTTGAGTGATTATTAAAGTAGCTTTGTCAAGTTGTGAAACTTTTGCCCGAACCCGAACTCTACCTCCTCGTAAGCCATCGTTATAATTCGAAATATCTGCAATACCAGCTGTAGGAAAATCAGGAAAAAGTGTAAAGGGTTTGTTTCGTAATATTTTTATAGAAGCGTCAATTAATTCAATAAAATTGTGAGGAAGAATCTTTGTTGAAAGCCCCACAGCAATACCTTCGGCACCCTGTGCAAGGAGTAAAGGGAATTTTACAGGCAAGTTAATTGGCTCATTTTTTCTACCATCATATGATAGTTGCCAATTTGTAATTTTTGGAGAATATAAAACCTCGTGTCCAAATTTTGAAATTCGGGCTTCAATGTATCTTGGAGCAGCTGCTCCGTCTCCAGTTAAGATATTTCCCCAGTTTCCTTGACAATCAATTAGTAGATCTTTTTGCCCAAGCTGAACCATTGCATCTCCAATACTGGTATCTCCATGTGGATGGTATTGCATAGTGTGCCCTACAATATTTGCTACTTTGTTGTATCTACCGTCATCTAACTCTTTCATACTGTGCATAATGCGTCTTTGAACGGGTTTAAAACCATCTTCAATAGCAGGCACAGCACGTTCTAAAATTACATACGAGGCATAATCTAAAAACCAATCTTTATACATACCTGTTACTTTGGTAATGGTATTATGATGTTCTATTGGCTCGGTGTTTTCTGGGACTATATTTTCGTCAAATTCGTCGTTCATTTTATTTTTGATATAATTGAGTTTTAAAATGCTAAAGTATTCTTATTCAGTCATTTTTAGGGTTAAACTTTACTAATTTTATTGTTTGGAAAAAATTCGTTTATAATTACTTTTAAAGCCGTATAAGACGGAATGGCTACTATCATCCCAATAATTCCGAATAAAATCCCAGCAATTAAGGTTGTTAAAAATATTTCTAACGGATGCGATTGAGTGCTTTTAGAAAAAATATAGGGTTGCGAAAAATTATTATCAATCAACTGAACTATAAAAAAACCGATAATCACATAGATTGTTTTGGGTAAAACTTCGGAACTAAAATCAAGGTTTATATTAGATGTTATGGTTAAAATTGCGGCTAAAATAAGTGCAAAAAGAGGCCCAATGTAGGGTATAATATTTAAAACACCACAAATTAAGGCAATAATTAAAGCATTTTTGATGCCAACAATCAGTAAAACAATAAAATAGAGTATAAAAACGATGAATAGTTGCAAAAGTAACCCCGAAAAATAACGGGCTAACATTTGTTGAATTCTATCCAACGAATTTAAAATTTCGGCTTCGTATTTTGCCGGAATAATTCGTAAAAAATTTCGATAAAAAATTATTTTATCTTTCATAAAAAAGAACGTAATAAACAAAACAGAAGCGACACCAACTCCAAAAATTCCCAAAGTGCCTATAAAACTATTCACAAAAGTAGGAATGGATGATAAATAAGGAACTACGGAAGTTCGTTTAAAAAATTCGGATGTATCAATATTGTGGGTGCTTAAATAGGTTTCTATTTGATTGATAATTACTTGATAATTTTGCTCAATTGCTTGGCTGTCTAACAAGGCAAGTTGCTCACTTTGGCTACTAATTAAAGGCACAAAAAGCCAAATAAATCCGGAAATAAGTAAAATATAAAACGTTAAAACGGTGATAACTGCTAAAATTGGTTTGAATTTTAATCGTATTTCTAAAAATTTTGCTATTGGGTTGCCCAACATTGTTAAAAGGAGCGAAACTATCAAATAAACAAGAATAGCTTTAATTTGGACAATAAAATAAAGCAATAAACCAATGACAACCAATATAAAAATGGTTCGTAAAATTCCGTTTGATAATTCTTTTGATGTCATATTTGATAGTTTTTAAAAACACAAAAATAGTTATTTTTTTTAACACTTTTATAGTAAAATAGTAAGGAATTATTCTGTAAATTTGTAAATATTTTTTTAAGATGAAAACTTTTTTATCGTTCTTTTTATTAACCACATTTATTGTTTTTGGACAAAATTCACTTCAAATTTCAAACGGATATATTCAATTGGATGCTACTTCGCAAAATTTTGAAGAAATAAAAGCTATAAATAACCATGTAAAAGTTGGATTTGACCCACAAAATGGGGCTTTGTTTTGCAATGCTTTGATTAAAGATTTTCATTTCAAACGCTCGTTGATGGAAGAGCATTTTAACAATCATTATTTAGAAAGTAATATCTATCCGAAGGCTTATTTTAAAGGAAAAATTATTGATTTTGATAGTGCAAAAGTTGCCGAAACAGGCACCGAATTTGTGCTAAAAGGAGTTCTTACCTTGCATGGAAATTCAAAAAAAATATCCACAACAATTATTGTTAAAAAAACATCGTCAAAATATATTTTAGAAACAAATTTTGATGTTTTGTTAGCCGATTTTGAAATAAAAATCCCCAAAATTTTAACTAATCAAATTTCAAATACCAGCAATATTAAAGCTAAATTTGAATTTAAAATTTCTGAAAAATAAATCTAAAAATACCTTGATGAAAAACCATTTTTTATCCTATTTTTATTTTACAAAATCGCAACGCAAAGGCTTGTTAGTATTGCTATTATTGAGTGTAAGTTTACAAATTACATTTTATTTTATTTTAAAAAATACTTATTCAGAACCTGAAAAATTATCAACAGAAGCTCAACAATGGCTTGCACTACAAAAGGAAATAAACAACCAAAAAGCCAAAGAAAATTCAATACAATTAAAAGATTTTAATCCTAATTTTATAACCGAATATAAAGCTCATATATTAGGTTTATCAACCGAAGAACTCAAAAAACTACATCAATTTAGAGCCAATAATTTATGGATTAATTCAGTGGCTCAATTTCAGGATGTTACAGGTGTTTCGGATGCGGTTTTAGCTAAAATCTCACCCTATTTTAAATTCCCAGAGTGGGTAACTAATGCTAAAAAAACTAATTACACAACAACCGATCCTTCCACAAAAATTTCTAAAGAAATAATAATTCCGATTGATTTAAACTTAGCAACCGTTGAACAACTTGAAAAAGTAAACGGAATTGGTAATGCTACTGCTTTAAAAATCATTGATTTACGTTCTAAATTAGGTGCTTTTGTAAGCCTCGAACAACTAAAATTTATAAATAATATTCAGGATTATGCTTTAGAAGATGCTCAACGAAAATTATTTATTAAAAACCCTCAAAGTATTCTTAAAATTGACATAAATAATGCAAGTATAGACGAGCTAAAAATGTTTCCGTATTTTAATTATAGTATTGCAAAACAAATAGTTAAGTATAGGAGCATGAACGGAGACTTACATTCTAAAACCGATTTGCAACAAATCCCAAATTTTCCTATCGAAAAAACAGATATAATTTCTGTATATTTGATTTTTTAAATTGAAAAAATATGAACTTTGAAGCCAACGAAACGCAAAAATTAATTGCAACTTCTATTCAAGAATTTGCCGAAAGAGAAATACGACCTTTGATGATGGAATGGGACGAAAAACAAATTTTTCCAGTTGAATTGTTTCGAAAATTAGGCGAAATGGGCTTTATGGGAGTCTTGGTTCCTGAAGAATTAGGCGGTTCCAATCTCGGCTATTATGAATATATAACTATTATTGAAGAAATTTCTAAAGTTGATTCTTCTATTGGATTGTCGGTTGCAGCACATAATTCGTTGTGCACCAATCATATACTAACCTTCGGGAATGAGGAACAACGTAAAAAATGGATTCCAAAATTAGCCACGGCCGAATGGATTGGAGCATGGGCTTTAACGGAACATAATACAGGTTCGGATGCTGGAGGGATGAATACAACGGCTGTAAAACAAGGGGGAAATTGGGTGCTAAACGGTGCAAAAAACTTTATAACTCATGCTATTTCAGGGAATATTGCAGTAGTAATTGCTCGCACAGGCGACAAAGGAACACCCAACAACACCACAGCATTTGTGATTGAAAAAGGAACACAAGGATTTTTCTCTGGTAAAAAAGAAAATAAACTAGGGATGCGAGCCAGCGAAACAGCCGAACTTATTTTTGACAACTGCATTATTCCAGATAGTAATAGATTGGGTGAAGTGGGTGAAGGGTTCAAACAGGCAATGAAAATATTAGATGGAGGGCGCATTTCCATAGCTGCTTTGTCGTTAGGAATTGCTAAAGGTGCCTATGAAGCTGCTTTAAAATATGCCAAAGAACGACATCAATTTGGAAAACCGATTAGCGAATTTCAAGCCATTGCTTTTAAATTAGCCGATATAGCAACAGAAATTGAAGCCTCAGAATTGTTGTTGCACAAAGCAGCTTACTTGAAAAACAATCATTTGCCTGTTACAAAACTCGGAGCTATGGCAAAAATGTATGCCTCTGAAGTGTGTGTAAAAGTTGCTACAGATGCTATTCAAATTCATGGAGGTTATGGTTATACAAAAGATTTTCCTGTTGAAAAATTTTATAGAGATGCCAAACTTTGCACCATTGGAGAAGGGACAACCGAAATTCAAAAATTAGTAATTTCAAGAAATATCCTGAAATAAAACCTATAAATTACCCTAATAATTGATTATTTATGATGTGTAAAAGTATTTATATTTTATTTTTTTTATTAGTGTTTAGCTCTGTAAATTCACAAGCACAAAACGCTGCAAGCATCAATAGAGATAGTATTTTTGATGCGATTCCTGCATATACAGAGCATAAAAAAGCATATCTTGAACTGATCAAAACCTATGAAAGCACCACAAATGCAGAGGTAAAAGATTTGCAAAACAATTTAAATAAACTGATAGGAAAATACAATCCAAGACCTAATGAAGCCTACGAATCATTAAAAAAAAGAATGCTTCCGAAAGATATTGAACTACTTGATTTAATTTTAAAAGAAGAAAAAAATATCCAAAAAAGAGAACTAACCTCTAAAGAAGCAGCTCAATTTTATTATGAAACCAATATTGTTTCTATCGAAAAAAAAGTGAATTTAACCATTGAAAAATATTGTAAAAAGCATGGTATTGACCTTGTCTTTGACACAAAATATACCCACAAAATTGTTGCTTATTACACACATAAAAATATCACAAAAGATATTATAAAACTTTTGAAATTGTAACTTATGAAAACTGATTATACTTTTTTTACAGGACGACTTAAAAGTGTTGTATTTGCCGTAAAAGGTGCTTATAAACTGCTCACAACAGAGCATAGCATTATGGCACAAACCATCATGGCAGTTGGCATTATTTTAGTTGGTTTTTATTTTGAAATTTCCGCAACCGAATGGATGTTTCAAATTTTTACAATTGGCTTAGTTTTAAGTATTGAAGGTTTAAACACAGCTGTAGAAAAAATTGCTGATTTTATTCATCCAGAATATCACGAAAGAATTGGCTTTATAAAAGATGTAGCTGCTGGAGCTGTTTTTTTTGCAGCGATTTCTTCAATTGCTATTTTACTAATTATTTATATACCCAAGATATTTTAATTTGTGTTTATAAAAAATAAAAGCTGTCCCAAAAGAATAATTTTGAACAGCCTCTTTTAAATTTTGATATTGTTAAATCAAATCTATAATTTTTCGTTTTTAATTTCCTCTACAATTTCTGGGTTTAACAACGTTGAAATATCTCCGAAATTACTAAAATCTCCTTCAGCAATTTTTCGTAGTATTCGTCTCATAATTTTACCTGAACGTGTTTTGGGTAAGCCATTTACAAATTGTATTTTATCAAGTTTTGCAATTGGTCCTATTTGGTCTGAAATTAGTTGGTTAATCTCTTTACTTAGGTTTGCTTTATCTCGTCCTTTGCCAATTTCTTTTAAAATAATAAAGCCATATAAAGCATTTCCTTTAATATCGTGTGGGAAACCAACAATGGCACTTTCGGCTACGGCTGGGTGTTCATTGATAGCATCTTCGATTGGTGCGGTGCCTAAATTATGCCCCGAAACAATGATAACATCGTCCACACGACCTGTAATTCGGTAATAACCCACCTCATCTCGAAGAGCTCCATCACCTGTAAAATATTTACCTGGAAAAGCTGTAAAATATGTTTCTTTATATCTTTGATGATCGCCCCAAATAGTCCGAGCTATTGAGGGCCAAGGAAATTTAATACATAAACTACCCGTTACTTGGTTCCCTTCAATTTCGTTCCGAAGCTTATCCATTAAAACAGGTTGAATGCCGGGTAACGGAAGCGATGCGTAGGTTGGTTTTGTAGGGGTTACAAAGGGTATAGGCGAAATCATAATTCCACCTGTTTCGGTTTGCCACCATGTATCAACTAAAGGGCAGCGTTTGCCTCCTACATGGTCGTTATACCAATGCCAAGCCTCTTCGTTGATAGGTTCACCCACCGATCCGATTACTTTTAAACTACTCAACGGGAAACGTTGCACGTATTCTAAACTTTCTTTTGCTAAAGCTCTGATAGCCGTTGGGGCAGTATAAAATTGAGTAATCTTATGTTTTTCAATCACTTCCCAAAAGCGACTAAAATCGGGGTAGGATGGCATTCCTTCAAACATAACCGTTGTGGCTCCGTTTAAAAGTGGTCCGTATAAAGTATACGAGTGTCCTGTTATCCAGCCAATATCGGCTGTACACCAAAAAACATCGTTTTCTTCGTAAGCAAAAATATTTTTAAAGGTATAAGCAGTATAAACCATATAGCCTGCTGTGCTGTGCATCATCCCTTTTGGTTTGCCTGTTGAACCTGAGGTATATAGGATAAATAAAGGGTCTTCAGCATCCATAATTTCGGCTACATTGTTGGGTATAGCAGTATCAAGCAAGGGTTGTAGCCATAAATCTCTACCTTCGGTAATCGGAATTTTTTCAAAAGTTCGTTGAGCAATCAATACTTTTTCAACTGTTGGACATTTGGTAAGTGCCTCATCAACAATAGCTTTTAAATTGATAGATTTATTTCCTCTAAAACCTCCATCCGATGTAATGACCATTTTAGAAGCACAATCATCAATCCGAGCGGCTAAAGCCGAAGCGGAGAAACCAGCAAACACAACCGAATGAACAGCTCCAATGCGTGCACATGCTAAAACTGCTATTGCCAGTTCGGGGATCATAGGTAAATAAATACAAACTCGATCGCCTTTTTTGATGCCTTGTTCTCGCAAAACATTTGCCATTTTTGCTACTCGAGCGTAGAGTTCGGTGTAGCTGATATGTTGTGCAGCTTCAGTAGGATTGTTGGGTTCAAAAATAATGGCTGTTTTATCGCCTCTTCGGGCTAAGTGTCTGTCAATACAATTTTTAGTGATGTTTAATTTGGCATCCACAAACCATTTAAATTGGGCTTCTTGAAAGTCGAAGTCAAAAACTTTGTCCCATTTTTGATACCATTGAAAGTTTTCATCGGCAATTCTGTCCCAAAATTTTCGGGGCTCTCTAACCGATTTTTTATACATTTTAAAGTAATTCTCAAGGTCTTTAATTTGGTAATAACTCATGTTTTATTGTTTTTTAAAATTAGTGTTGTAGAAGTAACGAAAAAGTATTAAATTATATTTTTCTTACTATAAGGGGGCTCCTAAAAATTCATTTTTATTACAAAAAGCTCTTTTAACCCAGATTGCTTATTAGCGTTCTATTACAAACTAAATCTACTTCAAAATTAAGTACTTACTCTTATTTTTAAATTCAAAATACAAAAGTATTGCTCATCTAAAAATAGTCCGTGAGTC
>CAYXAF010000055.1:0-14446 GCA_964463035.1 uncultured Flavobacterium sp.
ATACGAACAAGTGATGAGATTAAATTTAATAATCGTTAAACAATTGAAATACAGATAGATAGATAGATGTGTTTTTAAAAAAACTTGTAATTTTTGATAAAAATATCAAAATAAGTGCATACATTTGACAATGATTTTAGAAAATTGTTAAAAGGGTTTTGCTTTTTTCTAAAATCAAAACGAAAAAAATGAATTTTTAGAAGCCCCTTTTTGGAATTTTGTTTTCTCTTTCTCGAAGTTCTATAATCCAATTACCTTGTTTGGCATAAATGTCCTAAACTTCAAAATCTTGTAAAATATTTTGTGGAACAAACATCCCTATTAATGTATTGTTAATATCTGAAATACTTTTAGGTTCAAATTTTTTCTGCCCATTTTTAAATATATTTGTAGAACAAAGATAATAATAGCACCTCAAAAAAAGAATTAACCCCTAAATTAACAATCACTGAACACTTATTATAAAATAGCAATACTAAATTTTTTAAAAATCTCTCTAACAAAAAAAAGTTTTTTTACAACAATTTAGACAAAACCTCCAAAGCTTTGCCTATGTTTTTAACTTCATGAAAAGTAATGATTAAGCGAAGTCCGTTTTTGGTTTGCTTTTCTTGAAGTTTGCAAATATTTTGATTTTTATTTACACTTTGTAATATTTTCAGATATTTTTCTGATTGGTAAAATTTACTTTCTTGATTGCTAATAAAATAACCTAACATTTGGTTTTGTTTTAGCACTAATTTCTCAATGCCTAATTGTACGGCTATCCATTTCAAACGAACACTTATAAGTAAAGTTTCTGCTTGTTTTGGTAAATTACCAAATCGGTCGATTAATTTTTCTTGATATTTTTGCAGTTCATCTTCGGTTTTTAAATTGCTTAATTCGTTGTATAAATTTAAACGCTCTGTAATATTGTTGATGTAATTATCTGGAAATAGCAATTCAAAATCAGTATCTAATTGAAAATCTTTTATGTAATTTTTGGTTTCGGGTTGTTGCTGGGTTTCAAAAACTTCTTTAAATTCTTCTTCTTTAAGTTCATCAATAGCTTCGTTCATAATTTTTTGATAGGTTTCGAAGCCAATTTCGTTGATAAAACCGCTTTGTTCACCTCCTAATAAATCACCTGCTCCTCGTATTTCTAAATCTTTCATTGCTATATTAAAACCACTACCCAAAGCACTAAATTGTTCTAAAGCATTGATGCGTTTTTGTGCCTCGGGGGTCATTACAGAATAAGGAGGAGTAATAAAATAACAAAAGGCTTTTTTATTGCTTCGCCCGACCCTACCTCGCATTTGGTGCAAATCAGACAAACCAAATTGATGAGCATTGTTTATAAAAATTGTATTTGCATTAGGCACGTCTAAACCACTTTCGATAATAGTTGTGGCAACCAACACATCAAATTCGCCCATCATAAACGACAATAATAATTCTTCGAGTTTTTTGCCATCCATTTGCCCATGTCCGATACCAATTTTAGCATCTGGTACCAAGCGTTGTATCATCCCAGCAACTTCTTTGATATTTTCTATTCTATTATTGATGAAAAAAACTTGTCCACCTCGCTGAATTTCATACGAAACTGCATCTCGAATTACTTCTTCATTAAAGCGAATAATTTGTGTATCAATAGGATACCTATTTGGTGGAGGAGTAGAAATTACTGATAAATCTCTAGCTGCCATTAGTGAAAATTGTAAGGTTCTGGGAATGGGAGTTGCTGTTAATGTTAATGTATCGATATTTTCTGTTATTGTTTTGAGCTTGTCCTTTACGTTTACTCCAAATTTTTGTTCTTCGTCAATAATTAAAAGTCCTAAATTTTTAAACTTTACATCTTTACTAACCAATTGATGTGTTCCTATAATAATATCTACCGTTCCTTCGGATAGTTTTTGCAAAGTTTCTGATTTCTGTTTAGCTGTTCTAAATCGGTTCAGGTAATGCACTGTAACAGGCATATCTTTTAATCGTTCCGAGAAAGTTTTATGATGTTGATAGGCTAAAATTGTAGTTGGCACAAGCACAGCCACCTGTTTGCCGTTGTCAACAGCTTTAAACGCTGCACGAATAGCCACTTCGGTTTTCCCAAAACCTACATCTCCACAAATAAGCCTATCCATGGGTCTATCAAGTTCCATATCTGCTTTTACATCGTTGGTAGCTATTATTTGGTCTGGAGTATCTTCATAAATAAACGAACTTTCTAATTCTTTTTGCAAATAACTATCTTGTGCAAAAGCGTAGCCTTTTTCGGTTCGTCTTTTTGCATATAACTGAATTAAGTTAAAGGCAATATGTTTAACTCGGGCTTTTGTTTTTTGTTTTAAAACCTTCCAAGCACTGCTCCCGAGTTTATAAATTTTAGGGGTAGTGCCGTCTTTCCCATTAAATTTTGTAATTTTATGCAACGAATGGATGCTTACATATATAATATCGTTATCAGCATATACTATTTTTATGGCTTCTTGAGTTTTCCCGTTTACATCTATTTTTTGCAATCCTGCAAAGCGTCCTATTCCGTGATCTATGTGAGTAACATAATCCCCCGAAGATAAAGATGTTAGCTCTTTTAAAGTAATGGTTTGCTTTTTGGTATAGCTATTTTTTATGTTAAATTTATGATAGCGTTCAAAAATTTGATGGTCGGTATAGCAAGCAATTTGCAGTTCAAAATCTATAAAACCCTGATAAAGTGGCAAAACTATGGTTTGATATTGCTTTCGGATATTTTCGTTGTTTTTTTCGTCTAAACTTTCAAAAATATCATGAAATCGTTGTGCCTGATTATCGTTTGTGCAGCATAAACAATTAGTAATTCCATCAAAATGATTAATACTTAAATTGTTTAAAAGCAAATCAAATTGTTTGTTAAACGAAGGTTGTGGTTGCTGCTGAACTATAAGTGTTTTTTCGGGGTTAAAAGCAGTTTGTTTACTTAATTCAAGCACTGAAAAAAGTTCTGCTTGAGAAACCAAAATATTTCCGTTTATAAAAAGTTTTTCGGGTTTACTATGTTTTATATCTGTATTTAAGCCTAAAAAAGTAGTTTCGGCACGTTCAAAAAGAGTTTGCAAATGTTCTTGAATGTAACCTAAATTATTAAAAAACAAGATGCTATCATTATCAATAAATTCTAAAAAACTTTCTCTAATCTCGTTTGTATTTTTAGTTTCTATATTTGAAACAATACTTATTTTTGATAATTTTTGAACAGAAAGTTGTGTTTCAATATCAAAACTACGAATGCTTTCTATTTCGTTACCAAAAAACTCAATTCGAAACGGGTGATTATTTGAAAACGAAAACACATCAATAATACCACCTCTTACAGAAAATTCACCGGGTCCGGTTACAAAATCAACTCGTTTAAAATTATATTCAAAAAGGGTTTCGTTAATAAAATCGAGTGATAGGGTTTCTTTTACCTTAATATTAAGGGTGTTTTTATCGAATTGTTTTTTGGTAATTACTTTTTCAAAAATAGCTTCGGGATAGGTAACTACTATTAGTGGAATTTTTTCTTGTTTTATTTTTAAAAGCAATTCAGCCCTAAGCAATACGCTTGCATTGTCTGTTTCTTCAGCTTGATAGGCTCTTCGATACGAACTTGGGTAAAAAAGCACTTTTTTTTCGGGCAAAAGTTGTTCTAAATCATTTAAATAATAAGCAGCTTCTTCTTTGTTTTGAAAAATTAAGACAAAAGGTTTGTTGGTTTTTTCAAAAACTGATGCTATGATAAACGACAAACCCGAGCCAACCCAACCCGTAAGTTGTGTTTTAGAATGTTTTATTAATAGTTGATTGCTCAATTGATTTACTACCAACGATTGAGCATATTTAGAAGTAATTTTTGAGTCCAAAACCAACCGATTATTTTTATACGATTGCAAAAATACAAATATTTTAGACCAATTTTTGCATTATAAACAAGCGCTGTGTAATAAACTGTTTTGACTGTTACAAATTGGTTAATTATTTTTTAGAAGTCCCCTAAAATCCATGTTCGTTAATTGTTTTTGGCAAATCTACATCACAAAAATTTTAGTATAACCAAAAATATAACCTATAACCAAAAATAAAATCTGTATTTTTACGGCTAAACATCTATTATTTGTAACAAAATGTATCGTTCAATTACCTATTTGGTGTTTTCAGGTTTTTATTTTTAACTATTTAAAATTATAAAAAATGCTATATCTACGCTTATTACACGAAAGCTTTTCGCTTGCTATCAATGCCCTTCGGAACAATAAACTCCGAACTATTTTATCTTTATTAGGGGTTACAGTTGGTATTTTTTCAATTATAGCCGTGCTGGCAGCCGTTGATTCGTTAGATAAAAAAATATCCGAAGATTTAGATGGTTTAGATAAAAATATGATTTATTTGTTTAAGTTTTCATTTGGACCTTCGGATATTCCTGCTTGGAAAATAGATCAATTCCCAGACGTTACTTATGATGAGTATTTATTTGTGAAAAAAAATGTAAACAATATCGATAAAATATCTTTTAATATTTTTGCTCGGAACGAAAATATTTCTGCTGATGGCAAAACAGCCAGCGGTATTCGGATTACCCCTTGCACCAACGATTTTATGGATATTGATAAACTTACCTTTCAAGAGGGACGTTTTTTTAACGAAGCAGAATCAAACAATGGGTCACCTGTTACTATTTTAGGCAACGAAGTGGCTACACAACTTTTTGAAAACCAAGACCCTATTGGCAAAAAAATCCGATTGTATGGGCAGCGGCTTACGGTTATTGGGGTGTTAGAAAAAATGGGTCAAGGGTCGTTTGGTCCCAGCCCTGATATTACCATCTATTTACCCGTTAATTTTTTTAGAAGAATTTATGGAAACAACAACGTGATGGTTCGTCCAGCTATTATTTTAAAACCAAAAAAAGATGTTGACATAGAGGAATTTAAGACAGAATTAACCCAAAAATTCAGAGCATACAGAGGTTTAAAAACAGGCGAAATTAACAATTTTTTTATAAACGTATTTGCAGGTGCTTTAGAATTTATTGATAATATTATTAGTCAAATGAACTTAATTGGTTGGATTATTAGCGGTTTTTCGCTCTTAGTAGGTGGTTTTGGGATTGCCAATATTATGTTTGTTTCTGTAAAAGAACGAACCAATTTAATCGGTATTCAAAAGGCATTAGGAGCTAAAAATAAGTTTATTTTATTTCAGTTTTTGTTCGAGGCTATTATTTTATCGGTTATTGGTGGTTTGATAGGGCTGTTTTTGGTATGGATTATTACTTTGTTGCTTACATACGCTTTAGATTTTGAATTTGTGCTTAGCTTTGCTAATATTCTATTAGGAACATCACTTGCAGCTTTTATTGGGCTTGTTTCGGGTATTATTCCTGCTATTGCAGCTTCCAAATTAGACCCAGTGGAAGCCATCCGAACAGGGGTGTAAAAAATAATAGCCCGTAACCAATTTAAATATTTTTGTATATTTGAATTTTAAAATATAACACAGATAATCATAAAAAAATGTATTCAACCCTAAAACAACATTTAGAAAACGAACTCCAAACCATCAAAGACAATGGCTTGTTTAAAAAAGAACGTATTATTACCTCGCCTCAAGGGGCAGAAATTACGATTTCTACAGGCGAAACAGTTTTAAATTTTTGTGCTAATAATTATTTAGGCCTATCCTCGCACCCCGAAGTTATTCAGGCAGCAAAAGACACCCTCGATACGCACGGTTTTGGGATGAGTTCGGTTCGGTTTATTTGTGGCACCCAAGATATTCATAAACAATTAGAACAAAAAATTGCCGCTTTTTATCAAACGGAAGATACTATTTTATATGCAGCCGCTTTTGATGCTAATGGAGGCGTTTTCGAACCTCTTTTAAGCGAAGAAGATTGCATCATTTCAGATGCTTTAAACCACGCTTCTATTATTGATGGAGTTCGATTGTGCAAAGCAGCTCGCTATAGATATGAAAATGCTAACATGAGTGATTTAGAAGCTCAACTAATTAAGGCTCAAAAAGACAATCGTAGATTTAAACTTATTGTAACCGATGGAGTTTTTTCGATGGATGGAGTGGTGGCACCTTTAGATAAAATTTGTGATTTGTCGGATAAATACGATGCCTTAGTTATGATTGATGAGTGTCATGCGGCTGGTTTTTTAGGGGCAACAGGCAAAGGAACTCCCGAGGTAAACAATGTGATAGGCAGAATTGATATTATAACAGGTACCTTGGGCAAAGCCTTAGGAGGTGCTATGGGAGGTTATACCACAGGCAAAAAAGAAATTATTGAAATTTTAAGACAACGTTCTCGCCCGTATTTGTTTTCAAATTCGTTAGCCCCAGCCATTGTTGGTGCTTCTATAAAAGTCTTTGAACTATTAGAAAAAGACACTACTTTACGAGACAAATTGGAATGGAATACTAATTATTTTAAAGCAGGAATCAAAGCAGCAGGTTTTGACATCCCCGAAGGCAATTCGGCTATTGTTCCTGTTATGCTCTACGATGCAAAATTAGCACAAACAATGGCCGAAGAATTACTTGCCAAAGGGATTTATGTGGTTGGATTTTTCTTCCCGGTTGTTCCTAAAGATAAAGCTCGGATACGGGTGCAGCTTTCGGCTGCCCATACCCAAGAACATTTAGACAAAGCCATTGCCGCCTTTACCGAAGTGGGTAAAAAATTAGGAGTGCTATAAGGGACTTCTAAAATTTACAAAAAACAGAAAAAAAACATGAAGATAATTTCGTACAACGTAAACGGTATTCGAGCTGCTATAACCAAAGGTTTTATAGAATGGCTACAACAAGCAACCCCCGATGTTATTTGCTTACAAGAAATAAAAGCAACCGAAGATCAGATTCCGAAACTTGAAATAGAAGCGGCTGGTTATCCATTTCAGTATTATTATCCTGCCCAGAAAAAAGGGTATAGCGGTGTGGCAATTTTATCAAAAAACGAACCGAAAAACGTTGTTTTTGGAACAGGAATTCCTCACATGGATTTTGAAGGCAGAAATGTTCGGGTTGATTTTGAAAATATTTCGGTGATGAGCTTGTATTTGCCCTCGGGCACTAATATAGAGCGATTGAACCATAAGTTTATGTATATGCATGATTTTCAGGCATATATTCATCATCTTAAAAACACCTTGCCAAATTTAGTGGTTTGTGGTGATTATAATATTTGTCATCAAGCAATTGATATTCACGACCCCATCCGAAATGCAAACGTTTCTGGGTTTTTGCCCGAAGAACGGATGTGGCTTGATGGTTTTATTAAAAACGGATTTATAGATAGCTTTCGGCACTTCAACAAAGAACCCCATCACTACAGCTGGTGGAGCTACCGAGCTGGGGCAAGGAGCAACAACAAAGGCTGGAGAATAGATTATTGTATGGTTACACAAGCCTTAGAAAAACATATTTCAAGAGCTTATATTTTACCCGAAGCCAACCATTCTGACCATTGCCCAGTGGTTGTTGAAATAGAAAATAAGAAATAAGGGGTTTCAAAAATAAAAACATATCACTTATAGGGGACTTCTAAAAATTTGTTTTCTAATAAAAATTTGTAATTCTTAAAAAGAACTTTTGCAATAAACATAAATTTTTAGAAGCCCCCTATAGTCTAATACATGTTTTCGGTTTAAACCTTTTTTAAAAATCAAGGTCTTACTACACAAACAAAACTCCTCTTGATTACGGACGAACAAATACTTATCGAAAAATTAGGAAATATTAAAACTCAAAACGAGGCTTTTCGGCAATTAGTTTATGAGTATAAACGCCCGTTATATAATCATATTCGGAATATAGTTTTGAACCATGACGATGCGGACGATGTGTTGCAAAATACGTTTATAAAGATTTTTCAAAATATTTCTAAATTTAAAGGCGAAAGCAAATTATTTTCGTGGATGTATAGAATTGCAACGAACGAATCTTTAACGTTTATCCAAAACAGATCTAAAAAGATGATGATTTCGAGCGAAGAGGTAAATGAATTAGCCCTTAAAAACTTAGAAACCGATGTCTATTTTGAAGGTTCGGAAATTGAGCTAAAACTTCAAAAAGCCATAGCAACCTTGCCTCAAAAGCAGCAATTGGTTTTTAAAATGAAGTATTTTGAAGAATTAAAGTTTGAAGAATTATCCGATATTTTAAACACTTCGGTTGGGGCTTTAAAAGCATCGTATCATATTGCCACAAAAAAAATTGAAGAGTATTTATTGGCAAATTAAACTTTTATCAACTAAAAATGTCTAACAATAAAATGAAAAATACAGCGATACATACCCTAAAAATTAAAAGTGGTTTTGCAACTCCCGAAGCCTACTTTGATAGTTTTGAACAACGTTTGTTTGCAAAAATGAACCTTGAACAACCCGTGAGAATAATCCCGTTTTATCAAAAAAGACCTGTTTGGATGAGCAGTATTGCGGCTGTTTTTGTGCTTAGTTTGTTACTTACCTTTTTTTATAAACAAAATACGGCACAAGTTTCGGCAGATGAACTTACAACGTATTTAATTGAAAATCAAAGCGTTTCGGGAGCCGATATTCTTCAATATTTAGACGAAACTGATTTAGAGAGTTTAGAACAAGCCTCTGCAGAAACAAGCCTTGTAACCGAAGAATACTTACTAACAATTGAAAATTTAGAACATAATCTTATTGAATAAAAATAGAAATTTACTATTAAAATTCGAAATTTTATCTTAAAAATAAATCAAAAATGAAATCAAAAATCATACTACTCGTAACCGCTTTATTGTTTTTAAATATTTCGTTTTCGCAAGGTTTTGGTCCTCGAAAAGAACGAATTAAAGCATTAAAAGTGGCTTTTATAACCGACAAATTAAACTTAACAAGCGAGGAGGCGGCAAAATTTTGGCCTGTTTACAATGCTTTTGAAGAAAAACAATTTGACATTCGATACAAAAAAATTAATGTTTTTTTAGGTCAAATGAGAGGCGAAGGAGGTTTGAAAAACATCGGTGAAAAAGAAGCTCAAACCCTTTTAAATCAAATAGAAAATGCTGAGGATGAGCTGCATAACTTACGGCAAAAATTAACAAATGATTTGCGACCGATATTGCCAGCCATTAAAATTTTAAAACTTAAAAAAGCCGAAGAAGAATTTAACCGTCATTTATTAGAAAAAATAAAAGAACGAAGAGAAAAATAGAACATTATTGGCATATAAAAAACATCTTTGAAAAATTAAAGTATCTTTCAAAGGTGTTTTTTTGATTTTTAGTAAGCATTTGCTTTCAACGCCTTATTGGAAGCCCTAAAATAGCGAATTACAAGAATCATAACCGTAAAAACCAAGGGTAAAACGCTTAAAAAGTGAGGCTTATTAAACGTATAGATTACATAAATTCCTAAAGATAAAAGGAGTAAACTACTTAAAAATATAATTGTTTTATGTTTTTGCAACAGCCTAAAAAATACTAAAACTACCAGCAAAGGGTTGCATAACAGCGTGTTATAGTTCCATAATAATTCCGAATGATACGAATAGTCTCCCACCCAAATAAAAAAGATTCCTAAAACCCCTAAAAGTATTAAAAACGAATAGTTTAAGGTATTTTTATTCCAAAAAATCAAACCTATTAAAAAGGCAAGTAAGGTATAAATATTGTTCCACCAAGGCACCGAAACGTTGTTGTAGCGTTGTTGATAGAGGGTTAAAGTCTGTTTGGTTTGTTTATGATTTTCAAGTTGGGTAAGCAAATCTAAGGGCAAAAAAAGCGAGGTTGCCACGGCATCCGGTTTAGTGCCAAAAATTAAGCTAATTCCTAAATTTTCATAAAAATTATTTTTAAAATACGGATATAAAACCGTTCGATAGGTGGTTTGTTTTGGGTTTTTATAGCTTAGTTTGGGTTCTAAAACTCGATTGAGCACATCAACTACTTTGGTGGTGCAATTTCTATCTATAAATTTATAAATATAGTTCCTCTCAGATGAGGTATAAATAGCCTGAAGCTGGCTAAAAACCAGTTGTTTTTGTTGTGGATTAAGGTCTAATTCTTGCTCCCAAACGGTTCGATTTACATATTGATAATGAAACATAAAATCGGTAAATTCTTCTACCGCTAATTGATATTCTAGATCACCTTTTACAAATTTTAGGTAAAAATTGGGGGTATTGAAGTTAAACATTCCAAAATTATACGTGATGTCAAAGCCCATTGTAGCATCGTTTATCCGAAGTGCCGTGTGTCCAAACAACGAGTGCAACTCATCAGCAGTACCCACCGTTAAAACGCTTATTTTAGCATTTTCAGAAAGAGTTACAGGAACAGCAAACAATCCATTAAAAGGAAACAAAGCAAGTAAAAACAAAAATTTTTTTAGAAATACTTTTTTTAATAGATTCATTTTTAGTTTATATTTTCTGCAAAAATAATGTATTTTTACTTTTGAATTTGAATTTTTATGAAATCCTAAACTTATCAATGAAAATTAGAGAGAAAATTATTCTAAATTTAAACTAAAAATTTTAAATTTATTTTTCTATTTTTACAAAACATTTTTATAACCTGCCCTTTAGATATGGATATTTTTAAAAAATTTAATTAAAAACAAAAAAACTATGCCTATTTATCACTCACTTGGAAAAATTCCACACAAGCGACATATTATCTTTAAAAAAGATAATGGAGCTTTGTATTACGAACAGCTTTTTGGAACCATTGGTTTTGACGGAATGTCTACCAACAGTTATCATTGTCAAAGGCCTACCATGGTTAAAGAAATCAAAGGGAGTTACTCAGTAGTTCCAAAAATTGTAAAGGCAAATAACATTCAATCATATCGTTTACGAGGGTTTAATGTTCATGCAGAAAACGACTATCTACAAAGCCGAAAAACAGTACTTGTAAACAGCGATTGTGCCATTGTTTTAGCCGCTCCAAAAAGTTCTACCAACGATTATTTTTACAAAAACAGCGATGCTGATGAAATGATTTTTATTCATAAAGGTTCTGGTAAATTACGAACATTTTTAGGAAATTTAGATTTTAGCTATGGTGATTACCTTATTGTTCCGAGAGGAATGATATATAAAATGGATTTTGATACAGAAGATAATCGATTATTTATTGTAGAGTCGCATCGACCAATTTATACTCCAAAACGCTATCGAAATTGGTTCGGACAACTTTTAGAACATTCTCCATTTTGTGAACGAGACATCAGAAGACCTCACGAATTGGAAACTTATGACGAAATGGGTAATTTTTTAATAAAAGTGAAAAAAAATAACGAAATTTTTGATATGATTTATGCATCTCACCCATTTGATGTGGTGGGTTATGACGGCTATAACTATCCGTATGCCTTTTCCATACACAATTTTGAACCCATTACAGGTCGTATTCATCAACCACCTCCAGTGCATCAAACTTTTGAAACCGATGCCTTTGTAATATGTAGTTTTGTTCCTCGTTTATATGACTATCATCCAGAGGCTATTCCAGCACCCTATAACCACAGTAATATTGATGCTGATGAGGTTTTATATTATGTAGCAGGCGATTTTATGAGCCGAAACGACATTGAACCAGGTCATATTTCGTTACACCCAGCAGGTATTCCACACGGGCCTCACCCAGGAGCAGCCGAACGAAGCATTGGTAAAAAAGAAACTATTGAATTAGCGGTAATGGTTGATACATTTAAACCCTTGATGGTAACCGAAGAAGCTATGAAAATAGCCGATGAAAAATACTACCAAAGTTGGTTGTAAAATTTACGGGGACTTTTAAAAATTTATTTTCTCTCTGTTTTTCCTCTTTTTAATGGAGCGTAGCAGAACTAAAAAGAGGAAAAATAAAACCTACTAATTGCACTTACTAATGGTATTTAACGTACCCTTATGCAATAACAATAATCGTAGAATTGTTTTTTATGCCTTTATTTGTAACAAAAACAACGAAATAATTACTAATAAATTTTAATTTATCATATAAAAAACCATGAAAAAATCCTACACCCTTGCTATCGTTAGTATAGCTTTTTCAAGCCTTATTAGTTGTGGAGGAACGGCTAAAATGCTCTCAACCCCCATCGAAAACATTGATAAAAGACCTCTAAAAATGACCCCCATCACCGAAGCACAAAAAATGCGTTGGAGTCATTTAGATTTAGACAAAGATACCATACCAGGGATGAGCGTGGACAGAGCCTATGCAGAAGTTTTAAAAAATAAAAAAAGCAAGAAGGTAATCGTTGCTATTATTGATTCAGGGATTGATATAAACCACGAGGATTTAAAATCTGTTATTTGGACAAACCCAAACGAAGTAGCCAACAACAAAAAAGACGACGACAACAACGGTTATATAGACGATATAAACGGCTGGAACTTCCTCGGAGGCGCTGAACACGAACAACTCGAAATGACTCGTATCGTAAAAAAAGGAAACGATGGCTCAGCACAATACCAAGTAGCAAAAGCGAAATTCGATAAAGAAATAGCCAAAAATATGCAACAAAAACAACAGGTAGATTTTATTATAAATATAGATAACACCCTTAAAAAACACCTAAAAAAAGATAATTACACCCTCGAAGAGGTAAAAGCAATTACCTCAACAGACGAAGGCGTAAATCAAGCCAAACAAGTAATGACCCAAATACTATCATCTGTTCCTTCAAAAGCTGATTTTGATAAAGAAATTAATGAGTTTAAAGACTATGTTTATGATAATGTAAACTATAATTTAAATATTGAATTTGACGGACGGAAAGTAGTAGGCGATAATCCAAACGATTTTAACGATAAAAAATACGGAAACAACAAAGTAAACGGAATAGATCCAAAACACGCCTTGCACGGAACACACGTAGCCGGAATTGTTGCACAGGTTCGCAACAACAAAAAGGGAGGCGATGGTGTAGCAAATAACGTAGCTATTATGGCTATTAGAGCCGTGCCTAACGGAGACGAATACGACAAAGATATTGCTTATGCCATCCGATATGCTGTGGATAATGGAGCCAAAGTAATCAACGGAAGTTTTGGTAAAAGTTTTTCAACCAATAGAGAGTGGGTTTATGAAGCCATCAAATATGCTGCTTCTAAAGACGTATTATTTGTGCATGCCGCTGGAAACGACGGAAAAGATATAGACAAAGAAGACAACTTCCCGAACGACGCAACAAAAGACAACATAGAATTTGCCAATAATACCATAACCGTTGGGGCTATTACCCCTATATATGGAGCCAATATTGTAGCACCGTTTTCAAACTACGGAAAATTAAACGTAGATGTTTTTGCCCCAGGTGTAGAAATTTATGCAACCATTCCGAACAATCAATATAAGTATTTAGAAGGAACTTCTATGGCAGGGCCTAATGTGGCTGGTGTTGCGGCACTTTTACGGTCGTATTATCCGAATTTAACCGCTACTCAAATAAAACAAATTTTAATTGATTCTGTTACACCAATTACCATCCCTGTTTTAGTAGGAGAAAGCAAAACTAAAATGAATTTTAAAGATTTCTCTGTTTCGGGAGGTATTGTAAATGCTTATAAAGCCATGCTTTTAGCCGAAAAGATGACGATTAAACAATAAAACAACCCATCGAAACCCCTAAGATTTTAAAAACTTAGGGGTTCCTTGTGGATTTGTTTGGCTTATGCGTTCCAATGATAGTCATAGAATTCAACAACGCCTGTTTCTAGATCGTGATTTGCCCCTACAATTTTTATTGCTCCTTGCTCCTCCATTTCTCGTAAGGCTACACTTTCATTCCTGATTTTTTTGATAGTACTTTCGATATTTTTGTGCTTTAGTCGCTCTAATAAATCATTATTTGCAGAACTTCTTTCTTCGTTTGGTTTTATGATTTCGTGTATGCATGTGTCAAAATTATGCACCAAATGTGAGAGATTATTTAACCCTAATTTATCTACTTTTTTGGCATCTAAAGCGCCCTTTAAAGCTCCGCATTTTGTGTGCCCTAAAACAACTATTAATTTTGAACCTGCTACTTTACAGGCAAATTCCATAGAACCTAAAATATCTTTATTTACAAAATTCCCTGCAATTCGGATGCTAAAAATATCTCCTAACCCTTGGTCAAAAATTAACTCGGCTGAGGTTCTGCTATCAATACAACTTAAAATGGTTGCAAAAGGCCATTGCCCTTCTCTCGTGCTGTTTACTTGCTCTAATAAATCACGATTTACTTTTAAATTGTTTACAAATCGCTGGTTGCCTTCTTTTAAAAACTGTAAGGCTTTTTCTGGGGTTATAGTTGCTTGTGTTTCTAATGTATGTGCTTTCATAATTGTTTAATTGTTTAATTTTAGACTTCTATAATTTAAAAATTTGATAATCAAATAATTATATGTATATTATGAGGCGTAAAACCTATAAAAATGCAAACACAAAAATACAAAA
>CAYXAF010000056.1:0-14101 GCA_964463035.1 uncultured Flavobacterium sp.
AGGGCTAACTTGAAAAAGTAGCCCTTTAAATTAAAAATTTAGTCGGTTAGTAGTGGAAAACAATATGTAAAAAGTTATTTTTTATGTTGTTATTTCCAGCAATTATTTTTGCGCAAGGAAATCTACAAGGAACAATAACCGATAAAACTGGCGCACCTCTTGCAGGTGTAAATGTTCTGGTTCAAGGAACAAAAAACGGAACATCAACCGATTTTGATGGTAAATTTACTTTATCAAATCTAAAAAAAGGCGATATTATCGCTATCAGCACCTTAGGCTATAAGTCTCAAAGCATAGCATATACAGGGCAAAAAGAAGTAAAAATTATAATGGAAGATGAGGCACAAAGCCTTCAAGAAGTAGTTGCAATTGGATACGGAACCGTTAAGAAAAAAGATGCTACGGGTTCTGTTGCTTTAATTTCAGCAAAAGATTTTAATAAAGGAGTAAATGTAACTACCGAAAATTTATTGAATGGTAGAGTAGCGGGGGTAACCATAAACACAAGTGGTGCACCTGGTTCAGGTTCAGAAATTAGAATTAGAGGGGGTTCTTCTTTATTTGCTAGTAATGACCCGCTTATTGTGCTCGATGGGTTGCCTATTGAAAACAAAACAGGCACAGGTTCTACATCGTTTTTGGCATCAATAAACCCAAGCACAATAGAGTCAATTTCAGTTCTTAAAGATGCATCTGCAACGGCAATTTATGGTTCTAGAGCTTCCAATGGTGTAATTTTAATTACTACTAAAAAAGGCGGAAAAGATTTAGCAGTAGATTATAATTTTCAATATGGATCAGGAAAATTAATGGATAAAGTTGATGTGTTTTCTGCCGATGAGTTTAGAAAAATTATTTCAACTTATAGGCCTCAAGATATTTCTAAATTAGGAAATGCTACTACCGATTGGCAAGACGAAATTTATAGAAGAACTGATTTAGTAGATAATAGCCTTTCATTAAGAGGTAATTTATTTGATAAAATACCTTCAAGGTTAACACTTGGAAACACTTATCAAGAAGGACTTCGATTAACAAATAAATTTAACAGAAATACAATTGGGATAGCTTTAAATCCTTCTTTTTTAGATAATCATTTAAAATTAAGAGTAAACGCAAATTATACCACCAAACGTAATCGTTTTACTGAAGGTGTCGAAGGTTCAGCTTTACGCTTTGACCCAACACAATCTGTATATAAAAACGGTTCAATTTATGGAGGTTTTTTTGAGTACTATGATGTAGCAACAGGTAAATTAACTTCACAAACTCCTCGAAATCCAGTTGCTCAATTACTACAAACTTATGATACGGGTATAAGCAAACGTTTTTTTGGTAATTTTGAAGTAGATTATAAATTTCATTTCTTTCCTGATGCGAAAGCGGTTGTAAACGTAGGCTTTGATGAAACCAAAGGCGAACGAACAAAATATGCAGGCACAAACGTTGCAACTTCGGGTTCAAATAATGATATTCCTTATGGGACAAACGAATTAACTACAGAAAATAGAAAAAATAAATTATTAGACGCTTATTTAGTTTATAATAAATCCTTTACAAATTTAATATTTGATGCAACCGTGGGTTATTCTTACCAAAAATGGGATTCTGAACGTTATATTACGGGCAATATAAACGACCCTAATTTACCAAAAGGTTTAACAGGTTTTCCAAAAACAGATGTTGATTATGACCGAGTAAATATTGGTTTTTTTGCCCGAACTAATTTTAATTATTACGATAAATATCTATTAACTTTATCTTACAGAAGAGATGGTTCGTCTCGTTTTGACACAGATAATAGATGGGCAAATTTCCCTGCCGTAGCTTTTGCTTGGAAAGTAAATCAAGACTTTTTTAAAGAAAATAAAATTTTATCAGATTTAAAACTTCGTTTAGGTTGGGGTATTACAGGGCAACAAGATATAGGAAATAATAATGATTATTTACAACAATATAATATAGGTTCAGGTAGTTCACAATACTATTTTGGAACCGTTCCTTATCCAATTGCTGTATCAGCTCGTCAAAGTTATAATTTAAAATGGGAAGAAACAACAACTTATAATGTTGGTTTAGATTTTGGTTTGTATGACAATAAAATTACAGGTAGCGTAGAAGCGTTCTATAAAGACTCAAAAGATTTATTAGCCGATGTAGCCACTGCAGATGGAAGCAACACTTCTAATAGATCTTGGCAAAATATTGGTAGTTTTACAACAAAAGGTGTTGAATTAAACGTAAATACTGCCGTTATTAAAAAAGAAAACTTAAATTGGAATGTAAACTTTAATGCTACATCTTTTCAAAGAGAAATAAAAAATCTAAATGCAGAATTTATTAGAACAGGTGATAATATTGTAGGAACAGGAACACAAGTTCAAGCCCATTATCTTGGTTTTGCCCCAAGTTCGTTTTTAGTTTATAAACAATTATTTAATAGTGCCGGCAAACCTATAGAAGGTGCATTTGCTGATTTAAATGCTGATAATGTGATAAACGATAAAGATAAATATATATATAGAAACCCTGATCCAAAAGTAATTTTAGGATTTGCATCTAATTTTAACTATAAAAATTTAGATTTTTCATTTAATTTAAGAGCAAGTATAGGGAACCGAGTATTTAATGTAGTAAATGC
Organism: uncultured Flavobacterium sp.; assembly: GCA_964463035.1. GTDB lineage: Bacteria > Bacteroidota > Bacteroidia > Flavobacteriales > Flavobacteriaceae > Flavobacterium. Next base: position 2,642 of record CAYXAF010000056.1, read on the forward strand.
AAGTAGAGCACAATATAATTTCTTAACAACAGGTAATACAGTAGGCAACATTCCTACATCGGTATTAGAAACAGGTATTGTAAATCAAAATGACAAAAATGTACTGTCAGATATGTATGTTGAAAATGCTTCATTTTTAAAAATGGATAATATTACCTTAGGTTATACCTTCCCAAAATGGTTAGAAGGAAAAGCATCTTTGCGTTTATACGGAGGTGTTCAAAATGTATTTACTATTACAGAGTATTCAGGTTTAGACCCTGAAATCACTAAAGGAACTGATAATACAATTTACCCAAGACAACAATCAATACTTTTTGGAGCAAATGTTAAATTCTAAAAAATTAAACTATTATGAAAAAAATAAATAAATTTAGCATTCTATTACTTTCGGTGTTTACATTAAGCATATCTTGTACCGATGATTTGAATGTAGTATCAGAAGATACAAAGGTTAATACTCCAGATGCTTTGTTTTCAACTTTAAACGGATACAAACAAGCCTTAGCTGGGGTATATGGAAACTTATCATTAACAGGTACGGGTGATGCTGGTAGCTCTTTTTTGCAAGGTATAGATGCCGGAACAAGCCAATTTGGACGAACAATGTGGTATCTACAAAATTTATCAACCGACGAAGCAGTATGGACTTATGAAAATGACGAAGGTGTTGCTGCTATTCAAAGAAATACTTGGAGTTCTTCAAACCCTATAATATTAGGCTTTTTTAGTAGAACCATGGCAGAAGTTGCTTTTGCAAACGATTTTCTAAAACAATCAACTCCAGAAAAATTAGCAGCAAGAGGCTTTACAAATGCTGCTGACATAGCCGAAATAAATATGTATAGAAATGAAGTAAGAGTTTTAAGAGCATTATCTTACTATTATATGATGGATATGTTCGGAAAAGCACCAATGATTACAGAAGCCAATCCTATCGGGTTTAAAGGGCCTCAATATAACAGAGCTCAATTATTTACTTTTATAGAAGGAGAATTAAATGCAGTAATTCCAAATTTAAAAGCTGCAAAAACCAATGAATATGGCAGATTAGACCGAGCAGTTGCCCAAATGGTTTTAGCAAAAATGTATCTAAATGCCGAAGTATATATAGGAACTCCAAAATATAACGAATGTTTAACACAATGTTCAAATATTATAGCTGGTGGATATACTTTAAATACAAATTATTTAAACAATTTTAAAGCAGATAATCACACATCGCCTGAAATGATTTTTACACTTCAATCAGACGGAGTTAAAACTCAAAATTACGGAGCTACAACAGTTATTATAAACGGTCAAGTTGGCTCTATAGAAAGTAATGGTTCAGAATTTGGAGTAGGAGGCTGGGGCGGTGCCCTACGTTTACGTAAACAATTTGTTCAAAAATTTGATGGAAATCAATTTTCTAACGATGCAAGAAAAACCTTTACAGATAATAATGGAGGTCGCCCAATAGATATTGCGGTAATCACTAATGCAGCTCAAGGTTTTATTTTACATAAATATTCTAATAAAACTGCTGGAGGAGTAGCAGGACCCAGTTCTACATTTGTAGATACCGACTTCCCATTATTCAGATTGGCAGACGTTTATTTAATGTATGCTGAAGCACAAATGAGAAAAGATGGAGCAACAAATAATAGCAATGTTAAAAACGCTAATGCACAATCAATTGCTTATTTAAACAGCCTAAGAACTCGTGCTAATGGAGGATCTACTTCTGCAAATGTTAGTCAAGCAGATGTTGATTTGCAATTTATCTTAGACGAACGTTCAAGAGAATTACATTGGGAAGGACATAGAAGACAAGATCTTATTCGATTTGGTAAATATACAGGAGGTTCATACAATTGGGCTTGGAAAGGAAATATACAAAACGGGACCTCTATTTCTGATAATCTAAAAGTATTCCCTGTTCCTGCAGATGCAATTATAGCTAATCCTAATTTAACTCAAAATACTGGTTATTAAGAATTATTAAATACATAAATTATGAAAAATATAATCAAATTATTTATACTATTTTTTGGGCTGATTGCCACAGTTTCATGTTCAGATGATATTCAGGAAATAGATGCAGCTGCTACAGAAACCGGATTAAAATTAATAAACCCTACATCATCGTTCAATTCTGTACTTGATGGTAGTAAATTAAACTCATTAGCAACAACTATTGTTTGGTCTGATACCGAAAAAACCGCAACAAGTCAATACAAAGTAGAAGTAGCCTTAGGAGGAACAAATTTTGCAACACCTATTGTATTAGCCACTACATCTAATTTATTTTTAGATGTAACAGTAGGAACATTAGATACAACTGCTAAAAATTTAGGAATTCAAGCTTTAACAGAAGGAGTAATTGATATTCGTATTAAATCTGGAACTAAGGTTTCAAAAAACTTTAACTCTATAAAAGTTACACCCTATCAACCTAATTGGGGCATTATTGGTAGTGCTACTACGAACGGATGGAACACAAGCACTGATATGAATTATAACCCAAATACAGGAAAATACTCAATTTCATTATACCTAAATTCAGGAGAATTTAAGTTTAGATTAGACAATAGCTGGGCAGTAAACTACGGTGATAATGGTAATAATTTATCACTTGAACAAGATGGAGCCAACATACCCGTAAGTGTAGCAGGCAATTATACAATTGTTTTAGATATTGCAAATCTTTCTTATACAATTACTCCTATTGTAGATGCATGGGGTATTATTGGTAGTGCAACGCCTACCGGCTGGGATAATGATACATTATTAGATTTTGATGCTACAACCAATAAATACTCAATAATAATAAACTTAATACCAGGAGAATTTAAGTTTAGATTAAATCATGATTGGGGCACAAATTATGGAGATGACGGAAACAATCTGTCTTTAGAAGCAAATGGAACAAATATAGCTGTTGCAGCTAAAGGTAAATATTATATTACTGCCGATTTTAACGCATTAACTTATACCATAACTAAGTTATAAAAGTATTTTAAAAAATTAAATATTAAATAAAAATGAAAAATATATTTAAATTATTATTTATAGTGTCAGGCATGTTTTTTATCTCATGTTCTGATGATTTAACTCAAGAAGGAAGAGAGGCTTTGGCTATAAAAACAGCACCTGTTTTAATTTCACCAAACTCTACTTTTTCAATGGTTTTAAATAAGGATAATGCAAACGATGTTGCAACCACTTTTGTTTGGGATTATGCTGCCTATAATGGCACTTCATCTGTTATAAGTTACAGTATAGAATTTGACCAATCAGGGACAAATTTTGCTTCTCCAACTGTAGTTTCAACATCTTTTGATAAGTTTAAAGAACTTAAAGTATCTGAACTAAATCAAGGCGCATTAGATGCAGGGTTTGCTCCTTTTGTAGCCTCTACAATTGATGTAAGAATTAAAGCAACCGTAGGAACAACTGGAACCGCATTACCACAATATTCAAATCATTTTACAATTACATTAACTCCTTATCCTTCTTGGCCTAACTGGGGAATTATTGGTAGTGCAACCCCTACCGGATGGAGCTCTGATACTAATTTAAACTATAATCTTACAACAAAAATATATTCTATTTCTATGCTACTTACTGGTGGAGGCGAATTTAAGTTTAGATTAGATGATAGTTGGAGTATGAATTATGGAGACGATGGAAACAATTTAACTTTAGATCAAAATGGAGCAAATATTCCAGTGCCAGTAACAGGAACTTATCTTGTAAAAGCAAACTTTGGAAACACAGAATCCGATGGTATTCCTCCTTTGAGTTACACAATAACCTTGCAATAAATTTAAAATCTAATAAATTTTATTTTTTATACCTGTAACATTAGTTAATTATGTTACAGGTATAATTTCAATTAAATAGCTAATACCAGTAGAAAAAAGCACATGAAAAAATATATTAAAACCCTACTATTACTTTCATTGAGTTTTATGTTTGCACAGCAACAAACTGCAACCTATTCATTTTCGCCAAACCCTACATTTGAAGGCACAGACGCATTAACAATTACTATCAATGGTTCATCAATAAACGAAACAACTTGGGGAGTTACAAATAATCAATTATATGCTTGGGTTTGGGCATTAGATAGTGCAAATGCTATCATCTCTTATTCAGGAAACGGAAGCTGGAACAATTCTGATGCTAGTAAACTAATGACATACAATTCTGCAAATGATACATATTCCTTTACATATAATCCTAATGTTTTCAATTTTTTTGGAAGCACACAAGTAGCAAAAGTTGGTTTTTTAATAAAAGCAAAAGATGGAACAGGAGATAAAAAATCACAAGATATTGTGCTAAATGTAGGTTCATATCAAGTAACCCTGATGAATGGTATTGTTGCAGGTGGGACGCAAGTTTTTTCAACAAATTATTCAGTAGCAGCAAGGCATACCGGTAGTGCTTCAAATTATGTGTTAAAAAGAAACGGAACTGTAATAAATACTCAAAATAACCTTGCTGCAAGCACTGGGGCACCAAGTTACACTTATTCAGATACAGCAGCAGGCAATCTAAATACATACACACTCGAAGTTACTCAAAATAGTGTTACAAAATCATTTACTTTTTATGCAATAAAGTCAATAACCCCTGCAAGCGAAGCAATGCCCGCTGGGTTAAAAGATGGAGTTAATTATAATACTTCAGATTTTACAAAAGCAACATTAGTTTTAAATGCTCCGTTTAAAGATTTTGTATATGTAGCCGGAAATTTCAATAATTGGACACCATCAGGAACTTATGCTATGAAAAAGGACCCAACATCAGGCAAATTTTGGTTAGAATTATCTGGTTTAACCCCCGAAAATTGGTATGCCTTTCAGTATTGGGTATGCGATAACACAAGTGTTCCTATAAACTCACCAAAAGTGGTAAAAACAGCCGACCCATTTTCAAATTTAGTTTTATCTCCTTTTGATGACCCCGAAATTGTAGCCTTGGGTATATATCCAAATCTCCCAGTTTATGCAAATATTGCAACAGGACAAGAAAGAGAAGTATCAGTAATACAAACTGGTAATAATACTTTTAGAAGTTATAATTGGAGCAGTGCTTCTCAAACTTTTGTAAAACCAAGCATTAAAGATTTAGTAATTTATGAAGTTTTAGTAAGAGATTTTGATGCCAACAGAACCTATCAAGATTTAATCAATAAAATTGATTATTTTAAAAATTTAAATATAAATGCTATTCAACTTATGCCAGTAATGGAGTTTGAAGGCAATGAGAGTTGGGGATACAATAGCGTTTTTCATCTAGCATCCGATAAACGATACGGCCCTCCTGCTAAACTAAAAGAATTTATAGATTTATGCCATCAAAACGGGATAGCTGTAATTTTAGATTTGGCTCTAAACCACGTTTTTGGGCGTTCTCCATTAGTGCGAATGTGGATGCAAGACGCAAACGGAGATGGTTGGGGAGATGCCGTTTCTACAACTACCGAAAACCCATATATCAATCAAATAGCTACACATAGTTACGGAGTTGGGTCAGATTTAAATCATTTTAGAGAGCCCGATAATTTAACAAATACATATGTTGTAGAAACCATAAAACATTGGATACAAGAATATAAAATAGATGGTTTTAGATGGGATTTAACCAAAGGTTTTACCAACCAATGTACTTCAGGCGATGATGGATGCACTAACGGATATCGTTCAGATAGAGTTGCTAAATTAAAATGGTATGCCGATAAACAATGGGAAAACGATCCAAATTCGTATGTTATTTTTGAACATTTAGGAGTTGGAGGATCGTATGATGAAGAAGTAGAATGGGCAAACTATCGTTTAGCAGAAGGAAAAGGCATTATGCAATGGAGAAAAATGACCGACCCTTATGCCAATTTAATTAAGGGTAACTCCACAGATTTATCAGGTGTTGCACATAGCACAAATAGATTTGTAGGATATGCCGAAAGCCATGACGAAGAAAGAGTTGCATTTAAAGCATTTGTTGAAGCAGGGCAAACTATTAATAACTTGACAAAAATTCATCAAAGATTTCCAGCTATGGGAGCATTATTGTTTTTAGTTCCTGGACCTAAAATGATATGGCATTTTAGCGAATTAGGCTACGAAACAACCTTGTTTTTATGCTCTAATGGAATACCAAATTATCCATCTCAAGACCATGTTCCTGTAGATACAATCCCTGGAGACTGTAAGTTAGACACAAAACCGCAACCACAATGGGTAAACAACTGGACAGCCGATGTTAATCGTGCAAAAATTTATACTGATTGGAGTAAACAAATTGATTTAAGAAAAACAGAAAATGTATTTGAAAATGGTCAGTTTGCTTGGAATAATACCTCAACTGGTCACCCAAGATTAGATGTATGGACATCAAATTCTGCACAACCAAATTTAAGTTATGTATTCATTCTTACAAATTTTACAGATAATATATATAATGCTCAAGGAGGTTTTCCATACACCGGAACTTGGTATAATTTAATGGACGGAACGTCTTTAAACGTTACCAATATAAACCAAACAGTAAGTATTGAACCAAACGGATATAGAGTTTTTGGTAACCAATCAGCAACTCTAAATTCTGATAAATTTGATATAAAAAATAACTTAACTATTTATCCAAACCCAGCAAGTGATACTTTTCAACTTTCTATAATTCCTAAAAATATAGAAGTTTATAATTTAACAGGGCAATTAATAAGGCAATATCAAGCTCAAAACACCTATAATATTGAAGAACTTACAAACGGAGTTTATATTGTAAAAATTTTAACAGAAAACAACCAAATAAATACGTTGAAATTAGTTAAAGAATAGATTTCAATAAAATTATTTTAACTTTGCCCAAGTAGAAATACTTGGGTATTTTTTTGATATACTGATGGATAATAGAAGTATAATTGGTATTATAACCTCATCGGGTTTATAATTTTAGAACACGAAATACATCATTTTAAGGTGCTAACCGAACACTATTTTGTTATCAATATATTTTTGTAACTTATTGAAAATCACCATTCAATAGGTTGTAAACCATTTGCTATTAAATAATTATTGGTCTTGCTAAAGTGTTTATTATCAAACCACAAACCCCTATTAGCACTCAAAGGAGACGGATGTCCAGAGGTTAGAACACAATGCCTTGTATTGTCAATAAATTTTGATTTAGATTTGGCAAAATTTCCCCACAGTAAAAAAACAACCTTTATTTTGTGCTCCGAAATACATTTGATAACCGCATCGGTAAAGGTTTCCCATCCTTTGTTTTGATGACTTCCGGCTTGGTTTTCCCGAACGGTTAGTGTAGTATTTAGTAACAAAACTCCTTGTTTTGCCCATCGTTCAAGATTACCCGTTTCAGGAATAGGTTTGCCTATATCTGTTTTAATTTCTCTAAAAATATTTTGCAACGAAGGCGGAAAAGCAATTCCGTCATTTACAGAAAAGCAAAGCCCGTTGGCTTGCCCCACTCCATGATATGGGTCTTGCCCAATAATTACAACCTTTAAATCGTTAAAAGAACAATTATTAAATGCGTTAAATATTTGACTCCCTTTGGGATAACAAATGTGTGTTTTGTATTCATGTTTTACAAAATTTGTTAATTCTTTAAAATAAGATTGGTTAAATTCTGCTTCTAAATAGGGCTTCCAGCTTGGGGTGATAGTTACATTCATAAAAAAACCTTTCAATGGTTTGAAAGGCTTAAAAATACATTATTTTTTTTTTGGATACCAAATTATTTTCCTTCATTATCCATTCTCTCTTTTAATTCTGCTAATGCGTCAATATCACCTAAGGTAGATTTTTCAGCATTGTTAGACGAAGAAGTTATTTGAGTAGCTGCTTCTTTAATATTTTTTTCTTCTTCTTCTCTAAAAGTAGCGGTATGCGAAGCAACAATTCGCTTAAACTCTTTGTTAAATTCAATTACTTTAAAATCGGCAATATCACCTTTTTTAAGTTTTTTACCATCTTCTTTTTCTAAATGACGTGTAGGGATAAATGCTACAATATCTTCAGCAAATTCAACCGTTGCACCTTTATCAACCATTTCATAAATAGTCCCGTTATGAACAGTTCCTACTCCGTAAGTAGTTTCGTGGTTATCCCAAGGATTATCTGTTGTTTGTTTATGCCCTAATGATAATTTACGTCCGTTTACATCAAGTTCTAAAACTACCACATCCAAAGTATCACCAATGGCAACAAACTCTGAAGGATGTTTGATTTTTTTAGACCATGATAAATCAGAAATATATACTAAACCATCAATACCTTCTTTTAACTCTACAAATATCCCAAAGTTTGTAAAATTACGAACTTTACCATTATGTTTAGAACCTACTGGATATTTTGCAGTAATATCTGTCCATGGATCGGCAGATAATTGTTTGATACCTAACGACATTTTTCGTTCGTCTCTGTCTAATGTTAAGATAACAGCTTCTACTTCATCACCTAATTTTACAAAGTCTTGAGCTGACCGTAAATGTGTTGACCAGCTCATTTCAGATACATGAATTAAACCTTCTACACCTTCAGCAACTTCAATAAATGCACCATAATCAGCCAGCACTACTACTTTCCCTTTTACTTTGTCCCCCACGGTTAAGTTAGCATCTAAAGCATCCCAAGGATGGGCTTTTAATTGCTTTAAACCTAATTGGATTCTTGATTTTGCATCATCAAAATCAAGAATAACTACGTTTAATTTATCGTCTAATGAAACTACTTCTTGTGGGTTGTTGATACGACTCCAAGAAAGATCTGTAATATGAATTAAACCATCTACACCACCTAAATCAACAAACACTCCATACGAAGTAATGTTTTTAACAATACCTTCTAAAACTTGACCTTTTTCTAACTGACTAATAATTTCTTTTTTCTGAACTTCAATATCTGCTTCGATAAGAGCTTTGTGAGATACCACTACATTTTTAAATTCGTGGTTAATTTTCACTACTTTAAACTCCATCATTTTGTTTACAAATTGGTCGTAATCACGAATTGGTTTTACATCAATTTGAGAGCCTGGTAAAAATGCTTCGATACCGAAAACATCTACAATCATACCGCCTTTGGTTCTGCATTTTACAAATCCGTTTACAATTTCTCCACTTTCGTTAGCAGCAATTACTCTATCCCAAGCCTTTACAGTTCGTGCTTTTTTGTGAGATAATACTAATTGCCCTGATTTATCTTCACGAACATCTACTAAAACTTCTACTTTATCCCCTACTTTTAGAGCAGGGTTGTACCGAAATTCGTTTAATAAAATTACCCCTTCCGATTTTGCATTGATGTCCACAATAACATCTCTATCGGTAATTCTTACAACTACACCTTCAATTACTTCTTCGTTGTTTTTAGCAATAAATGAGTTTGAAACTAAATTTTCAAATTCTTTTAAATTGTCTGCATTTACTTCATCAATTCCTTCGGCATAATTGTGCCAGTTAAAACTTGATAAAAATTCTTCTTGATTTTTTGTTACTTCAGCCATGCTGATAAAATTTAATTTGTATTCTATGATAATTATAGAGTGTTGTGGTATAATTACTTAGAAGTGTTTTACACATAATATTAGGTTGTATTTTTAGCCACTCATTTCCACACTAAAAAGGTTTGCAAAAGTAATAATATTTTTCTGATTTACAAAAAAAATAGGTTAATTCTTTTTTTGAGGTGCTATTATTATCTTTGTGCTACAAATATATTTAAAAATGGCAGAAAAAATTAGAACCTAAAAGTATTTTAGAGAATAACAATACAGTAATAAAGATGTTTGTTCCACAAAATATTTCACAAGATTTTGAAGTTTAGGACATTTATGGCAAACAGGGTGGTAATTGGATTATAGAATTATAAGGATATTTTTCATAGTACCTCAAAAAAGAATTAATCACTATTTAAATGTTTTATTTTATCTAAATTTGCATCGGTTATTTATGGGGACTTCTAAAAAATTAATTTTCTATGTCAAAATTCAAAACTTCTTATTTTTGCCAAAAATGCGGCACCCAATATTCCAAATGGCAAGGACAATGCCACGCTTGTAAAGAATGGAACACCATAGCCGAAGAAATTATTCAAAAAGAAGAAAAACAGGCTTGGAGACTTACGGAAAACCACAATACCAAAGCCCTCAAGCCCCTACGGATAGACGAAATTGATACCACTCAGGAAATCCGGTTAGGCACTACCGATGCGGAACTCAACCGAGTACTTGGAGGTGGTTTAGTACCCGGCTCAGTTACACTTTTAGGAGGAGAACCAGGTATTGGGAAAAGTACACTCTTATTACAAATCTCATTAAAACTACCATTTAAAACACTTTATATTTCGGGTGAAGAAAGCCAAAAACAAATTAAAATGCGAGCCGAACGCATCACACAAAAGGCAACAAATTGTTATATTTTAACCGAAACCAAAACCCAAAATATTTTTAAACAAATAACCGAAATAAGCCCTGAAATATTAGTAATAGACTCCATCCAAACCCTTCAAACAGATTTTATTGACTCGTCTGCAGGAAGCATTTCGCAAATACGAGAATGCACAGCCGAACTGATAAAATTTGCCAAAGAAACCAATATTCCTGTTATTTTAATTGGTCATATCACCAAAGATGGAATCATTGCAGGACCTAAAATTTTAGAACACATGGTTGATACTGTTCTTCAATTTGAAGGCGACAGAAATCATATTTATCGGATTTTACGATCATTAAAAAATCGCTTTGGTTCAACCTCCGAAATAGGAATTTACGAAATGCAAGGCAGTGGTTTGCGAGAAGTTTCAAACCCATCCGAGATATTAATTTCACCTAAAGATGAAGCTCTTTCAGGCACTGCCATAGCCACAACTCTGGAAGGAAACCGCCCTTTACTGATAGAAATTCAAGCCCTTGTAAGCACGGCTGTTTACGGAACGCCTCAGCGAAGCACTACGGGTTATAATGCTAAACGATTGAATATGATTTTAGCAGTTTTAGAAAAAAGAGCGGGTTTTCGCTTGGGTGCCAAAGACGTTTTTTTAAATATTACGGGAGGAATTTCGGTAGATGATCCAGCGATTGATTTGGCTGTGGTTGCCGCTATTTTGTCCTCAAACGAAGATGCTTATATTCATAAAGATTTTTGTTTTGCAGGCGAAATTGGACTTTCTGGCGAAATTAGACCCGTCAATCGAGTGGAGCAACGCATTCAAGCGGCAGAAAAATTAGGTTTTTCAACTATTTTTATTTCAAAGTATAATAAAATAGCAATTAAAAATACAGGAATTGCCGTTCGGATGGTTGCAAAAATAGAAGATGTTGTAAAAGAGTTGTTTTAATATGCTTATAGGGCTTATGAATATTGAAAGATTATTAACAATACAAGGCTTACTCCCGATAGCTATCGGAAAACTATCATCAACTAATTTATTGTAAACTTTT
>CAYXAF010000057.1:0-13954 GCA_964463035.1 uncultured Flavobacterium sp.
ACCGATATAGTGAGCTAAGATAAAAATATAAGCTACCTCAAAAAGGTTAAGCACCGTATCGAATTAGTTTGTAATAGAACTCTAATGGGTAATCTGGGTTTAAAATTTATAGTGTGAAAACGCCTACTCAATCCCCTTCGGAATTGCACTCATAAGTTTTTGAGTATAAATAGTTTGTGGGTTTTTATAGAGTTCATCGGCTTCGGCTTGCTCCTCAATATGTCCTTTGTTCATCACTAAAATTTTATCACTCATATAGTTTACCACAGCCAAATCATGTGAAATAAACAAATAAGTAAAGCCAAAATTTTCTTTTAATTCGTTTAATAAATTCAGCACCTGTGCTTGCACCGAAATATCCAAAGCCGAAACCGACTCATCACAAATAATAATTTTTGGTTGCAAAGCAAGCGTTCGGGCAATGCCAATTCGTTGCCTTTGTCCGCCCGAAAACTCATGTGGATAGCGGTTAAAATGTTCGGGCAAAAGCCCTACACGTTCTAAAATTTCGATGGTTTTTGCTTTTCGTTCCTGGGCGTTTTTATACAATTTATGCACCTGCATAGGCTCCATAATAGCTTTCCCGATAGGTATTCGAGGGTTTAAAGACGAAAATGGATCTTGAAAAATAACCGAAATATCTTTTCGTAAAGTTCTAATTTCTTTGTCTGGAAGTTTTGTTATATCAATTCCATTATAAAAAATACTGCCCAAAGTGGCTTTGTCTAATTGCAAAATAGCATTTCCTAAGGTGCTTTTTCCACAGCCCGATTCGCCTACTAAGCCTACCGTTTCGCCTTCATAAACCGAAAAACTAACATTATCAACTGCTGTAAACGGAATTTTCTTGCCCCACCAACCGCTTCGATTAAAATAGTTTTTAGATACGTTTTTAATCTCCAAAATTGGTTTTTGTTGATATAATTTTTCTAAATGTTTAGCTCGTTCATCAGGGGTAATTTCGGTTTTGTTGCTTTTGTTTTCTAAAATATCGGTGATAGTGGGCAGTCTTTTCATGCGAATTTTAACCGATGGGCGAGCCTCTAAAAGGGCTTGGGTATATTTTTCTTTCGGATGGTTAAAAATTTCGGTTATTGTGCCTTGCTCCACTAAATTGCCTTTGTAAAGCACCAAAACCCGTTGGGCAATGCTCGAAACCAAAGCCAAATCGTGCGAAATAAACAAAATACTCATCTGATTTTCCGCTTGAATTTCTTTTAAAAGTTGTAAAATTTCGTGCTGAACGGTTACGTCTAAAGCCGTTGTGGGTTCGTCTGCGATTAGTAATTTGGGTTTGCATGCAATAGCCATAGCAATCATTACTCGTTGCTTTTGCCCTCCCGATATTTCGTGTGGATACCGATTAAAAATTTCGGTCGGCTGGGGTAGTTTTACTTTTTCAAACAACAAAATTACCGCTGCTTTACAGGCTTTTTTTGATAAATTTGTATGTTGCTGAAGCACTTCCATCACTTGATTGCCACAACTCATCGAAGGGTTTAACGAACTCATCGGTTCTTGAAAAATCATCGAAATTTGACTGCCCCTTATTTTTTGAAACTCTTTTTCAGAAATAGAAACAATATTTTGATTGTCGAACACTATTTTGCCTTCAATTTTTGTGATTTTTTTAGGCAACAACCCTAAAACAGCCAACGAAGTAACCGATTTTCCAGAGCCCGATTCGCCTACAATGCCTACAATTTCGTTAGAAAAAACCGTAAACGAAAGTGGTCGAACAACCATTTTGTATTGGTTTTCTGTTTTAAAAGATATGCTAAGGTTTTTTATTTCTAAAAGTGGGCTTATCATGGGGTAAACGAAAAAAAATTAGTTAAAAATGTGTATAAGCCATCGTAAAAATGCTAATTTTAGTTTTCGGAATTTGCAAAAGGGTTTTTCCACAGGTTTCGAGGGTGGTTCCAGAGGTCATCACATCGTCTAAAAGCAAAAAATGTTTGCCAATATTGGCTTCCGCATTTTCAATTTGAAAGGTATCTTTGTCTATATTTGTTCGGTTTGATAAAGCTTTTTTTGTTTGTGTTTCGGTATGTATTTTTTTGTATAAGATTAAATTATTTATGGGTTTTTGAGTGGCTTCGGCTATGGTTTTTGCAAAAGTTTCTACTTGGTTATACCCTCTTTTTTTTAATCGTTTAGGGTGCAACGGGACCATCACAATTTCATCAAAATTTTGAAGAATCGGCTGATTTTTATATTGTTCAACGGCTAAATTGCCTAAAAAGCTACCAATATTTTGATTGCCTTTATATTTGAGCTGGTGTATAAGGTTTTGTGCCATTCCTTTTTTATAAAAATATAATAAGGAAGCAGCGTGCTCAAGTGGCATTCTACCCAAAAAGCGGTCAAAAGTTTCTGTAGTCTCTGCTTCATAATGATGCGTAAAAGGCAAATTCAAATAACAAGCAACACATAAAACATCCTTTTTTTGTGTAAGCAAACCTTCGCAATGGCTACACAAAGGCGGAAAAAACAAATCGAAAAAGTCGTTTATCATCTGTAAAAACAATTTTTAGAAGTCCCCTTTAAAATTAACCCTTTACACACATATACTTGACAAAGGTAAAGAAAATTTTTATTATTTAAATCAATCCATAAATTAACCTCCTTTTTTGATTAATTATTGATAACTTTGCAAAAATTATTTTGTTTAGCTCAAAAAAAATCAAAAAATGAATCCAAAATTTCCAAAAGAATCCCTTACAACCCTTACCGATATGGTTTTGCCTGGTGAAACCAACCCTTTAAACAACCTCTTTGGAGGCGAACTCCTTGCCCGAATGGACAGGGCAGCAAGCATCACCGCTCGTAGGCATTCCCGAAGGGTGTGTGTTACGGCTTCTGTAAATCATGTAGCTTTTAACAAGGCAATTCCATTGGGGAGTGTAGTTACGGTAGAATCTAAGGTTTCAAGGGCTTTTAAAACATCTATGGAAATTTTTATTGATGTGTGGACAGAAGACCGAGAGTCGGGGGTAAAAACAAAAGCAAACGAAGCTATTTATACCTTTGTAGCCGTGGATGATACTGGAACTCCCGTAGAAGTGCCGCCCATACAACCAGAAACGGAACTAGAACACCAACGCTACGAGGCTGCCTTACGAAGAAAACAACTAAGCCTTATATTGGCAGGTAAAATGACCCCACACGAAGCCACCGAATTAAAAGCATTGTTTGTGTAGTTTATTTTTACAATTAAACCCAGATTACGCATTAGACTTTGTAACGAAAGAAAATATGGCAAAACAACTACGAAGAGTGGAGTTTTTTACCCACAGATGTAGCTTTTGCTACATTGAGAACGAAAAAATGAGCACTGAAGTTAGCTATAAAAGCAGATTTTTTTGTAGTAAATTTTTAATGCGTAATCTGGGTTAAAGTAGTGGGGTTCATTTCATTTCTCAAAATTAATCTCGAAGGTTCGGGATAAATTGATATTTTTATATCTTTGTAAAAAATTTAAATTATGGGGTTTTAGAACAAAAAAAAGAGCTTGTTGATTGGATTTCTGGTTTAGATAATCCTGTCGTTTTAGACACTTTATATAGCATCAAAGAAAATTCTACCTTGTCTTTTAAAGAACGGTTTGCAAAGGGACTAACCATTGATGGGTTTAAGGCAGAAATAAAAAAAAGAATACAAAGTTATCCAGAATGATTTTATTTGATAATGAAGTAGTAGATTATTTAGATAATTTAGTCTTCAAATTGTATGCAAAAGAATATTTTGGTTTTGTTGAAAGTGCCGATGCTTTTGTTTTAAAATTAGCTGATTTTATATACGAAAATATTAAAAAGTTCCTTTCTCGTAAAACTCCTTCTAAAATTCAACAGTTAGGCTCAAATTATATTTTTTATCAATCCAATCAACGAACCACTTGGTATCTTTTTTTTTGATAAAGAAGACACTAATTATTTAAGGAGGACTTCTAAAAATTGGTTTTTTAATGAAAATTTGTTGTTTTTAAGAAGTAGAAGGCAAAATTTAAAAAGAACTTTTTGTAATAAAAATGAATTTTTAGAAGTCCTCCTTAATTACCAGCATTATAAAACAACCATTTTGAAGAAGCTAAATGGTTACTATAAAACTCAATTTTTCTATTCACTAAAAATAATAAAAAGCATCTTCAATATGTTCTATGGTTGGTTCGTTTTTGGTGAATAAAATCGCTATAATATCAAACCTTACATTTACGTCTAAATTATTGTCTATCACATAGTTGTTGATGGCTTTTGCCAAAAGTTGTATTTTTTTTTTGTTTACAAATTCTTGTGGGTTTCCGATGGTATTACTAGTTCTGGTTTTTACTTCTACTACAGCTAAGGTGTTGCCTTTTTGTGCTATAATATCAATTTCTGCTTTTTGAAACGTGTAATTTGTTTGTAAAATAGCATATCTTTTGTTTAGCAAAAAATCAACGGCAAGTTCTTCTCCTTTTTTACCTAAATCGTTGTGTTCTGCCATGTTTTATAAATGCTGTTTGATATCGTTATAGTCTAAATAATACCGTAAACTTATCGAAAAAATATTGTTCAATTCGTTTAAACGTAAGGTGTTTGATAGGTTTTTTATATATTTTGTATGAAATCCTTCGCTTTGTTCAATAATATTATTATTTCTATATAAAACCGAAACCTGACTACCCGGAGCAAACCACCAAGTGTAAGACAAGTCAAAATTCCAAGTATTAAAATTGCGTTCGTATCCACCTTTAAATTCAGATGGGCTATAGGAAGTATCGTTTTCTAGTTTTAAAAAATTATGGTTTTTTGTGAATGAATGATAATGCCTTACGGATAAATTTAAGCTCATTTTGTTGTTAAAAGAATATTTTCCTGATATGCTATTTTCAATGGTAGTTCGGCTTCGGTTTACAAAAAAGATGTTGTTGTTTTCTGTATATGCAAATCCTTTTTCGTTGGTATTTTTTTTCCAAAAACAATTATAAATCAATAAAAACTTATCACTAAAACGGTATCTCGGACTTATTTCAAATTCATATAAATTTCGATTATATTCTTCGTAAAAGCCAATAGTTTTGTTAAAATCTAATGCAAATTTTCGGTTATAATTAGTTGAAAAAAACGAGTATAAATAAATATTTTTTGGTTTGTAACTATATCTCCCCTCAATTCGTGGTTCATAAAAATCGTAGGCTTTTATAGGTTGAAAACCTACTTCTCCACCATAATAATCATTGGCACGATTGGCAAAAGTTGCTTGAATATTGTAATTAAAATCTTGAAATTTAAGTGTTTTATTATCAACTGCAATATATTGATTTAAAGACATATTAAATACATTAAAATGTTCTGTTGCGTTTAAAATTCGGTAGCTAATATCTGATTGGTTATAAAAATAATTTGTAAAAAAATTAAATCCTAAATCATTAATGTCGTAATTTTTAGAATAATAAGCTGTTCGAGTTCCGAAACGCACTTTTCCGCTTGTTTTTGCCAAAGCTAAGTATCCTTTAAAACCATCATAATCTTTTACATCGTTGATGGTTGAATAAATTAAATGCCCCCAGAGGCTATAGCTGTTGTCTTTATTATTTAGGTCATAAACCAAACCTGTTACATTGGCATCTCTAAAATTTCCGTTTCGGGTTACATTTGTATTGATAAGCGAAACCGATGAGTTTCCGTTAAATCGTTGGTCAAAAACCAAAACATTATAGTTTGCCAAGGGTTCTGTGATTACTTTTCGGCTATTCCCGGTTGTGGTATTGTATAATCGGGCTTCTGTTTTTTCGGTTACAGCATTTAAAATTCCAATTCCTAAGCCTTTGGAGGTTCGTACTGATATTTTTGTTGCATTTAATAAGTTGATAACCGCTGGTTCTTCGTTTACAACCTCATTATTATTGGTTAGATTAGAAGCCTTTAAGGAAGGGTTTCCACCAATTCTTCGAGTATAAAGTATATTTCCTTTGGAAAACAAGTCGATTCCTTCGGTAAAAAAACTTCTGTTTTCAGAAAATTGTTGTTCAAAAGGTCCTAAATTTAGTTCTACATCATCGTAAGTTGTTTGTCCAAAATCGGGCACCAAAATTGCATCGAGAGTAAAAGCATCGTTTATTCCATATTTTATATCCATTCCAGCTTTAAAGTTGTTATTGCTTCCGTTTTTATTGGTTGTATAATAGTCTGATATATAAGGAATAAAGAACAATCTTGTGGGTGTTTTTACATTTTTAATACCTTCTAATATACCTGTTTGATTTACGAAATTACCTATATTTGTATCAATAAGATTCCAGCTATATTTTTCGTTGGCTTTTTTATGAACTCTAAAAAAATTGATTCCCCAGGTTTGTATTTCTTTATCTGAAAAACGAAGAGCCGCATAAGGTATTTTTATTTCTACGGACCATCCAAAATCAGTAATTTTAGCTTCGCTATGCCAAATGGCATCCCAAGAATAGTCTTCTCCATTAGTTTCGGTTGCTAAAGCATCTATTTGATTGCCTGCTGCTGTTACAAAAAATCGAAAATCTTGTTGCCCATCGTTATATCCGTTTATAAAAACTCCAAAAAAATCCGCCGAACCTACATCGTCTCGTTGGGCTATTTCTTTTAAAATAGTTTCTGTTTTTTGATACATTTTTGCGGCAATATAAATTCCGGTATCATCATACAAAACTTTTACTTCGGTTTTTCTGTCAGTAGGTTCTGGTTTGCCATTGTCGGGAGTAAAATTTTTAAAATCGGTAGCCACAGGCACTTTTTGCCAGTCTGCTTCGTTTAAAACCCCATCAATGGTTATAGTTTGAGCTGTTTTTTGAGTCGTATAGGTTTTATGTTCTTGAGTAAAAGCCAGAAAAGATGTAGTAAAAAAAGCAATTGCAAATATTTTTTTCATAGAGGTAAAAAAGTTTTTTAATTAGACTTGCAAAATTATGAAATTAATAATTACAATAATCATATTCGCAACATTTTTATTAAATAAATGATAATTTAACATAAAATCGTTAATATATGTAAATATATAGAAAATATTACGGGGTTTTCATATATAATAATAAATTTAAACCCGTTGATTTTCTCCATAGAACAGCTTGATTTGTTGAAATTTTGTAGGTTTTTTTAGCGTAAAGAATAAATAAACCTATCAATTTAATACCTTTGTAACCTCATTTTTTTACTTTTATTATGACAAAATGGTTTAGTTCTCGCTTTTGGGAACAACTTGCCAATAAAGTGCTCCGAAACCGAGTTCTTATCCTTGCCTTTATCGTATTGTTCACCATTTTTATGGCTTTTCAATGGCAAAAAATGCGTTTTACCTATACTGAGGCTAATCTTTTACCCGCTCATCACGAAATAAACAAACAATATAACGCTTTTTTAGATAAATTTGGAGAAGAAGGTAATCTTATTGTTTTAGGAATTGAAAGCAACGAGCTTTTTAACCAAAAAAGTTTTTTAGCCTGGCAAAAATTAATGAAAACCTTTCAAAATCATTCCGATGAAATTGAATTGGTTATATCAATAGAAAGCTTAAAAGTTTTACAAAAAAATGATAGCCTTCAACGGTTTGAAATGACTCCGTTTATAGAAAAGAGTAAACTATCTGAAGCATATTTAAAAGAAAAGCAGCAAGAGTTATCCAACGATTTGCCTTTTTATGAAGGGATGCTTTTTGCAAAAAAAACCGGTTCGGTTCGGGCGGCTTTATATATGAACAAAAGCATTGTAAACACTCCAAAAAGAAAAGGTTTTGTAATGAATGTGCTTATACCAGCCGTTGAAACCTTTGAAAAAGAAACCAATATTGATGTAAAAGTTTCAGGCATGCCTTATATCCGAACCCTAAATGCTAATAGTATTGTGAGTGAAATTGGCTTGTTTATAGGGGCAGCATTAGCAATAACTTCTTTAATATTTTTTTTCTTTTTTAGAAGTTTTAGAGCCACAATAATTTCGATGGTAGTTGTAACTATTGGAGTAATGTGGGCTTTCGGGACCTTAGGTTTCCTTAATTACGAAATAACGGTTCTTACAGCTGTTATTCCTCCACTTATTATTGTTATTGGTATTCCAAATTGCATTTTTTTAATCAATAAATATCAACAAGAATATAAAAATCATGGAAATCAAGCAAAAGCGTTAGTTAGAGTAATAACTAAAATAGGAGCAGCTACCCTAATGACTAACCTTACTACAGCTGCTGGTTTTGCTACGTTTATGATTACCGACAGTAATATTTTGAAAGAATTTGGAACAGTTGCTGCCATTAATATTTTATTTTTATTTGTTTTATGTTTGTTGATAATTCCTATTCTTTATAGCTATATGGGCGTTCCTAAAGACAGACATCTGGCACATTTAGGTAAAAATTATATGAAACGTTTTTTAGAATGGATAGAACATACCATCAAAAATCATCATATTGCCGTGTATGGAGTGACAATTTCTTTACTTATTTTAGGAATTATCGGGATATTTCAAATAAAAATTTCGGGTAGTATTATAGAAGATATGCCTAAAAAAGCTCCGTTTTTTAAAGATATTTTATATTTTGAAGAAAATTTTAACGGAGTTATGCCTCTTGAAATTGTAATAGATACTAAACGAAAAAAAGGGGTTTTAAAACCCGCTACCATCAGGCGAATGGAGCAACTAAACCATACCATTGAAGAAATTCCAGAGTTATCAAAACCAATTTCAATTGTAAATATTTTAAAATATGCTACACAAACCTATTATAATGGTAACCCAGAGTATTATGCACTTCCCACAAGCCAAGAGCAAGCCTTTGTGCTCACCTATTTAAAAAATTCCATGAAAAACAAAGGTGAAAATATGCTTAAAAGTTATATAGACAGCACCGGACAATATGCCCGAATTACTACTTTTATGAAAGATATTGGCACCGATAACATGAAAAAAGTAGAACAACGCTTGCAAGAAAAAATAAACCAAGTTTTTCCGAAAGAAAATTATACGGTAACCCTCACAGGCAAAGCGTTTGTGTTTGAAAAAGGAACACACTATTTAATTGATAATTTATTTTCATCATTAATTTTTGCTATATTTTTAATAGCTGGGCTTATGGCTTATTTATTCCGTTCTTTTAAAATGGTGCTTATATCAATACTCCCAAATTTGTTGCCTCTGATAATGACAGCCGGACTAATGGGTTATTTCGGAGTTCCTTTAAAACCCTCAACTATTTTAGTGTTTAGCATAGCTTTTGGAATATCTGTAGATGATACCATACATTTTTTAGCAAAATATAGACAAGAGTTAAAAACACATCATTGGAGAATTAGAAAATCAGTATTTTTAACCATCAGAGAAGCAGGAATTGGTATGTTTTACACTTCTGTCGTGCTGTTTTTTGGTTTTTCAGTATTTACACTTTCAAATTTTGGAGGCACTATGGCATTAGGAATTTTAATTGCTATAACCTTATTATTTGCCATGCTTTCAAACCTTATTTTGCTCCCAACATTATTGCTTTCATTAGATAGAATTATAGCCAATAAAAAGGAGTTTGTAGAACCCACGTTTGATATATTAGCCGAAGACAAAATAGAGAAAAAAGTGTAGAGTAAATTATGGTCGGTATTTAGTTAAATGATTTTGTAACAAACCACACCATCCTATTGTTTTTTTAAAATACAAACCGTTTATTACAGTTCCAAAAGCCTCAAAATCAAAAGAAATAATTTACTTGAAAATATTTAGTTTTATGTTGATAAAATAGATGCTGCATCAAACGTGAATAAAAAGATATATCTTTGTAAAAAATTTAAAAAATGCAACTCAGAACCGAAAATATATTAAAAACATATAAAAACAGAACCGTTGTAAAAGGCGTTTCAGTAACCGTTAATCAAGGAGAAATTGTTGGACTTTTAGGCCCCAACGGAGCAGGAAAAACTACTTCTTTTTATATGATTGTAGGCTTGGTAAAACCAAATCAAGGAAAGATTTTTTTAGATGATTTAGAAATCACCAATTTTCCTATGTATAAACGAGCCCAACACGGTATTGGATATTTGGCACAAGAAGCCTCGGTTTTCAGAAAACTAAGTATAGAAGATAATATTTTAAGCGTCTTACAACTAACCACCCTTAGCAAAGCCGAACAAGAAGCCAAAATGGAAGCTTTAATAGATGAGTTTGGCTTGCAGCACATCCGAACCAATAGAGGCGATTTGCTTTCGGGGGGCGAACGAAGACGAACCGAAATTGCACGTGCTTTGGCAACCGACCCAAAGTTTATTTTGCTTGATGAGCCTTTTGCAGGGGTTGACCCAGTAGCTGTGGAAGATATTCAACGGATTGTAGCTCAACTTAAAAACAAAAACATCGGAATTTTAATAACCGATCATAACGTGCAAGAAACCTTAGCCATAACCGATAAAACCTACCTTATGTTTGAAGGAGGAATATTGAAAGCAGGCTCGCCTGAAGAGTTAGCTTCTGATGAAATGGTTCGGAAAGTATATTTAGGTCAAAACTTTGAACTTCGTAAAAAGAAATTAGATTTTTAATTACTTCCTGATAAAATTTGAAGGTAAATTATAAAAAAACATCTGTAAAAAAAGTAGACATTTAAGGATGGCTTCTAAAAATAAATTTTTATTTCACATCCAGGGCATCTCGAAGAGAATTACCTATAAGCATAACTGCTAAAACCAATAAAAGCATAGCAAAACCAGGAATAACTGCCAAATATGCCTTGCCTAAAATTATATAATGATAATGATCTTTTATCATACCTCCCCAACTGGGCACAGGCGGTTGAGCCCCTAAGCCTAAAAAACTCAACCCACTTTCTATCAAAATAGCTGAGGCAAAATTTGCTGCCGAAATCACAAAAACAGGTGATAAAACATTAGGTAAAACATGGTATACTAATATCCTAAAGTTAGAATAACCAAGGGCTTTTGCTGCCGTAACATATTGCATCTCTTTCACACTCATTACCTGCCCTCGAACCACCCGGGCTACTTCTACCCACATGGTAAGCCCCACAGCTACAAATACTTGCCAAAAGCCTTTGCCCAAAGCAAGCGTAATAGCAATAACCAACAAAACCGTTGGGATACTCCAAACGATGTTAATAACCCACATAAAAAAAGCATCAACTTTGCCTCCATAAAAACCCGAAATTGCCCCAATAGGAATGCCTATCAACAGCGAAATAAAAACACCTATAAAACCAATAGCAATCGAAACTCGGCTACCAATAAGTAATCGACTCAGTACATCTCGTCCGTATTTATCAGTGCCCAAATAAAACTTTTTTTCGGTTATGAAGTTCTCTACTTTTTTGTTAGACCCATTTGTTTGAAAAACCGAAAGGCTTACTTGTTTTTGCTGGGCAAGTGCAGGGTCTTCGGAATATTCCTTATAAATAACTGTTTGATTATCAGTTGTATAATTTAAAATAGGCACTTCGGTAGCGGCAGACTCAAATCCTGTAAAATAGTTAAAAAACGAACTATTTTCTGCTTTATTTTCTATCGGAATCGTAAGCATAAGCACTTTAAAACCGGGTGGTTTTGAGTGAATAGAAAGATGCATTTGATTGGCATTTTTAGACATATCGGGCGCTAAAACATAGGCAAAAATAGCCATCAAAATAAGCAAACCTATAAAAGCCAAACTAAAAACACCCCAACGGTCTTTTTTAAACTTTTGAAGGGCAATTTTTGTTAATGATTGGCTTTTGTCCATGAAATAGTTGTTTTTAAACTGTATCAGGCAAATTTATGAAAGTTTTATGGTCAAAATCTTAGCCGATTATAAAATCTTTACAAAAAATATGATTTTTACAGAGTTTTAGTTTGCTTTTTCAACACATATTTGTAATTGTGTTATTACTTTACTAATGGAGACTTCTAAAAATTGGTTTTGTAATAAAAATGAATTTTTAGAAGCCTCCCCTAAAGTTATAAACACCCATGTTTGTTGCCTCTTTGGTTTCCAAAACCGCTTATGGTAAAGCTTGTAGGTGTGCTGTGTTGGCTCTGCCACTTGGATCTGTGTTGGTTTGCCACTTGGGTATCCACTTCCGAACGGTTTGTGCAGCACTTTTTTGAGGATAATATTTATGAAAAATGGTACGATAATAAAAAGCCTCTTTAGTAGTTGGAGTGTTATATGGATATAATTCGGATGCTTTTGCAAAATCATCGTCACTCACTTGAGCTGTGCAAAAACCTATCAAGGTATCTATCCAATTATAACCAACCCCATCTGAAAATTGTTCTTTTTGCCTCCATAAAACTTCATTTGGTAAGTACGGATAATCAGGCGTGTCAAAGGCTTTTCTTAGGATATATTTTTCAATTCCGTTATAGGTTTTAGGTTCTTTTTTTTCGGGTTTAATATTGATGGCAACTTCCAGAAAGGCTTTGTCTAAAAACGGAACTCGTGCCTCTAAACCATGAGCCATCGTCGATTTATCTGCCCGAAGTAAATCGGCTGTGTGCAATTTTTGAACTCTATCAATTGTTTCTTTTTGAAAATCAATCGATGTTGGGGCATTTCTAAAATATAAATACCCACCAAAAATTTCATCGGCACCCTCACCTGAAAGCACTACTTTTATACCCAAATTTGTTATAAATTTTGATAAAAAATACATAGGCGTACTGGCTCGGATAGAGGTTACATCGTATGTTTCAAGATGCCAAATAAGTTTATCTAAAATTTCTGTACCTTGTTCTACGGTAAAATGCACCTCATGATGGGTTGTTTTTAAGAAATCGGCTACTTTTCTAGCAGCAACCGCATCTGGAGCGTTCGCATCTAACCCAATAGAAAACGAATGTAAAATCTGCCCTGTAGAAGCTACCAATCGGGCAGCAATGGCTGAGGTTAAAGACGAGTCTAACCCTCCCGAAAGTAAAACTCCAATCGGCACATCGCTCATCAATCGTTTATGAACTGCTTCGGTTAAAGTTTCTCTAAGCAACACTAAATCAGCTTCTTGAGTTGCATTTTCATAATTTTCCCATGTGGGGTTATAGTATTTTACAAAACCTGTTTCGGGCGTATAATAATGCCCTGGAGGAAACGACGAAAACGTAACACATTGGTCGGCAAGGACTTTCATTTCACTAGCAAAATAGGTTCTGCCTCGTTCGTCTATTCCATAATACATCGGCTTTACTCCTAATGGGTCTCTTCCTGCTATAAATTTATCTCCATCAATAACCACAAAGGCAAAAATACCGTCTAATTTATCACAAAAGTTATACCCAAATTCTTCATATAAATGCACAATAACCTCTGAATCGGAAGTGGTTCTAAACGTATGGTGCTTTAAAATTGTTTCTCGTAATTTTTTATGGTTATAAATTTCTCCGTTATGCACCATCCATGTATTTTCAGAACCTTGAATAGGTTGTTTACCTGTATGCAGATCGACAATCGAAAGACGTTCGTGCGATAAAAAATGCCCTTTTTCGGTGAGGTGTAAGTCGCTTTCATCGGGCCCTCGATGCGACATTCGTTTGGATAGTTCTTTTACTGTTGTTTCGTCTTTTCCTGTTCCTATAATTGCTAAAATTCCACACATAATATTTATTTAATTACTTATCGGGTGCAAAATTGAATTTTTTATTACTAAAACAAAATAATTATTATACATATGTTTATATATGTAAACAATTATTATTGTTTTAATTACATATTATAATTAAATTTTTAAAAATTGAATTTTTTGCTTAAATATTTTTTGTTTAATAAAAGTAGGGTTATTGTTTATTGTGTCTCCAATATAAAGTGGTTTACGCAATTTACACTGTGAGAGGCAGGATAAATCGTATTTCGATAAAAAAAGACACGATTTATCGTGCCTTTACAAGTTTAGGGGATTTCTAAAAAATGGTTTTCTAATAAAAATTTGTAATTTTTAAAAAGTAGAAGGCAAAATTTAAAAAGAACCTCAGGCGTAGCCGTAGCTA
>CAYXAF010000058.1:0-13416 GCA_964463035.1 uncultured Flavobacterium sp.
ACCTTTTTACTTACATAAAATTCAAAGATTTTTTGACAATATAGAAACAATTGTAAACGACATAAAGTACTATCAAAACGACCCAAATATTCAACTAGAAATTCAAGGGCTTACTATTTGAAAATCAAAAAATAGACCATTTTATTAGCCTTAAAAAACAATTTTAACTATTTTTGCTTTTTTATCGGACAACAGTGGTTTAATAATTAAATTTAACTTCATTTTTATAGTGAAATACAACATAAAGCCTTACCAATATTTAGATTTTAACATTTGGAATAACTTTGTAGCACAAGCGAAAAATGCAACTTTTTTGTTTGATAGAAACTATATGAACTATCATCAAGATAGGTTTTTAGACGCTTCGGTAATGATTTATGACGCTAAAAACAATTTGAAAGCACTTTTTGTAGCAAATACAGTTGAAACCACACTTTTTTCGCATCAAGGATTAACGTATGGAGGTTTGCTCATTAACGAAAAAACAAAACTACCCGAAGTAATTGAACTATTTAATGATATACTATTTTATTATAAAGAATTAGGCTATAAAACATTAAATATCAAATTATTACCTTCTATTTACACAAGCATTCCTGCTCAAGAAATACAATACATTTTATTTTTAAAGCAAGCAAAATTATACAGACGTGATACACTTTCGATTATCAACTTACAAGAAAATTTTACGATTTCAAAAGACCGATGGTATGCCTATCGGAAAGCTCAAAAAAATAAGTTAGTTATAAAAAATGAACGTAATTTTAAAGATTTTTGGAACGAAATTCTACTACCAAATTTATACGAAAAACACAACACTAAACCTGTGCATTCCTTAGAAGAGATAGAGTATTTAGCTCAAAAATTTCCTCATAATATTCTACAATTTAATGTATATTTTGAAGATAAAATTGTGGCAGGAACCACTTTATATTTAGATAAAAAAGTAGCTAAAACACAATATATTTCTAGTAATACCGTGGGTAAAGAACAAAATGCACTTGATTTTTTGTTTGTAAATCTATTAACGAATTATTTTATAGAAAATAAATTACTAAAATACCTTGATTTTGGGTCATCAAACGGAACTTATACAAACAATATGAATGAATCTCTTATTTTTTGGAAAGAATCGTTTGGAGCACGCACCGAAATTCAAGATTTTTACGAACTAAGCATCATTTAAAAAAAATTATTTTTCTTTTTTATATAACGATACGTTGTTTGAAAATTGTTTTAAAACGATTTCTGGATCACCCCAAACATATACCACTGCTTTATCTGCCATCGAAAAAGTTCCTTTATAGGCAAGCAAAATAACTACATTTGAATTGTTTTCGGCAAACAAATCTAGATAACCAATGGTGAAAAGCCGCCCTTTAAAGTTGGCGTTTTTTAATACTTTTAAAGTAGCATTTTTGGTATCGCCATCTATTACTAAAACCGATTTGTCATCTACATCAATTGTACTCAAAAAGCAGCTTAAATTTATTTCTGCTTTGGCACTATCGTTGGCTTTGAGTGTTGCATTTTCGCATTTAATAGTTGCTTTAACCTTTGAGTTATTATTGCAAATCAACGAGAAATTTTTTGACGATACATTAGCTTCTAATTTGCTATTTTGCAAACACTCAACGGTTAGTTTTGGTGTGGTAATATCAGAAACTGCAAGCAGAGAGGTTTTGTTTCGTAATACGATCTTATTTAAAGCATCTGTATAATGAATTTTTATAATGAATTTTTTGGCACTCGAAATTTCTTTTAAAACATAAATTTTTAAAGTTCTATCATCAAAGTGTGTTACAACCAAATCGTGTAAATTGTCATCTGCCTCAATTTCAATAGCATTTTTAGAACTTTTTAACAATAAAAACTCAACATCTTCGGCATCCAATTCAAGCGTTTCAAATAGTTGAACATCAATAATTGAAGTTTTAATAATTTTTGAACCTTTAATTTTTTCTCTACTTTGTCCAAAACTATTGGTAAAACAAAGCAATAGACCTACGATAATTAGTATTTTTTTAATCATAATATGAAGTTGTGTTGATTAGTTTTCTTAAACCCAAATTACGCATTAGAGTTCTATTACAAACTAAATCTACTTCAAAATTAAAGACTTATTCTTATTTTCAAATTCAAAATACAAAAGTATCTCTCTTCTAAAAATAGTCCGTGAGTTCTTAATTTTATTGTGTCTTTAATTTTCATAACAGAATCTAATGCGTAATCTGGGTTAAAATTAAATTATATGCGACTTCTAATTTTGAGTTACAAACATACTCTTTTTTTTGCAATTTTTTAAAAAAATCCGTTCAAAATATTGCTATTTTAAACGGATTTATCAACTAACTAAAAGTAAAAAGAACTATTTTACACGAACACTACCGCCCGAACTAGCGTGAACATTTTTTGATTTTGGTTCTACCACATAATTTATAGAAGCTCCACTAGAGGCTTCGGCAGTGAGGTTTTCGGTTACGTTTATGTCTATAGAACTACCACTCGAAGCATCGGCAGTTGCGGTTTCAACTTGTAAATTTTGAGCACTGATTTTACTGCCACTACTACTATCTAAACTTGCCGAAACGCCTTTGCCTTCTATTTCTATATGGCTTCCGCTACTACTATCGCACGAAATATTTTTTGCTTGTATGGCTGCTCGAACATGGCTACCACTACTGGTGCTTATGCTTAAATTTTCAGTCAAAATTTTGTTTTGAGTTCGTAAATTTGCTCCACTCGAAGTCTCGAAACTACTAACATTAGGCATCCGAACAAAAACTTTTCGTATCGTAGTTTTTCTAAAGTTTTCATCTGAATAAATATCTAAAATACCATCTTTAACCTCAGTTATCAGATGTTTTTGTATGTTTTCATCAGTTTTAACTTCTACAAAAACGGGATTTCCTTGTTCTACAATCACTTCAATTCCTTGCGAAACTTCTATTCCGGTAAAAAATTCTTTGATGGTTCTTACTTCTTTTACAACGTGTCCGTTGCCCGTTAGTTTTCCTCTTCCTATATCAATGCTATATCTGCAAGAAGTTACAAAAAAGCTAAAATAGCAAGTAAAATAGCTCGTGTAATTTGTAAAATTAGTTTTATCATGGTTTTTTTATTTAAAGATTGAATGATTTAAAAATTTAAAAATAGCTTTAAGAGGGTTTCTAATTTTTTATTGTAATACTCGAAATAGTATCGTTTTTATTAGCTTTTATATTAATGTCTATATCCATTTCTTTATCTTTTATTGTTTCGTCATTCCAAGAGTCATTTGGGCAGTCTAAGCATTTTAATTCGTTGTTTTTTAATATATAACTATGTTCATCATCGGTATATGAAATATATAAATCGCTGTAATTTGCATATTTATCTACCGAAGTATCAGGTTTTATGATTGTATTTTCTGGTAAATATACATAAATTTTTACAACCTGATTTCTAAATTTATTTTCGATATCTGTGGTAAAATAGTTATCAAAAATTAATGAATTTTTATCTATTTTATAAGTATATTTTATCTTTTCTGAACGGCTTTTGGCTTCTGAAATGCTTTTACCTTGTGCTACTTTTTCAATTAAAATATAGGGTTGCAAAGCGTCTGTTTTTAAATACTGGACTCTTATATTGTTTGAATATATTACCTCCTTCATGTTTTCATCTTCTGTAATCTTAAAATCATGATTATTATCTAAACTTTTTTCGTAATAATCATTGTATCTAAATTTTATGTAAAGAGTATCTTTTGAAGAAATATTTACTTGTTCTTTTATAGTTGTTTTGCCATCATAACCCATTTCGGTAGCCTGTTTTACTCCTAAATACACAAATAATATTAACGAAACTACCCAAACACCAAACAATGTATATTTTACATAACCATCTAAACTACGGGCATTTTGAGTTAAAATTTTATACCCTAAATAAGCTAAAAAGAATAACGGAATTCCTGCAACGAATAGTGATAACACTAGAATTATCCAAATTGGCACATCTGAATGATTGCCTAAATCGACATACGACACCCAAGGGAAATCTACTATACTTGCAGAGAATAAACTTACAATAATACCTATAAATATTCCTATTAACGAAACAAATGAAATGAATAATAAAAATGCACCAAACACTCGTGCAATAGCTTTAAAAATTGTTGTAAAAACATCTCCTAAACTATTGCCAACTCGTTCTACTCCGTATTTTGCTTTGTTCGCAAGACCTTGATAATCAACATTGTTTATTCGTTCTTGAACACCTGCAAATTCTTCTTTAATTTTTTTTTCAATGTTTGAAATGTTTATTGGCTCGCCTTGCATAGCTAATTTTTCGGCAGTAGTAGTGGCTTTCGGAACTAATATCCACAAAATTATATAAGCTAAAATTAATCCTCCAATACTCATCAAAACTAATAAAACCATTATAATTCTAAACCATAGTGGGTCCACATTAAAATAGTGCCCTAAACCTGCTAAAACTCCACCAAGCATCCCGTTATCCTTGTCTCGATAAAGTTTCCGACTAGGGTTGTGATAATATTTTTTTTGAGAATTAGTATCGCTATTTGCTTCATTTTCAATGCTATAATCTTCGGGTTGCCCCATTACAGCTATTACCTCATCTACTTCTTTTATCCCTACCACTTGTTTTTCGTTTTTAAGTTTTTGAGTAAAAAGTTCTGCAATTCGGCTTTCAATATCTTTTATAATTTCGTCTCTACCTTCTGGGCTTAACGAGCGTTTTATAGCCTGAAAATAATTGTTAAGTTTATGATAAGCTTCTTCATCAATATGGAAGAAAAAACCTCCTAAATTTATGTTTACTGTTTTGTTCATAGTTATTTGTTTTTAAGTGTTATGGTATTTACAGCTTCCGAAAGTTCGTTCCATGTAGTTTGTAATTCGTTTAAAAATGAGTGCCCTTCTTCGGTTAATCCGTAATATTTTCTTGGTGGTCCAGAAGTTGATTCTTCCCAACGATATTGAAGTAATTCATCATTTTTTAAGCGTGTTAAAAGCGGATAAACAGTGCCTTCAACCACTAATAATTTTGCGTTTTTTAAGGTATCTAAAATTTCAGATGTATAAGCATCTTTTTCTTTTAAAACAGATAAGATACAAAACTCTAAAATTCCTTTTCGCATTTGTGCTTTTGAATTTTCTATGTTCATGTTTTTTGCTTTAGGCTTTAGGCTTTAGGCTTTCAGCGGTTATTAATATTTTATTTAAAAAAAGAAATTGTAAAAGGGTATTTATATAATTCTCCATTTGCAGCTTTTATAGCTCCATTGATTATTAAAATAAATTCAAAAATTTTAAAAAAAACAAAAGTAATAATGGCAAAAATGCCTATTATAAGCCAATTATTTTCAAGATGAATATCAAAAATATGATTAAATTCAATTGAAAATCTATCAAAATTAATATGATTATGAAACCATAAATATAAAAATAATGGACCTCCTATTATTAGTATAATTATTGTATATAAAAGTAAACTCAACTGAAAATTAATAACATTTTTACCTGTTTTATCAATAAAAACATCATTATCTTTTTTAAAACTCCAAAGGATAATTGGCATAATAAAATTACCAAAAGGGAATATATACTGACTTAATGCACTGATATGCAAAAGTGTAGCAATGTTTTTGTGATAATTCGTTATCATAATACTATCTATTAACCATTATTTTATATTGCAAATATATATAGATAAGCACATACCTTGCATTACATAATATTGAAATTTAACAAAATATTAACATTTTACAATACACTAAAATAATAAATAAACAGCTTTATAAAATTGTAAGTTATTGATTTTGAATCAATTTTTAAAAGTTCTTTTAAACAATTATTTTGTATGAAACCTGTATGAAAATGGGAAAAACAATTACTTAAAATTTTATTTTTTATATAATTTTAAAAAAATAGTTACATTTGAGGTTTACTAATATGGCACTATGAATATTGAACATCAATTAGATAAAATTTCGCAGTTTAAAAATTTAGAATTATTAGCCCATCAAATTGTAGAAGGTTTTTTATCCGGCAAGCATAAGAGCCCTTTTCACGGGTTTTCTGCTGAATTTGCCGAACATAAAATTTATAATACAGGCGAAAGCACCAAGTTTATCGATTGGAAACTTTTTGCCAAAACAGATAGACTTTATACCAAAAAATACGAAGATGAAACCAACCTTCGTTGTCATTTTATCATAGACAACTCATCGTCTATGCGCTACCCTACCTTACTAGAAAACGAATCTTTTTATAAGACAAAAATTGGATTTTCGGTATTAGCAACGGCTGTTTTAATGAACTTATTAAAAAAACAACGAGATGCTGTAGGCTTAAGTATTTTTTCAAATACCTATGAATATTATTTTGCCGAGAAAGGGAGCGATAGACACCACAGAATGCTTTTGAATTGTTTAGAAACCTTATTGAACAAGCCACAAGAACCACAAAAAACAACCGATACAACAACTTTTTTACATCAAATTGCCGAAAATATACATCGAAGATCTATGATTATTTTGTTTACCGATATGTTTCAACAGGAAGATAATTCAAAATTATTCAAGGCTTTGCAACATTTAAAACACAATAAACACAAAGTAGTTTTGTTTCATACCTACGATTATACTACCGAATTTATTTTTGATTTTGATAATAAACCCCGGAAATTTATGGATGTGGAAACAGGCGAAGAAATCAATTTATATGCAGATCAGATAAAAGAAATGTATCAAAATTCTATTAAAAAATACTTTGATTTAGTGAAATTAAACTGTATGCGATACAATATTACCTATTATCCGACAAATATTTCGGACAGTTTTGAAAATTTAATAATACGCTTTCTTGCTGAAAAACAATCGTTTAAAAATTAAAACTAAGTTTTATACTTATTTATTTTAAATATTATTTGTATTATTAACAAATTGGTGTATATTTGCACTCACAATTTTGGTTTGGTAGTTCAGTTGGTTAGAATACATGCCTGTCACGCATGGGGTCGCGGGTTCGAGTCCCGTCCAGACCGCAAAATTTTGAAAGCGTTTCGATTTTCGGAACGCTTTTTTATACCTTAAACTAAAGTGTTTAAAAGAAGTTGTGTTGTTTGCTCAGCAGCAATGTTGAGTGAAGTGGTTTAGTAGTTAAACCAGTGAAAAGCTTTCCCTTAATTGGGTTAGCTTTTTGTTTTTTTATAGGAATTTTAAAATTGGTTTTGTAATAAAAATAAATTTTTAAAAGTTCCCTTAAGTATTTGCAACAGGCTCAACATGACAATTTTTGTCATTAACTTCGTTCTGTTCGCCTTTGGCTCGGGGTCTGAACATTTGACATTAAGAGGACTTCTAAATACAAGAGTAATCGCAGCCCGACCTGAACGGAGCTCTTTATTTGTTTTTGCAAGGGTGATGCTCTGGAAAAACAAATAAAAGCGGGAGTGGAGGGCGGATTAGCTGCCCCAAATAAATTATACTTTTAAGAAAAGTATTTCGAAACTTACTAGCACCTCTATAAAAGAATTAACCAAAATTAATAGGGTTTTTCCCTTTGTGTAATATTTTTTAATACATAATTTTGTTAAAATTTTAAACTTTAAATTATGAAAGATTTCACAAACTGCTACCAACTTAGTAAAACATTACGATTTGAATTGAAACCAATTGGAAAAACTTTTGATTTCATCCAAGAAAAAGGGCTTTTAAAACAAGACGAACAGCGTGCTGAAAGTTATAAGAAAGTAAAAAAACTTATAGATGAATATCATAAAGCGTTCATTGAAAAATGTTTAGAAACCGTGTTTATACCAAATAAAGATATTATTGAATTTGAATCTTTATTTTTTAAACAAGAAAAAGACGATAAGGATAAAAAAGAATTAGAAAATTTACAAAAGAATTTGCGAACAATTATTGCCGATTCTTTTAGAAAATCAGATAATTTTAAAAGATTGTTTGGAAAAGAACTGATTAAAGAAGATCTTTTAGAATTTTTTAAAAATGAAGAAGAATTAACATTAGTAGGTGAATTTAAAGACTTTACAACCTATTTTATTGGATTTAATGAAAATAGAAAAAACATGTATGATTCAGATGAAAAATCTACGGCTATTGCTTATCGTTTAATTCATGAGAATTTGCCAAAATTTTTAGCTAATAAAAGAACTTTTGACAAGATTAAAACCAATTATCCCAAAATTATAGAAGATGCTAAAACTATCATTGAACCTGAATTATTCGGAATACCACTTGAAGATATGTTTTCTTATAAATATGTTAATCAAACTTTTAAGCAATCTGACATAAGTTTATACAACTTAATGCTTGGTGGAAAATCAGATGGCAACGAAAAAAAACAAGGATTGAACGAACTCATTAATTTATACAGACAAACAAATGAATTATCTAAAAAAGACATACCAAACCTCAATGTTTTGTATAAGCAAATATTGAGCGATAGAGAAACGTTTTCGTTTGTTTCAGAAA
Source organism: uncultured Flavobacterium sp. (assembly GCA_964463035.1). Taxonomy (GTDB): domain Bacteria; phylum Bacteroidota; class Bacteroidia; order Flavobacteriales; family Flavobacteriaceae; genus Flavobacterium. The sequence goes on from CAYXAF010000058.1 coordinate 8,504, forward strand.
AATTTGAAAATCAGAACGAATTGTTACAATCCATTCAATCGTTTTATACAGAACAACTCTTAGAATGGAACAATAATGACACGACAGAAAATGTTTTTTTAAAACTAATTCAAATTATTAAAGAACATGAGAATTATGATAAATCAAAAATGTTTTTAAAAAATGATATTTTTATAACTCATATATCCAAACAACTTTTTAATGATTGGTCGGTTATTCCTACTGCATTAAAAGAACAGTTTTATAACACCAACCCAAAGTTAAAGCAAACAGAAACAAACGATAAAAAGTTTGAAAAAATCAAATTCTATTCATTTTTCGAGATTGAATCTGCATTAAAAGATTATTGCCAAGATAAAGATGATTTTAAAGGTTTATATAAAGACGATATTTTATTTTCTTATTTTAACAATTTCAAGTTAAAAGATAAAGATAACACATTGATAGAAAACATAAATCAGAAATATGAGGAAGTTGAAACTTTGCTCAAAACAGATTATCCTGAAAATAAAAGTCTGATTTCTGATGATGAATCGATTAAGAAAATAAAAATTTTTCTTGATACACTAATGGATTTTCTACATTTTATTAAACCACTTACAGCAAAGGGTTTTATAGGTGAAAAAGAAGATGCTTTCTACGCTGATTTTAATGTTTATTTTGAACAATTCGAAAACGTTACCAAAATATACGATAAAGTTAGAAACTATCTAACCCAAAAACCATACTCCATTGAAAAATATAAATTGAATTTTGAAAATTCTACATTATTAGATGGGTGGGATCAAAACAAAGAAACAGCAAACACATCTATACTTTTTAAAAAAAATGGTTTGTATTATTTGGGAGTAATAGACAAAAAACATAACAAAGTTTTTGAAAATCTAATTCCTGAAAATACTGATAATTATTTTGAAAAGATTGTTTATAAACTATTACCCGGAGCAAGTAAAATGTTACCAAAAGTATTTTTTAGCTCAAAAAACATTAATTATTATTGCCCTGATGAAAATATTTTAAAAATACGTAATCACGGAACTCATACGAAAAACGGTGAACCTCAAAAAGGATATAATAAACTTGATTTCAACATTATTGATTGTAGGAATATGGTAGATTTTTACAAAAAATCAATAGAAATACACAAAGATTGGAAAAATTTTGGGTTTCAATTTTCACCAACTGATAACTACAATTCAATCGACGAATTTTATAGAGAAGTTGAAAACCAAGGATATACAATTGCATATCAAAAAATTTCAAAAAAATATATAGATGAACTTGTTAACCAAGGCAAACTTTATCTATTCCAAATCTATAATAAAGACTTTTCACCTTACTCAAAAGGCAAACCCAATTTGCATACGCTCTATTGGAAAGAACTTTTTAGCGATGAAAATCTTAAAGACGTTGTCTATAAACTCAATGGACAAGCGGAAATATTCTTTAGGCAAAAATCGTTGCAATATACAGACGAAACCCTTAAAAAAGGACATCATTACGATAAATTAAAAGATAAATTTGATTATCCTATTATTTCTAAAAAACGATTTGCCTTTGATAAATTTCAATTTCATGTGCCTATAACGCTCAACTTTAAAGCAAAAGGAAGAGATAATATCAATCAAAATGTTTTAGAATATCTAAAAAAAACTCCAAAAAATGATATTCATATCATTGGTATTGACCGAGGCGAACGACATTTGTTGTATTTATCTCTAATTGATATTAATGGAAATATTAAAAAACAATACACGTTAAATGATATTGTAAACCAATACCAAGGAAAAACCTTTGCAACCAACTATCATAATTTGCTATCCGAAAAAGAAAAAAGTAGAGCAGATGGCAGAAAAGAATGGAAAACAATAGAAACCATTAAAGAATTAAAAGAAGGTTACATTAGCCAAGTTGTGCATCAAGTAGCTAAAATGATTGTCGAACACAATGCAATTTTAATAATGGAAGACTTGAATTTTGGCTTTAAAAAAGGAAGATTTAAAGTCGAAAAACAAGTGTATCAAAAATTTGAAAAAATGCTGATAGAAAAATTGAATTTCTACGTGGACAAAAATAAAAAAAAAACAGAATTAGGAGGAACTTTAAAAGCACTGCAGCTTACCAGCAAGTTTACAAGTTTTAGAGAAATGGGCAAACAAAGTGGTTTTATATTTTATGTTCCCGCTTGGAATACCAGTAAAATAGACCCAGTAACAGGTTTTGTAAATTATTTTTATTCAAAATATGAAAATATTAAAAAAGCCCAAGAATTTTTTATCCGTTTCTCAAACATTAGTTGGAACAATGATAAAAATTTTTTTGAATTTGTAGTTAATAATTATACAGCATTCAACCCAAAAGCAGAAGGCACACGGCAAGATTGGGTGATTTGCACACAAGGTATTCGATTAGAAAATTTTAGAAACCAAGAAAAAAATAATGAATGGGACACTAAAGAAATAGATTTAAATAATGATTTTAAAGCATTATTTAATAAATTCAAAATTGATTTTTCGCACGATTTACAAGCACAAATTGTAAACCAAACAGAAAAAACATTTTTTGAAAATCTATATCACTTGTTTAGATTAACCCTACAAATGCGAAACAGCAGAACAGGAACAGATGAAGATTATTTAATATCACCTATTGCCAATGATAAAGGAATTTTTTATGACAGCAGAAATTATGAAAAACAAGAAAATCCAGTTCTACCAAAAGATGCAGATGCCAACGGGGCTTATAATATAGCCAGAAAAGGAATTATTCTTTTAGATAAAATCAAAAAAGCAGATTTGAGTAAAAAAGTAGATTTATCTCAAAACAATAGAGATTGGTTAAATTTTGCTCAAAAAATAAAATAATTTTTTTAAAACCCTTTGACATTATGGAAAATTATACCCCCATATCATATTTGAACGATTATATTTTTTGCCCCCGCTCTATCTATAATCATCAATTATATCAGGGGTATGAAGAGCTGGTATATCAAGGGGTTTATCAGACGGAAGGAAAAAATGCACATATAAAAATTGATAACCAACGGTATTCTGATAGAAATTCGATACTTCAAAATTTTGAAATAGTTTCTGCCCACTATGGCATTTATGGTAAAATAGATTTGTTTGACGTTGAAAAGGGCTTGTTATCGGAACGTAAAAAGAATATTAAAACCATTTATGATGGGTATGTTTTTCAGGTATATGCCCAGTATTTTGGGCTTACAGAAATGGGATATGTGGTAAAAGAAATTGTTTTGTATGATTTTTCTAAAAATAAAAAATACCCTATTGCCTTACCCCATCAAAACCCCAAAATGTTCCAAAAATTTGAACAAACGATACATGATTTAAAAAATTATTCACTTTTAAAAAACAATGTAATACCAAATGAATACAAATGTGAAAAATGTATTTATAAACAGCTTTGCGACCTATCTTTATGCTAAGTTTCCCTGATTTTGACAAAAAAAGAATACTGGTGGTAAACGCTACCGAAGGGCAAAAGTTTTCAATCCAAAATGATAATGTATTAGTAAAAGACGAAGAGGGTTTTACGCTTTTGCAAGACCCCTGCACCCGTATTTTATCGTTATGGATTATTGGTAATTGCTCTATAACCAGTGTTTTGTTAAAAAAAAGTAAACGGTATGGCTTTTCAATTTTTCATCTTTCTACAAGTTTTAAACCCATCGGGGTGTGGAATGCCCCCACCGAAGGTAATTTTTTGTTACGCTATAAACAATATCATTTTATAAACAAAGAGTTACCTAAAAAAATTATAGAAAATAAAATATATAACCAACTACAACTGATTAAAGAAATTAGAAAAAAAAGTTTAGTTGAAAAAGAAGCCATCAAACAACTTGAAACGTATATCAAAAAAATAAAAGAAGCCCAGCAATGGAAAGAAATTTTAGGTATAGAAGGCATTGCCAGTCGTGTATTTTTTACTACTTATTTTAAAGATATGAACTGGAAAGGCAGGCAACCCCGAGCCAAAACCAACGAACTAAACGTGCTGATGGACATTGGCTACACGTTTGTGTTTTATTGGATTGAAAACATGTTACATTTATATGGCTTTGATGTTTATAAAGGAATCTACCATCAAAATTTTTATCAACGTAAGTCGTTGGTTTGTGATTTGGTAGAACCTTTTCGATGTATTATTGATAAACAACTCCGAAAGGCTTACAACTTAGGACAAATAAAAACCGATGATTTTGTGATTATCAGAAATCAATACCAATTAAAGCACGAAAAAAATAAAGAATATATAAAATGGCTTATGGAAAGCATTATAGAATACAAGGCTGCCATGTATTATTACTGTAGAGACTATTACAGAGCCTTTATAAGAGAAAAAAGTATTGAAGAATACCCTATATTTAAAATAAACGAATAATATGTTATTAGTATCTTACGACATTAGCAATAATAAACTACGAACCCATTTGTCTAAATTTCTTGAAAAGTTTGGGCATCGGTTGCAATACTCGGTTTTTGAAATAGAAAACAGCCCCCGAATACTTGCATTGATACAAATAGAAATCAAGAACAAATTTGAAAGGCGTTTTAGCCAGGCTGATAGTGTTATTATTTTTCAGATGAGTAGTTCGTGTGTAATTACCCGATACGGATATGCAAAAAATGAAGAAAAAGATATGATTTTAATTTAGTTTTTTGTAATATTGCCGAGTATTTTTTTAGGAAACTATCAAAAATTGCAAACCTAAGTCTTAATAAATAATTTTAAACCTATAATCACAAAATGTATATAAATAGGGCTGTTTTCGGAGCATTTTTCACGTCTTTTAGTGCTAAAAAACGCTTTTTTATGTCATTTTGTCAGGTTTAGGGTTCAAAAGACGTTTTAAATTTCTACTATTGTAGATAAAGAAATTTGCTTTG
>CAYXAF010000059.1:0-13369 GCA_964463035.1 uncultured Flavobacterium sp.
GGTTAAGGAACTTTGTTGCTTATATTTTTAATTTAGTCGGTTAGTAGTGATTTTTATGGTAACTACCCAAGCACGAGTAGGGCTTCCGTCTACGGAACCATAATAACCATTACCATATATAACACCATTTCCTGATACTTTTGCCCATGTTATAGAAGTAATTCCTTGTGTTGCAAAATTATTATTGGTTGGATCGTTTAATGATAAGTCCCATGAGCCTGTTTCTGGAGTTTCGATTAAGTTTACTTGAGGTTTACCTACCCATATTTTTTTTGTAATGGTTTGTCCGTTTTGAAAAGTTGCCTTTATAAAGCCCTCTCCATCTGATATTTTGTTTACAATAACAGAATATGCTGTGCTGCTTACTATTTGTAGGTTAGGCGAAACCGACCAGCCGTTTATAGTTGTTCCATTTTCTGTATATATAAGTGGGCTGGGTAATTTGCAGGTATCGTTAAACGAATAGGTGGCAGAGGTGCATACCTTTCCAGGACCCGAAAGTGTGCTTTCTTGCAAAGGGAAATGTGGGGCTTGGGGTTGTCCTGCTAATTCTTTTAAAAGCCAAGCTACGCTTTCGGCTGTAAAGCTGGTGTGTTGTGTGTTTTTTTCGTGCCCAAAATAACTATCAAAAGGAGTTTCGTTTGTACAGATTAAATTATGGTTTAAAGGATTACTCCAGCTTTGATTGGGGTTTTTGTGGGCTATAGCCGAAAATGATGGGATAAATGAGTGCAGTTCATAGTAATCTCTTATCTCATGTCTAATATTTTCATTACTTAGACCCTCTGTAATTCCCTCTTTAATATCTTTTGGGGAATTAAACATTCCGCCTGGTATAACATCATAACTACCATGTATGCTCGAATTAAAAACATCTATACTATAAGAAACTCCTAGCATTCTATATCCTTCATATATTCTTGCACTTTGATTTGTTGCTGGTAAAAAATGATTTTTATTTCTAAACACAGTAATACTCCATTTAAAAACCAGCATGATAAATCAATATAACCACGTACATCTAAATACTTTTTTCCTTCGTAAGCAATATCACCACCCTTGTTTGTTTTTATTCCATCTAAAGAACCATTAACTAATGATATTTTCCTAAATGTTGGTGTTGATAGTGGATAACCACCAGAACCGGGTAATCCATTTGAGTTTAAATTATTATAATAGGTAGTGAATAGCGAATTAATATTACTAGCATCCTCAAAATTTGTAAATTGTGTTATTAGTTGTTGCCTTGCTGCTACTGAATTTAACTCTTTGTTATATTTTTCTTTTATATCATCCTTCCCTAATAAATAACCAAAATAAAAAACAGCCGCTTGTGTTCCTAAAGGAATATTAGCTCCTAAATGTGGGCTATCAACACTTATTCAAAGCCTTGTATTGTGTTGCCAATCAGGTGAATTGGTTTCAGCATATTTTTTATCCATATATGCCAATGCATACCTTGATATTTGACCACCCATACTTGGACCCACTATTGAAAGTTTTTCATTACTACCGTTAGCCGAAAGCACCCCTTTTATGTATTTAATAAACGAAACCAAATTCATCGCATTACGCTCAATATAATCAGCACCACCATCTATTTTAACAGATTGCCCTGTTGGGCTTACAACCCTATACGTTGGATTGTTTATGATGATAACATCGTAGCCTAACCCCCTCAATACTGTTATTAAATTTCTTTCATATGTATTACCCGTAATTGGATTAATATCTTGGTATTTCATCATTTCTTCAATAGAATTATGCTTATCTGGGTTGAATGTGCTGGCATTACCCCCTCTTACGTTTGTATATTGTGTATAACAAGAGGCATCGTTTTCGCAATCACAATCTTGCACCCTTCGTTTATCGCCTGGATCAAACCCATCAATTATAATGATTGGTTTGACTAAATTCCTGAGTGTATTTCCGTTGTTATCATGGTAAAAAATGGTGTAATCTATCTTACCATAAACAGGAAAACTTTCTTCATATCCTTGAAAAGGTATAGTAGAGGTGTGTGTGCCTTTGTCTTTTAAATTTTCATAACAAGGCAAATTATTGGGTGCTATATTTCCGTTACTTGGTTTGTAATCAAAATAAATTGCACCATAGGTTGTATATATATGATTATTATACAAGGTTGCTACAAAGGTTAATTTTTTCGCACCGCTGGTTGTATAATTTATGGTTTGGGTTGTTGATACCAATGCTCCATTATTGATAATTGTTATAGGAGTCGCTCCATTATCAAAATTGACTGTTAATGTTTTAAGCGGGCTGGCAGTATTTTTAAATACTAAATTGTTGCTAAACTTAAAAACAGCAGAGCCACCCAATACAAAATCTTTTAACGGAGCGGCAACCAATATGGTTTTGCTTAAAAACGAAGGTTTGTCTGCAATAGGGTAAAACACACTATTTGAATAAGTAAGCCCTCCGTCAGTTGGCGTATTTTCGTTGTAATTCAAAAGGTGAAAGGTGCTACACAAAACTCCCACATCCACAGTATTGTCTGTTGTAGTATTGGCAATAATTGTTTTTAAATTATCAGCCGAAATGAATTTTGTTGGACTACTGGCTCGGTGCAACTCACTAAGGGCTTGGATAAAATGCTTAGCATCAGAAACATTGTGTTCTGGACGATTAAAGGTAAGTAAATTACTAAACGGAGCAACTTTGTCGTATAAAATACCAGACGTAATTTGCAGGTATTTAAGTTTTGTAAAGTTGTAGTCCAGTTGGTTGTTGTTTGGGTTATTTGCCCTTGAATAGGGGCTTGTGCCCAGGAAGTGATGTAAAATAATGCAAAACCCCATACAAATGAAAATTTTTTCATAGTTTTGTAAAAGATTAAGTTAATAAATAATACGAATTTTTTTTAATTAGTCTGTTTTATTAGGAGCGATTGCAGTCGCTCCTTTTTATGTTATGGAAAAACATGTACATTTATAGTGCTAAGATTAAGATCGAAACGACCATCGTTAATTTGAATAAATTCATTTGGATTGTCATATCTTACAAATTTACCCTTAAAATTAATTACCCGACAAAATCCATTTGCCGGTATTGTTATCCAGTTTTGTAACATTAATTTCTCCTTGACTTTCGACCGAACCATAATAGGCATAGTTGTTAATTTTAGCATCCCATATTTTAAAGAAAATATGATTTTCTTCTACACTATCAATATTATCTTGAAAATTACTTTGTTTTAAAATATGTTTTCCAACTCCCGTGAAAAATAAATCCTTAAAGTGTATCCACATTCTAAAGCCGACAGAACTAGCCCCATCTCTTACTATAATTTCATACCATGTTTGTGGATAATTACCAGCGAAAACAACTCCATGTGATGGTACGCCCCAATAAGAAGTTCCTGTTGGGTCTCTTGGTATATACACCTTACCATTTATGGTTACACCAAAGGTGTTGGCTCCTGTGGTTGTTTCTGCTGGTAGCAGTGCTTCGCAATTGCTGTTTTGGTTGCCTTCGTCTTCTTTATTGCAACTGCCCACTGCCCAAAAAACAAGGGCAAGAACCAGAGTTTTAACGATTTTTGTTTTAATAATTTTTAAAGGTTAAAGGGTTTATAAACATCGTTTTTCTGAAACAAAGTTACACAACTTTTTTGATAAAAAAAGCAGTTTTTCTGCCTGTTTTTAAGGTGTGTTAAATCTTAAAATTATGGTAGTTTTTATATACATACGTTTAAAATTCATTAATAAAACGAACAAATTTTTTAAAAAATTAAGTATATTTTAAAATTTAACAAAACTTACTTTGTATGATTTGTTTGAAAATCATAAAAAACTGAAAAATAAACTTAAGGGGACTTCTAAAAATTCATTTTTATTACAAGAAGTTCTTTTTAAATTTTGCCTTCTACTTCTTAAAAATAACAAATTTTTCGTTAGAAAACCAATTTTTAGAAGTCCCCTTTAGAAAAACGCACGGTTTTGTTTTTAACAAGCATACTATCACAAAATGTATAATTTTAAAAAAAGAGAACAGGAAAAAATTGGTTAGAGGCACATTGATAGAAATTAAAAAAAATATTTTAACTTTGTGCAAGAAATTAAACAAATTAAAAAGACTTTTAAAAATTGGTTTTATAACAAAAACAAACTTTTAGAAACCCCTTAACATAATAGTAATTAAAAAATAACCATAATACTATGACCGAAGAACTAAAATTTATAATTGACTCTACAAAAGATGCTATGAACCAATCGATTGAGCATCTGGAAAAAGAATTATTAAACATTAGAGCAGGCAAAGCCTCACCAGCCATGGTTGGAGGTGTTTTTGTAGATTATTATGGTTCGCAAACGCCTTTATCTCAGGTTGCCAATATAAACACGCCCGATGCCCGAACCATAACCATACAACCTTGGGAAAAAAGTATGTTACACCCCATCGAAAAAGCAATTATGATTGCTAATATTGGTTTTAACCCCATGAATAATGGTGATACCATCATTATAAGCGTGCCACCCCTAACCGAAGAACGAAGAAAAGAATTAGTAAAACAAGCCAAACACGAAGCCGAAGAGGCAAAAATAGGGGTTCGGAATCATCGAAAAGACGCAAATACAGACATTAAAAAAGAAGAAAAAGAAGGAACATCTGAAGATGATTGTAAAAAAGCAGAAGAAGACATCCAAAAATTAACGGATAATTACATCAAAAAAATTGACGAAATTTTAGCGGTTAAAGAAGCCGAAATTATGAAGGTTTAACAGGCTTACTAATGGCTTTTTCAATCATAAAACCACAAAAATTACCCATCCTTTCGATGCTTTTTTGGTTTTTAGGAGGGATTGTTTTTGCCAATCAATTTTGTTTTTCAATTCAAACCTCAGGGTATATTTTAGCAACTTCAATCGTTTTTGTCGTTGCTTTTTTTATGTATTATTTTAATAAATTTTCGTTTGGAATTGCATTTTCTGTTTCGGTTTATATTTTTGCATTTGGCTTAGGTATGTTTAGCTATTCGGTTCATTATCAGCCTTTTTACAATAATCATTATACAAAAAAAGCTCCTGAAAAACCAATTTTAATAGTTGCCACAGTTACCGAACGGCTAAAACCAACGCTCAAAAGCGAAAAATATTTTTTAGAGGTTAAACAAGTCAATCAACAAAAAACATTTGGGAGAATATTGCTTAATGCTCCTAAAACAGTTATAAAACCTCTTAAAACAGGCACAAAATTACTTATATATGCAGCATTAGTTGAAATTATTCCTCCCAAGAACCCAAATCAATTTAATTATCAAAAATATTTAGCTAATCAAGAGGTTTATAAACAAGTTTATTTAACAAATGATAATTATAAAGTTGTAGGGCAAGAAAAAAACGTTGAGTTTTATGTGGCTAATTTTCGAGAAAAATTAATTCAAAGTTTTGATATTCATTGTTTTAAGCCCCAAGTAAAACACATTATCGAAGCACTCGTTTTTGGGCAAAGGCAAGATGTGGAAGCAGAAACACTACAAAAATTTTCCCAAACAGGCGTAATGCACGTTTTGGCAATTTCGGGTTTACATATTGGAATTATTTACCTTTTTTTACAGGCTTTTTTACAGTTTTTTACGTTTTTTAAGAAACACCCTTGGTCCGAATTTATGTTTTTAATGGTTTTTTTATGGAGTTTTGCGTTGCTTTCGGGTTTTTCGGCTTCGGTGGTTCGGGCGGTGGTTATGTTCACGTTTTTTGCCTTGAGCAAAACCCTGAATAAAAATTACCAAACCTTTAATATATGGGCTGTTGCAATGTTTTTAATGCTACTTTTTGAACCTAAATATCTGTTTGAAGTAGGCTTTCAACTAAGCTTTTTGGCTGTGTTTTCGATTGCTTGGTTTATGCCCTTGATGCAAAAAATTCCAAAAGTAAACCATAAAGTAATCAATTATTTTTTAGATACGTTAAAAATAACTTTTGCTGCACAAATAGGTGTTTTACCATTAAGTTTATATTATTTTCATCAATTTCCGATGTTGTTTTTTGTGGCTAATTTGGTAGTTATTCCACTTTCAACAGCTGTTTTAGTCTTGGGGTTATTGATTATTCCTTTTAATTTTTTTCTACCTAAAATTGCCTATTTTTTAGGTTTACTATTGGAATTTTTTACTTCTGTTATGCTAAAATCAGTCGAATTTTTATCAAATATTGAGTTAAATAACATCCAAAATATTCATTTTTCAGGGTTTTTAACCTTTTTAAGTTATATTTTTTTGGTTTTTATTTCCTTTTTTTTATTAACCCGAAAATTTATTTTTTTACAAGCAAGTATCATCAGTTTCATGGTTTTGCAATCGGTTTCTTTTTATGAAAAATATACACAAAAACAGTCGTCAGAATGTGTTGTTTTTCAGCATTTTGGAACAACATTGGCATTTAAAAACCACGAAAATATTAACATTTATAGCAGCGATAGTTTAATCAAAAATAAAACAATTATGATTGATTATTTACGAGATAAACCGTTCAAAATTAAGTATTTACCGCTTCAAAAGATGTATTATTTTAAGCATAAAAAAATAGTTGTTGTTGATGATTATACTTCCATTGATAACCTACCTCAGGCAGATGTTCTGGTGCTTTCAAAGGTTAGGAATTTAAAAATAAGCGAACTTATTACTAAAATTAAACCTAAAACACTAATAATTGATGGTAGTAACCCCAAAAAACTTGTAGAATTTGTAGAAAAAATAACCCAGAAATCAAAAATTAAAATATATAGCACAGATAAAGATGGTTTTTATATAATAAACTAACTGTTTGTTTATCAATGATTTATAAAACAAAAACAAATTACAATTTGTTGTTTTTAAAATTATTAAAAAAAAAATGATTAAAAAATTGGTTTGTATTATTTTTTTTTAGACTTTTGGTTGTATCAAAAATTTAAAATTGAATTGGACTATGAATGATTTTGAAAGACAAGAAAAAGATGAAATCTTTTCGAAGGTATTGCGTGCCGGACGAAGAACGTATTTCTTCGATGTTAGAGCCACCAAGGCTGATGATTTTTATGTAACCATTACCGAGAGTAAAAAATTTACCGAAGAAGATGGTTCTTTCCACTTTAAAAAGCATAAAATTTATTTATATAAAGAAGATTTTGTGGCATTTAAAGAAATTTTAAACGAAATGACCGATTATGTATTGGAACACAAAGGCGAAGAAGTAATTTCTGAAAGGCATCAAAAAGATTATAAACGAGAGTATGATGTAGATGGTTCACCTTCAAAGGACAGTTATACAGATATTGTTTTTGATGATATTTAACCCAGATTACGCATTAGAGTTCTATTACAAACTAAATCTACTTTAAAATTAAGTACTTACTCCTACTTTTTAGATTCAAAATACAAAAGTATTGCTCATCTAAAAATAGTCCATGAGTCCTTAATTTTTTTTGTCTTTAGTTTTCATAACAAAATCTAATGCGTAATCTGGGTTTAACAAATTGAATAAAAAAACGCTATTTTCGGATAGCGTTTTTTTGTAGATTTATTTTTTGTGTAAATTAAACTCTTTAAATAACTCTAAAAGTTCCATGGTTGAATTTACTAAATCGTTGGTTTCTAACAATATAGAAAAATATAATTTACTGTTTTTAGGGCTTGTTTCGGTGGTTCTAATTCGGTCTATTTGTTTTTCGATTAGTTTAGATATAGTTTTTAATGTTTCTTCTTTCTCGGCCAATATTTGATCAATTTTTTCAAAATTATTGGTTTTAAAAACCTCTTCAATATCTTTAAAAAGTTGTTTTACTTTTACTTCGATTGTTTTTAAATCGCGTATCTGGTTGAATTTTAGTTTTTTATGGTTATTGTCCACGTGCGAATAACTATTTTGAGTAATATACCCTACTGATTGCACCATATCTTGCAACAACCCTAAAACTAACACATAAAATTTGCTGGCTTCAACGGATGTTTCGTCTAAATTTCGGATAAAGTAATACACGTTTCCTTTGAGCTCTTCTACTTCTTTTTCGAGTTTTTTAAGTTCTTTTTTACTGCCTTTTATTTTTGACAAATCTTCTAAACCTAATCCATTTACAACGAAGGTATAAATTTTGTTTACTTTGTTTACAATATTTGAAATGTGTTTAGAGCTTTCAAAAACAACTTCTTTGATGGTAATAATATCTACAATCCGTAGTTGGTTTTGCTTTTCTTCTTTTGCTTTCGTTGTTTTTGTGTGCATTTGTTTGCTTTTATACAAGGCAATTGCTACCAAAATTATTAACCCTACAAAGGTGATTATTTCTCCAAATTTTAACAACAAAGCAATACTTGCCGAAAACAAAAATGCAACAATTGCTGTTACAAACCATCCTCCAATTACGTTTAGCACACCAGCCACTCTAAAAACAGCACTTTCTCTATCCCACGCCCTATCTGCAAACGAAGTCCCCATAGCCACCATAAAAGTTACATAGGTAGTTGAAAGGGGTTTGCCTTGCGAAGTCCCGTAAGCAATTAAAATTGCAGCAACCATAAGGTTTACCGAAGCTCGAACCATGTCAAACAAGGGCTCATCAACCATGGTTTTTGATTTTAAAACAGGTTTTTTAAATTGTTTTTCTATTTTAAGTTGTAAATTTTGAGGTAAAAATCTATTAATAATTTGCCCTATGTACATAACACCTCTTACAATAACTCTTGATAAATAATTTGAGGGATATTTGTCTTCTCCTTTGTTATCTTGTCTGGTTAAATTTAGTTCTGTTTCGATTACCGTTTTAGCTTTTTTAGACGTCCAAAGCGTGTAAACCATAATAAAACCAGCAATTAAAATATAGACAATGTTGGCAGGATTGTTTATATTGGCTAATTCACCCATCAGCATATCGGGGTTTTTGCCATTGTTTATATAAATTTTAAAAGAATCTAACCCTCCAATAAATACACCTATAAAATTAACCAAATCGTTACCGGCAAAGGCTAAAGCCAAAGAAAAGGTACCTACAACAATGATAATTCTAAAAATATTTTGTTTAAAATTGCTTATTAATATTTGTGAAACGATGATCCATAAAGCTAAATTTGAAATAACAAACAGCAGTTGATTGCCTTTCATCCAATCTTTCATTTCGTGCGAAAGTAAGGTTGAATTTTTTAATCCTTTAAAAAATATAAAATAGATGATACTTGTAATTGCTAAGCCGCCAAAAATTCCTCCTACATATTTTACACGTTTATCAATATCAAATGTAAATACAATTCGAGATAAATACTGAACAATAGCACCAATTGTAAACGATAAAATTACCGAAAGTAAAATACTATAAATAATTTTAGGAACTTCATCGGTATTAATATATGAAGTTAATTCAGAAAAACTTCCGCTTTTAGTTATAATATGGTAGGCCCCTATACAAACAGCTGAACCTAATAACGAAAATACTATTGAAACAGTTGTGGACGTAGGTAAGCCTAATGAATTGAATACATCTAATAGCAAAACATCGGTTATCATTACGGCTATAAAAATGAACATAACCTCTTTAAAACTAAACATTGCGGGGTTAAAAATACCACTTCTGGCAATCTCCATCATCCCTTCCGAAAAAATAGAACCCAAGGCAACACCAATACTGGCAACTATCATAATGGTTTTAAAAGGTACAGCTTTTGAACCAATGGCTGAGTTTAAAAAATTAACAGCATCGTTACTAACTCCTACCATCAAATCAATTATTGCTAAAATGGCAAGTGCCACAAGCATTACAATAAATATTTGTTCCATAAAAATGTATTCTATATTATTTTACAAAGGTGCTTTATATCTTGGTTTTTAATGTTAAATTATTGTTATGAATTTTGTAACTTTTGAAATAAATCCCACACCACAATCCCCACACTCACCGAAATATTTAAAGAATGTTTACTGCCTAATTGCGGTATTTCCAAACAAGTATCGGACAGTTGAATAGCCTCATCTGAAACGCCCATCACTTCGTTGCCAAAAATTAAGGCATATTTTTTTGTTTTATCTACCTCGAAAGTATTCAAAAACATGGAATTTTTTACTTGTTCAACCGACAGGATGGTATAATTTTTGTTTTTTAGCTGTTGCAAAACATCTGTGATGTTTCTTTGGTATTCCCAGTCCACTGTTTCGGTGGCTCCGAGTGCCGTTTTGTTCATTTCTTTGTTAGGAGGTGTAGCTGTGATGCCACATAAATATATTTTTTCGAGTAAAAATGCATCGGAAGTTCTAAAAACCGACCCAATATTGTGCAAACTCCTCACATCGTCTAAAACAATGCAAATAGGTGTTTTTTTGGCTGCTTTAAACTCCTTGATGCTCTTCCGGTTGAGCTCGTCTATGGTTAATTTTCGCATAAAAATCGGTTGTTGGCTGATAGGCTCGTATTTTTTATTTAGGAACGAGTATAAATTCTTGCACTACCAATAGGAATAAATTTTAAAATTTATAGCTAATCGTTAATCTTAAATTTAATATAGGTTATGGGTTTGTTTTGGGCTAAATATTTTTGTTCGTAAAAGGTTTGGATACTGGTAACTTCTTCGGGGGCTCCTTCATTTTTGTAGATATTATGATTGGCATATAAAACCTCCAATTTCAGCCCGTGAAGCAAGCCCAGCGTATAACCATGCATAAATTCGCTGTCGGTTTTCAGGTGAACGACACCTTCGGGTTGTAGTATTTTACGATAGTTTTTAATAAAAACCTCGTTCGTCATTCGGTGCTTGGTTCGTTTGTATTTTATTTGCGGATCGGGGAAGGTTATCCAAATTTCAGACACTTCGTTTTTGGCAAAAACGTGTTCAATAAGCTCGATTTGTGTCCGAACAAAAGCAACATTTTTTAGGTTATTTTCAACGGCTGTTTTAGCACCTCTCCAAAAACGAGAACCTTTTACATCAATACCAATAAAGTTTTTATTGGAGAATTTTTCTGCTAATGCAACCGTGTATTCGCCTTTACCACAGCCTAATTCCAACACTATAGGGTTATTATTTTTAAAAAATTTTTGATGCCAATTTCCTTTTAAACCAAGCAAATTTCCAAACACTTCTTCACGAGTTGGCTGAATTACATTGGCAAAAGTTTCGTTTTCTTTAAATCGTTTTAGTTTATTTTTACTTCCCACTTTATTCTTTTTATATATAATAGACGAATTAAATAATTACGTTTTTTGAATCTCACCCCGAACCCTCCAAAAGAGAGGGGAGTTGAACCGCATAAATATAATTCGTTTATTATATTTTAATTTAGGATTGCAAAAATAGGCAAAGATTTTTAGTTTTTAAACAAAAACATATGTAAAGTAAAGTTTACAATTTGTAAAATTTATTTGTATATATGTAAACTTTGTTTTACATTTGTAAAATAATCTTAAAACTATTTATTATGAAAACATTTTATTTATTGCCAAATCAATTCAAATTATATGGTTGGCTATTGTTTGTTCCGTCTTTTGTAGCCCTAATGTTCGGGTTATTTACAAATTACAATTTTGAAACTATTAAAAGTAAAGTATTCGCAATAGTAGGCGATTCAAACCTTATCGATACTTTTTATTTTAAATGGATTACGGTATACGTTGACTTTACAATAATTGGAACCCTTACGCTAATAGGTGGGTTTCTGATTATGTTTTCAAGAGAAAAGAATGAGGACGAATTTGTAGCAAGTGTTAGATTATCATCGTTACAATTTTCTGTTTTTTTGAGTTATGTGTTTTTGTTATTTTGTTTTATTTTTATCTATGGAATAACATTTTTTAAAATAATGGTTGTAAACTTATTTATATCTATTATAGTTTTTGTATTTCGATTTAATTATTTGCTTTATAAATATAAATCGAATTTATAAATGAAAAATAACATAAAAATAGAACGAGCAATAAAAAATATAACTCAAGAAGAGTTAGCAAATGCTATTAAAGTAAGCAGACAAACAATAAACGCAATAGAGAAAAACAAATATATCCCCTCTACAGTTTTATCCTTAAAAATTGCTAAATTTTTTAATAAACCGGTAGAAGATTTGTTTATTTTAGAAGAAAAAGATTAAGACGGATATTGACTTAAAAAATATTTTATAATATCGGTAGTAGTTATAATGCCCACCAGCAAGCCTCCCTCTACTACGGGTAAGGCGTGGAACTCGTTGGTCGCTAAAATTTCGGCAGCTTTTTTAATGGTTGTTTCAGTTTTGATGGTTGTTAGGTTTTTTGTCATCACTTGTTCTACACTAAACATATTATAAACCGTAGTATCAACATCTTCTTCATCGTCCACAGCATCTGCAAACGAGACTCTAAGCAAATCGGTATAACTAAGCATCCCAATTATTTTTGAATCTTTTACCACAGGTATATGCCTAATTTTGTGTTTTTTAAACAATGTTTCAGCTTTTGTTAAGTCGTCTGTAGTATTGAGTTTTACCACATTATGCGTCATAATGGTAGTTGCAAGAAAATTTTTACTACATTGCCTGAAATTCGTTTACTGATACCATAGAATTCAAGTAAAGAAATCGTAAGGAATGGTTATTTGTTTAACAAAGAAAAATACTTTTGTAGCGGGGAAAAGAAGCCGAACAGAAACCCAAAAAAGATAGTAGGCAAAATCTAAATTTTATAAAATTATGAAAAAAATATTTTTTGGCTTAGTTGCCACAGTGTTTTTAGGTGTATTTAGTGTAAATGCACAAGAAAAAATTACTATATCAAGTACAGTAAGCTCTGAGGAGTTTAAATCTGCTGATATAGATATTCAAAGAATGTCCAAATTGATTGATGCTAGCGTTGGATCATTAAGATTATTTTCACTTAATCAAGAAAACAAAACACATTCTTCAACTATCATTTTTTCATTAAATGAAAATAGTAAGGATAGTAATTTGTTGATTTTAGGTCCAACCGAAGGAGGTATTGCCGTACAAGGTGGTTCATGTAAAGCTTGTGGAGTTTCAAGTGGAATGGGATGCTACAAAAAAATAAAGGCATACATGCTAGCACATGATATGGACAGCATAAACTTACATGTTTCAATTGGAGACGATGGTTGTGCGACAATAACTTGGTAAAAATGCTATGGGAACTAAAATTTTATTGATTTTAGCACTATTAGTTTGTGTTAATCAATTATATATTTCGTATGTAATATTTGAAATTGGGAATACTTATGAAATTATAGTGCAATTTTTAATGTCTTTCATCTCTCTTTATTTCTTATGGTATTTTTTTAAAAAAAATCATTGATGTCCGACAAAAAATATATAATTCTGTTAGTTCTTTTAATTCCATTTATAACTTTTTCCCAATCCGATTTTGAAAAAATTTTAAAAGGAGGAGAGTTTTTAATCAATGGTCT